>JBIKOK010000039.1:0-42580 GCA_044358025.1 Opitutaceae bacterium
ACTGAACTGACCCGGCTCGCCGCCGCGTGGCGCGACTGTGCGGACGTCGCGCGCGCGACGGCACGTCTGACCGACGCGGCCGTCTTCCTGAAAACGCTGCCGCCGCTGGACCGCGCGGAGGAGTCTTTCGCTCTCGCTCAAGGCTGGGCCATCGCCGGTGAATCACTCGATGGAAAAGCCCGGCCCCGCGCCGCCTTGAACGCCGGGCTCGCGGAGGCCGAACGGGCCGACCATCCGGAACCGTGGCGCAAACCGCGCGTCCGGACACTGCTGGCCTCCGCCGAACTCTCCGGCAAGTAAGGCGGACTTCAGTCCGCTTCTGCTGTCCACCGGGACGTCAACGTCGATCCGCCCGGGCGCAAAAAAGGGCGGGTCAGAGACCCGCCCTGCTTTAACTCTATCCGCGGCGCCGTGCGCTTTGCTCGTCAGTCCACTTCGTAGACCTCGATGATCACGCTGCCCGCAGCACCCTTGCCCTTGATTTCCACCGTGTAGTTGCCGGCCGCGAGCGTCTTGACGAGGACGGCGTCTTTGCTGCCGGCGGGCAGCGCAAACGCGCCCACTTTCGCCGCCAGGCTCCTGACCTGCTCACCGCTCCAGTCGTCGTTGCTCGCAATGACGGTCTGCCCGGAGTACAGATCCATGGTCGGATCCGCCAGCACGCTGCCGACGCCGAGGGGCGTGAGGCCAGGTCCGACCGCGCGGATCAAAACCGTTTGCGCCTGGGTGCCGCCGATAACGAAGCCGGCCGAGATCACGCCGTTCGCGTTGAGCGTGGCGAGCGTCGAAATATTGAGCAGCTTGCTCGTCGAACCCAACACCACGGGCTCGTCCGCCACGGTCGCGTCGGCGTCGGTCAGGTAGCCCAGCTGGGAGATCGCGCTCCAGCCCTTCGCCCAGTTCGCCGTCTTAAACGCGCCGACGTAGTCCGTCTGCGCAAAAAAGCCGTCCGCCGGGGCCGTCTTCGCACCGCTCAACGCGGGGCTCCCGCTCGCCGGGCGGGGATCAAGCCCCTTGTTGCGCGTGCGGCTGATGCCGGTGAGGCGCGGGTCGGTGTTGATGCGGTTGTTCGCCTTCACGTGGTCCGCCGTATAATTGCTCGCCGGGGCTGCCCCGCCCGTGGTCGCATTCGGGCTGATGAACAGCTGGGCGTCCGTCGTGCCGGCGCCAAACGTGCCGAAAATATTGTTCGTGATCGCGAGATCACCGGCCGCGAGACGCCTCGCGCTGTCCTGCGACTGCGCGGTTTCGGTTTCGATGCGCACCGCGTAGGTCCGGTAGTCGTGGAGAATCGAATTGTGGAGTTTGCCACCCGTGTTGTCGCGGAAGATGAGGCCGTTGCTGCCGGTGTTCGTGGACGTCGCGCCCGAACCGATGAGCGTCAGGTTGTAAAGCTCGGGCATGGCGTAGGGCTGGCCGTCTTCCGGCGTCGTGCCGCCGTCCATTTCCATCGCCTGATTGCCTTTGTCGCTCGCCCCGATGGCGAACCAGAACTGGCCCTTGCCGCGGAAGCCTTCGTCCCAGTCAAAATTGTCGTCGTCGTTGAACGAGCTGATCATGAACTTGGTGTTCACCGTGCCGCCGAAGAACTCCACGCCGTCGTCGTTCGCCGCGTAGCAGTCGATGTACTCGATCGTCGTGCCCCGACCCACGCCACCGAGCGTGAGCGCGTTCAGCTCCACATTCGCCGCCACGATCGCGCTGCTGTGCTTGATCTGCGCATAGCGCAGCACCCCCGAATTGTCGTCGTCGTCCGTGCCACCGTAGATGCCGCGCGCATCCGTCGTGGCGATGCCCTCGACGTTGCCTTGGCCGCTCACGGTGTTGATCCGCGCCCGCCCGAGGATCACCACGCCGCCCCAGAGGCCGCGGTCGGACTCCGTGAGATTCGGCGAGCTGGTGCTCAGGTTGTCGGACTCCGCAGTGAAGATGATCGGCGCCGTGGCGGTGCCGTTGGCATTGAGGCGGGCGCCGCGCGTGATCACGAGCGCCGTCGCGTCGGCCGGATTCGCCTTCGCCCGACCCTTGATGACGGTGCCGGACTCGATGGTGAGGAGCACCCCGGTTTCCACGAAGACCTTCGTGTCGAGAATGTAGACGTTGTTGCGGGTCCAGGTCGTGTTCGACGTGACCGCCGACGTCACGACGACGTCTGCGGCAGACAGGCCGGCCGGCGCGACGATCAGCGCGACCAGCGATTTAAGGAGGAGTGAGCGTTTCATGCGTATTGTATGGGTGGTTGGGTTGGACGGAAAATGAAGCCGGCTCAGAAGCCGTAGCCGAAGCTCAGGGAGTAACTGCGGCCCCGCGGCCGCTCGTAGCGGACGTAATCCACGCCGCGAAACGTCTGCGTCGCCCGGTCCTCGGAGTTGAGCAGGTTCTTCGCGGAGAACCCGACCTTCCAGCGCTCGGCAAATTTCTGCGACACGATGAAGTCGAGCTCCGCGGACGGTTGCTCAAAAATGTCCGGCGTGCCCGGCGGACTCACCAGGGCGAGACGCTCGCCAAAGAGATTGTAGTAGATGCTCGCCGAGGTCCGCGTGCGGGGATTCGAGTAGCTCAGGTCACCGTTGACGAGATGGTTGGACTGGCCCGCGAGCGCACGCGTCGCCGGTGCGTCCGCCTTGTAGAGCCGCGCCACGCGGAGTTCCGAAGGCGAAATCTCCACCGACGATTCGACGACCGTGAGGTTGAGCCCGAAGGTAAAGTTTTTCAGCGGCGTCCACAGCCCCTCAAGTTTCTGCCGGAACTCGAACTCCGCACCGTAGACCCGGCCCTTCTCGGGATTCTGGTATTGGATTTCACCCTGGTTGATGATGAGCCCGGTCGGCGCGTAGATCGCCTTCTCGATCGGGTTTTTCAAATTTTTCCAGAAGGCACTGACCGCGACGAGGCGGCCCGGTCCCGTGAACCACTCCCAGCGCAGATCGAAGTTGTCGATCAGCGTGCGCTTGAGGTCTGGATTGCCGATGTAAACGAAGTCACCCACAAACTCGAACGTCTCGTAGGGCGCCATTTCGCGAAAATTCGGCCGGGCCAACGTGCGCCCGAAGGCCGCACGCACATTCATTTTCGGGTGCAGTTCGTAGACCAGATTCAGCGAGGGCAGCGTGTCGCGCAGATCCAGCAAGCCTTTGCGCCGCGTCGGGTCCTGACTCGTCACGACCATGTCAGTCGTTTCGATCCGCGCCCCGCCGATGGCACGCAGCTTCTGCGTGATCGGCACATCCGCCATGAGGTAGACACCGTCCACGCCCATCGTGGCGTCGTAGTTGTTGCGCGGAGCAGAGGTGTCCTGGATGAACAGGGAGTCAGTCAGAAACCGCCCCGTCGCCGGATTCACGTTGCCGACATTCGCCGGGAGAAAAAAAGTGTCGGCGTTGCCATCGAACCGGCGCCCGAGCGAGCGGTAGATGTATTGGCGCTCGCGAAAGCCGCGCTCGATCCTCGCCATCGCGCCGCCGGCCTTGAGTTTCATCTCCCGACCGTCCCACGCGTTGAACGGGAGCGTGAGATCGAGCCCGTAATCTTTTCGCGTCTCTTCCAGCTTCCGGAAATAGCGCGCCGGATTGACCAGACCGGAGGTCTCCCATTCGTAGAACGTCTGACCACCGATCACCCGCGACGAATTGTTGAAAAAACGGGTGTCGGGCTCGTCCTGGGTGTTTCTTCCATTCGAACCGGTCCATTCGACAAGGAGTCCGCGCCACGACGAAAACAGGTGCCGCCCAGTCAACTGCACCGAGCGCAGCTCGCGCTCGGTGAACTTCAGCGTCCGGGTCGTGTAGGTCTGATCGTTGTCGAGGCCGCCGCCCGCGATGTAGAGGCCGCTCTGCTGCCGGGCGACATCCTCTCCGGTCGAGTTAAAGAGGCCGTTCAGGGAAACCTCGTGCTCGGGACTGAACCGCCACGAAACTTTCGCCGTCCCCCCCGCCGACGTCTCCTCGCTGCCACGCTCGTCGTCGAGACTCACCGTGGTCGAGAGCGCGTTGCTGTTCGTGCCCTGCAGTTCGTTGCGTCCGATGCGCCCGCCGCGGTAACTCGAAAAATTGTGGTCGCTCGAAAGCGAGGCGATCACGCCAAACGTCTGCGTGCCGATTTCGAAGCGGTCGCCGTAGGTGGCGGAAAGTTTACGGTTCCACTTCGCTTTGTTCCGCGTCGGCGCCATCACGGGGGAGAACAGCCGCGAGAGCTGCCCGATCTCCGCGTCCGCCGCCGCCCCGCGGGCCGGGATAGTTTTGGCCCCAAGCCCAGACGGAATCTGGCGGGCCCCGTCGTCGCGCCCCAACCAGTCTTCGGTCGCCGGATACCCGAGAATCGCTTCCCCCGTCGTCTGCGCGTTGTAACTTGTACCGAGGGAAAACGCGAAGGTCCGCGTGTCCGGCAGCGCCTTCGTGCGGATGTCCACATTGCCGCCGGAGAAATTCCCGGGACGGTCCGGCGTAAACGTCTTCGAGGTCACGATCGCATCGATCAGTTCCGCCGGAAACAAATCCATCTGGACCGCACGCCGGTCGGGATCCGCGCTGGGTACTTCGGCGCCGTTCAGCGAGGTCGAGCTGTAGCGATCCCCCAGACCGCGGATGTAAACGTATTTTCCGTCGACGACGGAGGCCCCGGTCACGGCCTTCATGGCTTGGGCCGCATCGTTGAAGCCAAGCCGGCTCATCTGTTCACTCCCGATCGAGTCACTCACCGCCACCGCCTTCTGCCGCTCGACGAGCAATCCACGGCCCGAATTCCGCAGCACCTCCGCACTGACCGAGAAATTGTCGAGGCGCACCACGCCGCCTTCAATCGGCGTAAGCACGAAATCGACTTTCCCCCCGTCTCGATCGGCCCCGGAAAAGCCGGTTACCGTCAGCGGCTCAAACCCGGCCTTCGAAAGCAAAATATCCTGCTTGCCGGCCGGCAGCCGATCCAACCGGAAGTGCCCGTTGAGGTCGGTGACCGTCGCCGGTCCAGCCCCGGGGACACTCACCGCGACGCCGGAAATCACGACCCCATTGCCGGCACTGAGCACCCGGCCGGCAATAAACGCCGTGGACGGCTGCGCCCGTGCCACCAAGGATCCGGACCAAGAGATGAGGAGGAAAAGTGCCAGAAAGGGCACGCGTGTAATCATGGTGTGAACTACCGCGCGGTTCAACTTCGCCGGGCAACCCGAAAGTCCTCCCGTCACTCAACCTTCACCCCGCCGTCACCGGTTCGCCACAAACGTGACAATCGGTATGCGGCCGGTCCAAGGCCGTCCGGGTCCGACTTCCGCCCGTTCCCCGCCTCAGCGCCGCAAGATGCGGAAACGTAACCGGACTGTTTCCTGTCCGCCGCGTGTCCGTCACCCAAGGCGGTTACCACTGGGACGCTATGCATTCCACCCACCGCTTCGTTCATCGATTTTTCCCCGTCGTCGCTGCTGCGACTCTTTTCCTCCCGCAAGTTTCTGCCCAGCCGGCCCCCGTCACGGCGGGGGTCAACGGCCAGTATTTTATCAACAACGGTCTCGTCGGCGTGGGCCGCATCCCGGCCGCATCCCGCGACAAATTTGGTGAGACGCTCGGTTCTTTTTCGGCCTTGACGCACGACGCCAGCTCGTGGCGGCGGGCGGCTGACGGTTCTTACAGCGGGACGTTTTACATGCAGCCCGACCGTGGTTATAACAATCCCGGCACCACGAATTGGCGGGCGCGCTTTTTCACGCTGGCCCTCAGCTTCACGCCATCGCCGGGCGGATCTTCGTCCCAGAACCAGGTCCGCATCACCGTCGCCGACACCACCCTGCTGACCGAAGCCAACGGCACCCCGTTAACGGCACTCGATGCGGCCGCCGGCGCCGCGGGGGTCCGTGCCGCAACCGGTTCTCTGCCGGCGATGCCGCAAGGGTTCAACGGACGCCTCTCCCTCGACGCCGAAGGGATCGTGCGCCTGGCCGACGGCACGTTGTTTATCAGCGATGAATACGGTCCGTACATCTACAAGTTCACTTCCGCCGGGGTGCTGCAATCCGCGATCCGCCCGCCTGCCGCTTTCATTCCTCAGCGCACCGGCGCCGATTCGTTTGCCTCCAACAATCCTGCGCCCGGCCAGCCCGCGCCCACTCCCGTCGACCCTACCGTCGGCCGTCAGAACAACCAAGGGCTCGAGGGTTTGACGCTTTCTCCCGACGGCAAAACGCTTTTTGCGCTCCTCCAATCGGCCGCACGGCAGGACGGCGGAACCGGGGGCGCGAGCCTGATTCGGTTCAACACCCGTCTGCTCGCCTATGATATTACGGCCGCGACGCCGATCCTCAAGGGCGAGTATGTCCTGCAGTTGCCCACCACGCGCACGCCGGCCGGGGCCACGCTCGTGTGCGCCCAAAGCGAAATCCTCGCAATCAACAACACGCAATTCCTCGTCCTCGCGCGCGATGCCGGCTTTGGGCACACTTACCCCAACCCGACCTCTAACTATCGGAAGATCCTCATCTACGACATCAGCGCCGCCACGAACATTGCCGGCACGAAGTTCGACGATGCAGCCAACCCGGTCGCTCGCGCCGGCGTGCTCGATGCTTCGATCACACCCGCGACGCGCACCGAATTCATCGATATCAACGATGGCGCCCAACTCGCCAAGTTCGGGCTCCGCAACGGCCCCACCGACGATCTCAACAACCTTTCGGAAAAATGGGAAGCGATGACCTTGGTTCCGTCCTTGGATCCGACCGCGCCAAACGACTACTTTTTGTTCGTCGGCAACGACAACGATTTCATCACCCAGAACGGTCTGCAGGACGGCGTCGCCTATGCGCACCCTTCCGGCATGGAGAACGATTCCATGGTCCTAGTTTACCGGCTCACGCTCCCCGGTCGCATGCTGAATCATTCGAGCCGTGCCCTGACCGGTGCTGGAGCCGACGCTCACGTGGCGGGTTTCGTGGTCACCGGCCCCAAGCCGAAGCCAATGCTCATCCGCGCCGCCGGACCGGCGCTGGGAAGTTTTGGTATCGGCGCTCCGCTGGGCGACCCCAGCCTCGTGCTCTACAACGCGGCGGGACAGCAATTGCTGGCTAACGACGACTGGGGTTCCGCGGTGACCGCCCCCGCGCTCCGCAACGCCGCGACCGCTGCCGGGGCCTTCGCCTTCGCGGACGGCAGCAAAGACGCTGCGCTGCTCGTCATGCTCGATCCCGGAAGCTACACCGCGCACGTGACCGGGGCCGGTGGCGCAACCGGCGTCAGCCTGCTCGAGGTCTATGAAGTGCCGTGAGTCGATCGGAGGAAGCGCACTTGCTCTACGCCCTCCTCGCCGCCGCCGAGGAGGAGCAGCGTCTGCCTGATTCGGCTGCGCTCGCCCAATGGCAGCGGCTCAAACATCGCTTTGATCGCTCCCACCCCGCGCGCACCCATGGTGCGCTCGTTGCTTTCTTCGAAGACGTGGAGCGCAAGGAGATCTTCACCGGCACCTGGATCGAATTCAAGTGGCGCCGCGCCAAGGCCGATCGGGCCCGAAAATCAGCCTCCCGGCCCGCGGATCGCTCTGTCACCCACACGTAACCGGTGCGCCACGCCGCCGCCACAATCCGCGGTTAAACTCGTCCGTATGCGCTTTCCGCTTGGTCTTGTCCTCTTCTTCGCCTCCTGGGCCTCGGTGCCGGCCGACACCCTCACTCGTCCACCCCGCGGTCCCGGCGGAGAACCGGACGCACTGGCTTGGGCCCGCTACGCCGCCCGCTCAAAAACGGCCCTCGCGGCCCACGCGGCGGCCTCCTCCGCGGCGGGGATTCCCCCCGCCCCCGAGGGGGTCACCGATCTCTCCTTCGCCGAATTTTTCGGTCCCATCGGCGATCGCGGCCTCGAGTACTCGGAAAAACTCCGCGGGCTCGGCGGTCGCCGCGTCCGCCTCGTGGGCTTTATGGTTCGCGAACAAGAGCGCGTCCCCGGCCTATTCCGTCTCGCCGGATGGCCGATTGTCGTCGAGACGCAGGGTCTTTGTTCGGTCGACGACACCCCGCCCAGCACCGCCTACGTAATCGTCCCTGACGCAGGCCCACGCCTCCCTCCGTGGCGCCCCGGCCGCCTCCATCTGACCGGCACCCTTGAGGTTGGCGCCCGCGCGGAAGCCGACGGCCGCAACTCGTTTGTCCGCCTCGTCCTCGACGCCCCACCCGCGCCCTGACCCGCCCAACCCTCCACGTCCGCATAGTTCCACCCACCGCCCCTGCCCGTTTCATTTTCTCTCATGCTCCACACTCCACGCTTCCTCCTGCTCGCCGCCACGCTCGCGGCGGCCTCGTTCTCTGCGGTCTCCGCCGCACCGATCGTCTCGCGACTCACCCCGCCGAGCGATCTGTTCTCCTTCAAGGACCCGAACCCTCCCTACATCTCGCGCTTCGTGCCCGGCCAGCGCTTCGACCTGCAGGCCACGATCTCGCCCGACGCCGCCCAGAATATCGCCGGCGTAAAATTTTACGTCAATAACACCGAGGTCCCCGGCACGATCACGCTCGTGCCTGCGACGGTCGCCGGCCTCCCCGCCAATACGCTTGTGGCCACCCTCCGCAACTACAGCCTCGCTACCCCCGGTATCCATCGTCTCACCGTCAGCGCCACCCAGCTTCCCAACGGCCAATCCGTCATCGCCACCGGAAATTTCGAGATCGTCCACCTGGGTGCCGCGCTCGGCAACCCCAAGGCCAAAAACATCATCTTCATGATCGGTGACGGCATGGGCATCGCCCACCGCACCGCCGCGCGTTTCATGCTTAATGGGGTCAGCCAGGGCAAAGCCCTCGCCCCGCTTGCCATGGACACCTTTCCCGTCACCGGCCTGCTCCAGACCTGCTCGCTCAACTCCATCGTCACCGACTCCGCTCCCGGCGCCTCCTGCTACTCAACGGGCAACAAGAACAACAACAATCAGGAAGGCGTGTTCCCCGACGACACGCTCGACGCGTTCGACAATCCGCGCACTGAATACATGGGCGAGTTTCTCGCCCGCACCGGCGGCAAATCCCTCGGCATCGTCACCACCTCCGACGTCTTCGACGCCACCCCCGCCGCCTTCGCCATCCACACCCAGAACCGCGGTGCCGGCACCGGCATCTGCGACCAATATCTCGACGAAGCCGTCGTGAAGGCCAACCTCACCGTCCTCCTGGGCGGCGGCCGCAAATGGTTCCTCCCCGCCACCACCGCCGGCTCTGCCCGCAACAACGCCACCGACTACGTGCTCCCCACCGAACTCGCCACCGGCTGGGGCGTCGCTGCCGGCGCCCTCGATCCCAACCGCGACCTCCTCGGCGATTTCCAGAAAGCGGGCTTTGCGTACACCGCCAACGCCACGCAGCTCAAGGCACTCCCCTCCTCCACTGAAAAGCTCCTCGGTCTCTATGCGCTCTCGAACATGAACGTCGCCTCCGACAAAATCGACGGTCGTCGCGGCAACCCCGCCGTCGTTAACGAATTCGGTTTCCCCGATCAACCGATGCTCGATGAAATGACCGACGCGGCCCTCGCCGTGCTGTCAAAAAACCCCGCCGGCTTCGTCCTCATGGTCGAGGCCGCCTCCATCGACAAACAGGCCCACAACATGGATACAGACCGCTGGATCCTTGAGACCATCGAGTTCGACCGTGCCATCGGCCGCGCCAAAGCCTTCGCCGCCGCGAACCCCGACACGCTCGTCCTCGTCACCGCCGACCACGAATGCGCGGGCGTCAACATCATCGGCGCCTCCACCGTCACCCAGGCCAGCCTCAACGCCCGCGCCAATTCCGGCGGCGGTGCCGCCCAACTCCGCGACCCCGCCCCCGGCTCCGCGACACCCGTCGTCGGCGTCTACGAACTCGCCGGCTTCCCCGTGTATGGGATCCAGCCCGACGGCTACCCCGCCACCACCAATCCCGACCGGAAAATGCTCATCGGCTACGCCGGCGGCGCCGACCGCTACGAAGACTGGCAGAGCAATCCCCGCCCCATCCGCGACACGCAGCAACCCTTCAATGCCACTGCGCCCCTCAACTCCCATCCGAACAATCCCCTCGAGCGCAAAAACGCCGGCAATTTCCTGGTCACCGGACAGGTGAGCGGGACCAGCGCCGTCCACACCGCCTCCGATATTCCGATCTCGGCCTACGGCCGCGGCGCCGCCCACTTCACCGGCACGATGGACAACACCGATGTCTTTTTCCGCGCCATGAAAGCCATTCTCGTCGGCGCCGACACCACGGTCGCCGAGCGTTAAGCGATCCCAACTGCAGCACCTGCCGCGTGGCCACGGGGAAACCCGTGGCCATGTCGTTTTCTAACCTCGCCCGCCGCCCCCACCCGCTCGCCGGGGCGACCACTACTCTCCTTTTCCGACCGTGCGTCGGTTCAACCGAACGCCCGGTCAGTTCCGCAGCGCGTCTTTTTCCGCCCGGAAGTCCGGGTGAACTCTCCGGGCCGCGGCCGCGTGCACCTCCGCACCGCTGCGATCTCCCCTCCGAGCGAGAATTTCGCCCAAGCGGTGGTGCACGTTCGCCAGCGTCGGCATCCCCTCCCCGTGCGGCGGTAGAAGCCGGAGGCAACGTTCCAGCGCCGCCAACCCGCGGTCCAATTGCAGACCGCTCAACGCCGCACACCGCCCAACGTGGTAGAGGGCCATGAAATCATCGGGCGTTTCCCGCAACACCTCATCGAACTGGGCAAACGCCTCGGTGGGTTTGTTCGCCGCGAGAAAAAGGGTCGCCCGGGCCACCCGCCCGCCCATCGGGTCCAATTTCGCAATCTCGCGGGCCTGCGCCTCCGCCTCATCGCGGCCACCGCCGGCAATCCGCGGCGCCACACAATAGAAACCGAGCAGACTCCACCGGTAAGCGGGCACCGCCGGCGCCAACTCCGCCGCCCGCCGGTAGGCGTTAAGACATTTCCGCGCCCACCCGAGCTTCGCCAGCAGGCCGGCTTTCTGCGCCGCAAGACCGCACGCATCGCCCAGCGCGTTCTGCACCCGCGCGTCGTCGGGCAACAGGCGCGCCGCTTTTTCCAAATGGGCCAGCGCGTCCACCTCGTCGTCGAACCATAGGGCCAACCGACCAAGGTAGAAATTGAGTTCCACGCTGTCCGGTTGGTCGCGACCGAGGGCTCCAAACAGGGTGCGCGCCTCCGCATACCGACGTTCTTCGTAAAGCACCCGCGCCGCGCTGAACCCGACCGAAAGCTCCTCGGCCCCGAGTCGACTGGCCGGATACAGGCCGATGGCCAGCGCCAACACCTGCCATTTGATCAGGTCGTGGTGGGTTTTCATCGGGCGGCTTCGGTCGGGCTCGTGGCGCTCTGGGGCGCCAGATGGCTGCGCGCGAGCCGGCGCAGCCGCTGGGTCGAGACCCGCACGCGGGCCCGCCGGCGCAACCATCCGCGATTGCGGTGGTCGACCACGTATTCGGCGAGTTCCTCATTCAATTGCCCCATCGATCGGACCGACCCGCAGGCCCGAATCAATTCGCGGTCGACCGAAAAATAGTCGCGCCACACGAGCCCCACCACCGGCACCAACAGCCGGGCGTGCCACGGCAGGCAGGTCCAAAAAACGCGCCGTTCGAACGCTGGCGCGGGACACCCGCACCACGCGCAATGAAGTTCCTGCAGAGTTTTCGGTTTCACGACCGAGCGAGCACGACCACGCTTCCGGACCGCGGCAAACCGCCGGGGTGACGATTCGGCAAAATCATTCGCCTCTCCCCCTACGGTAAAAGATGAAGGCCGCCCAACCCCTTGGACGGCCTTCCCTAACCTGACCTGCACTGTGAACTACCGCAGCGGAAGACGCGACCGCCCAAAAAACGTTCATTTTCCCTCCGGCGCCCGCGGAGATTTTTCCGCCGTCCGATCTCCGCGCGGTCATCGCCGGGCCCGCCCATGGATCAGGCGGTCGCGGGTTTCTTGCGCTTTTCGACGAGCGCGAGGAGCAGGTCGCCCTTCGAAAGACTCCCCCGCAGCGTCCCGTCGGGCTCCACCACCGGCAGCCGTTCGGCGGCGATCCCCAGAAAACCGCCGAGCGCCTCGGCCAAGGGCTGCTCGGGGGCGACCCGGGGAAAGTCCTCGTGCAAAATATCCCGCGCAATGACCAACTCCGCGAGGTCCGGCTCACCCAAATACGGTTTGATGTCGTGCAGCGAGACCACGC
The DNA here is from genome assembly GCA_044358025.1 of Opitutaceae bacterium. Lineage (GTDB taxonomy): Bacteria > Verrucomicrobiota > Verrucomicrobiia > Opitutales > Opitutaceae > GAS368. The sequence continues at coordinate 12,148 of JBIKOK010000039.1, forward strand.
CCTTGAACCGCCCTGCCGCATCGACCACGTAGAGGTTGTTCACCCGTACGCTCAGGAACAGCCGCGCAATCTCGGCGAAACGCGCGGTCTCACCTACCACCGGCGGTTTCACGCGCATCAGATCAGCGACGCGCGTCTCGGTGGAGAACGGGGCCACCGACTCCGCCGCGGCCGCCTTGGTCTTCAGGGACTCGCTATAGAGCGACCGCGTATCGAGCCCCCGGGCGGTATAGTAGGCAATCACGCTGCACAGCATCAGCGGCAAGATGATGTCATAGCTCAGCGTCATCTCGAACAGCATGATCACCGCCATGACCGGCGCGCGACTGGCCGCCGATAAAAACGCCCCCATGCCGACCAGCGCGAACGCCCGCGGGTCCTGCGCCGCCGTCGGCCACACGGTATGCACCGCCATGCCAAACAGGTAACCCCCGCTCGCTCCCATGAACAGCGAAGGCGTAAACACCCCGCCCGGCGCGCCCGAGCCAAACGAGGCCATCGTCGCGAGCCACTTGCAGGCCGCAATCCCGAGCAACACTTTCCACATCAGGCCGCCGTTGAGGATCTGCACCACCACCGAGTAGCCGTTGCCCGCCACTTGCGGAACGTTGATCGCGATCGCCCCCACCGCCAGTCCGCCCAGAGTCAGACGCGCGACCAACGGAAGCTTGAGACTGACAAAAAAACCTTCCGCCTGCCGCAGCGACCGCAGAAACCACGGTGCGAGCACGCCCATCAGCAAACCGAGCACCACATACGGCCCCATCTCCCACGGCGAATTGAGATGAAACTCCGGCACGCGATAAAGCACGTGCGCCGAAGTCAGCACCCGCACCGTGAGCGTCGCGACCACCGCGGAAACGGCGAGCGGGCCAAGACTCTCCATCGCGATCGTGCCGAGGATGATCTCCGCCACGAAAAACGACCCCGCGATCGGCGCATTGTAGGCGGACGCGATCCCCGCCGCGGCACCGCACGCGACGATCAGCCGCAGCTGCGGGGGCGTAAACTGCCGCCAGCGCCCGATCAGAGAAGCCAGCACCGCCGCCAACTGCACCATCGGCCCCTCCCGCCCGATTGAGCCGCCGGACCCGATCGAAAAGAGCGCCGCCACGCTTTTCACCACACTGGCCCGGATGGGGACGTGACCGTTTCCGATCGCGATCGCCTCCATATAGTCGGTCGAGCTCTGCCCGGGCGCGATGTGCTTCCCCAGCAGCAACACGAGCCCCGCACACGCTCCCCCCAACGCCGGCACCAGCAGACAACCCCACCAGGGCAGCTGTCGCATCGACTCCACCACGCCCACCCCGTTGCCCGAATAGCCGAACAAATCGTGCACGCCCTCCGCCAGTCCGGTGAAGAGAATCGAGGAGAGCGCGCCGAGAAACCCGGCCAGCGCCGCCCACAACAGCGTGACCTGCCACTCCGTCGGTTGGAGCTTTTCTTGGATCCAAAGTCGCCACCGCAACAGCCGCATCAGCCGGCGCAACAACAGTTCCGCGGGATCAATCACCGCTTTCATCGCTTGGACTCCGCCCCCCGGGCCAGCAGTGCCAGAAACTCCGCGGCCGTCTTCGCCGCGAGCAGCCCTGGCCGCACCCCCGGTTTCTTCAACAGCCGCGACAAGCCCGCCACCAGTTTCAAATAGTCCGCGACGGCCGCTTTCGGCGTCCCGATGAGAAACACCAGCCGCACCCCCGGATGCTCCGGATCAAACGCCAGCTCCTGGGTCGACCGGCCCACGGCGAGCACCATCCGCCTGACGCCCGCGGTGCGCGCATGCGGCAACGCGACATCCGCCGCGATACACACCGAGGCGATCGCCGCCCGCTCCATCAGATCAGCCAGGAAACGCGGCGCATCCGTCACCTCCCCACCCACCGCCCCCAGCCGGGCGTGCAGTTCCCGAATCGCCTCAACCCCGGAGCTCGCCTGAAGCTCCAACGCCAGAACGTCGGGGTTCGCAATGAGATCGGTCGGGGGTGTCACAGTGCGCGGAACGGTAAGCGACCGGCGCGCCAAAACAAGCCTCGCCCGTGGCATTTCACTCCCACCGTTGCACCCGGTCGCCCGCGCACCGACGGAATCGCGCCCCCACCCCGCCCTCCTGCCGCTCAATCAATGGTGTACGGCTCGGGCTCTGCTTCGGGCTCCGCATGCGCCGTCAGCGTCACCAGGCTCCGCAACGAGGTGAAGTGCTGGCTCAGGTCAAAATCGCCGCCCAGCCCGCCGATGAGTTTGTCGAACAAATCTTTTTTCGACGCTTTCAACGTCTGGATCCGCTCCTCAATCGTGCCCGCCGTGACCATTCGGTAGACGAACACCGTGCTCTTTTGGCCGATGCGGTGCACCCGGTCCACGGCCTGGGCCTCGACCGCGGGATTCCACCAGGGATCGAGCAAAAAGACGTAATCGGCCGCGTGCAGCGTGATGCCCGTGCCGGCCGCTTTGAGCGACACCAGCATCGCGGCCGCACCCTGCGCCGTCTGAAAGCCCTGCACAGGCTTGAGGCGGTCGAGCGTCATGCCCGTGAGTTCGTAGCGCGGCAGCTCGGGAAAATGTTTCTGCAGCGCCTCGCGCACGCGGCCGAGCAACATGACAAACTGCGAGAAAATCACGACCTTGTGCCCGCTGCTCACAATCTCGGTCAGTTTCTCCACCAGGAGGTTGATCTTGCCGGAATCCGCGAGCGGCGCGTTCAACCACGGCAGCATATCGGGGTCGCAGCACGTCTGACGCAGACGCGTGAGCAGCGCGAGGAAGCCAAAACTCTTCTCGCGCATCGCGGCCCCCACGTCGTCGCCCAGCCGGTCGAGACCCTCGGAACAAATCCGCGCATACTCCGCCCGCTGCACGTCGGTGAGCGGGCAGATCAGATCCATCTCCATCTTCGGCGGCAGTTCCGTCGCAACTTCCTTTTTTGTGCGCCGCAGGATAAACGGGGCCAATTGCGCCCGCAGCCGCGTGAGCGTGCCCTCCCGGTCGGCGTTGAGCGCCGCCTCAAACATCACCCTCGACCCCAGCAGGCCCGGCAGCAAAAAGCGAAAAATGCTCCATAAATCGAGCTGCCGGTTTTCCAGCGGCGTGCCCGTCAGCACGATCCGGTGCCGGGCGCGCACCGCGAAACAGGTCTGCGTGATCTTCGCGTCCGGGTTCTTGATGAACTGGCCCTCGTCGAGCACGGCGTAGCCAAACTCCGTGCCCGGCAACATCGCCCGGTGCTTCCGGAGCTGCGTGTAGCTCGCCAACCAGATCGCCGGGTCTTTGCGTTGGGTGAAATCGTGCCCCGTCTTCAGCACATCGACCGCCAGCTGCGGGAAAAACTTCGCGATCTCCTCGCGCCACACCGGCACCACGCTGGCCGGGCAGACAATGAGGTGCGGCTTGCCGGCGATCGGACGGGCCACCAACAGCGACAGAACCTGCAGCGTCTTGCCGAGCCCCATCTCGTCGGCCAACAGCCCGTGGCAGCCCACGTCGCAGAGGTGATGCACCCATTCGACTCCGCGGCGCTGATACGGCCGCAGCAGCTCCGGCAGCGCCGGCGGCGCGGGCGGGACCGAGAGCACCCGCTGCCGCCACGCTTCGATTTCGGGCGACAGCGTAAGTCTCAGCCGCACATCGCTGAACAGCGAAAAAATCAGATACGGCGACAGGGCGCCGTTTTCCGCCGCATCCGTGCCCTGCGTTTCCGCGACATTCTCCTGCCACGCCGTGAACGACGCCCACTTGTCCGCCGGCAACGCGACGATCCCGATATTGGGTAAAATGACCGGCTGCCCGTTGCGTTTCAGCAGGGCGTGGACCTCCGCGTCGGTGAGCATCCGTTCGCCCGCACGAAAGATCCACCGCAGGTTCAACGCCGCGTGCTCGCCGTCGCCCCCGGTCGCACCCGCGCGCGGCGCCGCGCGCTCGGCCAACGCCTCGATCTCGATCGCCCGGGTACCCTTGATCAGATTCGCCGACTTCTCGTCGAGTTCGATCGCGAACAGCCGCTTCCAGGCGGGCAGCACGGTCTTGAGAAAATTCGGAATCTCCACCAGCGACTCCATCAGGTAGACTCCCGTGTCCTGATGATAGTGGAAATGCGCTTTGCGCGCATAGGCCGCGAGCCCGATCAGCTTCGCGCGCTCCCCCGAGGTCACATGACCGTTTCCGTTCGCATGGGCGTCGGGCCCGAGTGCCGGATGCTTCGTTTTCTTGTCGGAGTCGAGCCACGCCGCCTGAAAGGTCAGCCCCGCCGACTTCGTCTTGAAGAGGAGGACCAGCGGCCGCGACGGACCGTTGTGGGTCCCAACCGCGGTCGCGCCCGCCGGCGGAGCCGGACGCGCCGCGCCGCCGCCGGAATTCCCCGCGGCCGCGGCGGCCGCCCCTCGCCCAAATCCCTGGCCGCGCCCGTGCGTAGGTGCGTGCCCATGCCCATGGGCGCTCGCGCCCACCGTGCTACCGCTCGCCGGCGCATGCCCGGACACGAAACCGTTGCCATGGCCGTTACCACCCCCGTGGCCCGTCGCCGTGCGCGACCGCTCGTCTCCCAGCGGAGAAATCTCATCGGCCACCAGCTCCTCAATCTCGTGCATCCCGGCCACCGCCAGCGCGTGCGCCAATTCGGTATCCGTCGAAGACGAACGCACACTGAGACCCGTGCTCGTCCATTCGATCACCGCGTATTCGTCCTTCTTCTCAATCCGGCGGTGCACGATCGCATCCCGGTCCGTCAGTTCCAGTTCGCGCACTTCGCTGTCCCTATAGATCTGGCGCCCCGCTTCCAGTTGCGAGGCCGTGAAGGCCCCTGACCAATCGTTCTCGAGCTTTCCGAACCAAAATTCGAGGGAGTGAGGAGTATATACGCGCTTTGGGCCGTGGGACTGCATCCGCGAAAAAGTCGACCGTAGAAACCGCCCGCCTCGGTGCAACCACTAATTTGCGGTTCAGCGCACCGCCCGCGATTTACCGAAATTGTCACCCCGCCGCCACGCGTTCGCCACACGGCGCCGCCACCATCCCCTCCGGCAACCACCAGCCTTCCCTCCTCCCCGCCCACTCCACGCCGCGCCTCCCCCCGTGAAACTCGCCCTCGTCACCGAAACGTTCCCGCCGGAAATCAACGGCGTGGCGATGACGTTTGGCGTCATCGCCCGCGAGCTCGGCCGGCGCGGCCACGCGGTCACCGTCTATCGCCCTCGCCGGCCGGGCCTGCTGCCGGCCTCCGCCCCCGCCGATTTCACCGAGGTCGCGCTGCCCGGTCTGCCCGTTCCCGGTTACCCGCTGCTGCGCTTCGGCCTGCCCGCCGGCTCGACGCTGCGCCGCCGCTGGCGCGCCGACCGCCCCGACCTCGTCCACGTTGCCACCGAGGGTCCGCTCGGCGCCTCCGCCGTGACCGCCGCCCGCTCGCTCGGCCTTCCGGTCACGTCCAGTTTCCACACGAACTTTCACGCTTATACGCAACACTACGGCTACGCGCCGCTCCACCGGCTCGTCCTCTGGTGGCTCCGGCGCGTGCACAACCGCACCGCCCGCACCTTCGCGCCCACCGACCAACTTTGCGCCGAGCTTGAGACGCTCGGTTTCCGCAACCTCGCCCTCCTCTCCCGCGGCGTCGACACCTGGCAGTTTCACCCCGCCCGCCGCTCCGGCGACCTTCGCCTGAGCTGGAAAGCGACGCCCGAAAACCCCGTCGTCATCCACGCCGGCCGCATGGCCGCGGAGAAAAACTACCCGCTCCTCTTCGAATGCTTCGCCGCCATGCGCGCGGCCAACCCCCGCTGCCGTTTCGTTCTGGTCGGCGACGGCCCGCTGCGCCCGCGCCTCCAACGCGACCACCCGGAGTGCACCTTCACCGGCTTCATCTCCCGGGACGAACTCGCGCGGCACTACGCCTCCGCCGACATCTATATCCACGCCAGCCTCACGGAGACGTTTGGCAACGTCCTCACCGAGGCCCTCGCCAGCGGCCTGGCCGTCGCCGGCTTCGACTACGCCGCCGCCCGCCAGTTTATCCAACACGGTTACAACGGTCTCGCCGTGCCGTCCGACCGCCCCGACATGTTCCTCGCTGTCGCCACCCGGCTCGCGACCGACAGCGCTCTGCGTGCCCACCTGCGGGCCTCCGCCCGCGCGGCTGTCGAGCCGCAGTCCTGGGAGACGGTGATCGCCCATTTCGAATCCGACCTCGCCCACGTCATCGCCCGCTCGCCCTCCGCCGCTCCCGAACCCTCCATCGCATGAAAAAACCCCGTGTCCTGATTCTCACCGCCGGGTTTGGCGAAGGCCATAACGCCGCCGCCCGTGCCCTGGCCGCCGCGTGCGACGCCCTGCATGGCCCAGGCACCGCCCGCCTCGTCGATGTCTTCGCGCTCGCCTCACCCCGCCTCAACGAACTCACCCGCCGCGTCTATCTCGGCCTGATCAACCGCACCCCGCGCCTCTGGAGTTCCGTCTACGCCTGGGTCGACCGCTCCGTGATCTTCCCCCGCGCGCTCCTTTTCTTCCGCCGCGAGAGCCGCCTCCTCGGTCGCATCGTCGCCGAGGAACAGCCCACCGTTCTCTGCAGCACCTATTTCATTTACGCCTACCTGCTCGAGGGTCTCGCGCGCGAGGGCCGCACACTCCCGCCCCATTTCAATATCGTCACCGACTCCATCAGCATCAACTCCCTCTGGTGGCGCGCCGCCTGCACGGGCTGGTTTCTGCCGAATCCGGAATCGGTCGAGGTCCTCTGCCGGGCCGGCATCGCGACGGAGCGTCTCCATGTCGCCGGTTTCCCCGTCAACCCGTTTTTCCTCGCCCACGCCGCCGAATTCTCGCCGCCCGCCCTCGCCGGCGGCGCCACGCCACGGGTGCTTTACATCATTAACTCCGGCACCCGCCACGCGCTCGAAACCGCCACCCAGTTGCTCGCCGAACCCGGCTGGTCCGTCACCTGCGCGGTCGGCCGCAACGAGCCACTCCGCGCACGCTTGGAAAAACTCGCCGCCAGCCGGGCCCATCCGGCCACGATCCTCGGCTGGACCGACCAGATCCCGCGCCTGCTCCTGACGCACCACGCCGTCGTGAGCAAAGCCGGCGGCGCCACCACCCAGGAAGCCATCGCCGCGCGCTGTCCCATGATCGTCAATCAGGTCGTCCCCGGCCAGGAAGAGGGCAACTACGAACTCCTCCGCCGCCACCGCGTCGGTGCCCTCGCCGAAACCCCCGACGCCATCGTCCGGGAACTCCGCCGTGCGTTCGCCGACCAAGGCCGCGTCTGGAGCGAGTGGCGCAGCACGCTCACCCATCTGGCCCGGCCCGACGCGGCCCACGCGATCGCGGCGCACCTCCTCACTCACTCGGCTCCCGCCCACGAATCGGGACCGGTTCCCTTGCCGCACGGACCGGCCACCCCCGCGCCCCCCCTCCTTACGACGACCGCATGAAGACGTGCTTCATCCTCAACCCCACTTCGGGCCGCAACCGCCGCCGCCCCGCTTTGGCCGGGCACCTGCGCGACTTCATTTCATCGCGTTCCCTCGACGCCACCGTCGCGACCACCGCCGGTCCCGGCCATGCCACGCAACTCGCCCGCGCCGCCGCGCTGGCCGGCTGCACGACCGTCGTCGCCGTCGGCGGCGACGGCACGATGAACGAAGTCGCCCAGGCCCTCCTCCACACTCCGGCCGCCCTCGCGCTCGTCCCCTGCGGCTCGGGCAACGGCCTGGCACTTCATCTCGGCGTGCCGACGGCCCTGCTGCCCGCGCTCAACCTCGTCGCCCGCATCGGCGGACGTGTCGCCCAAATCGATACGGGGAGTGCCAACGGCTATCCCTTCTTCAACGCCATGGGCCTCGGGCTCGATGCCGACGTGAGCCGCCGCTTCAACACCCTCACTTCGCGCGGACTCCCCGCCTACGCCCGCACCGCATTCGCCGCCTTTCGCGACCTGCGCACCGAACGCGTCTTCATTTCGACTTCCGATCGCCGGGAGACGCTCGACATCGTCCTCGTTGCCGTGGCGAACTCCGACCAATACGGCAACCACGCCCGGATCGCTCCCGGTGCCCGCATTGACGACGGCTCGCTCGACTTGGTCGCGGTTCGTCCCGTGGGGCTCTTCGGGGCCGCGTCGCTCGCCGCCCGGCTCTTCTGCGGTCGGTTTGACCGGAGCGCCCATGTCTGCCGGCTCCAGAGCCCGAGCTTTGTCATCGAACGCGCCGCCCCCGGCCTCATCCACACCGATGGCGAAACCCACGCCACCGGGGCCTCCGTCGGAATCCTCGTCCACCCGCGCAGCCTCCGCATCGTCGTGCCCGTCGCCTCCTCCGCCGTGGCGGTCGCCGACGCGCTCGCCCCGGCCGGCTTCGCCCTCCCGTTGCCATGAAAAAACTCCTGCGCGTCCGCACCGTGATCCTCTCCGACGTCCACCTCGGGACCGTCGAATCGAAAGCCGCCGAAGTGAACCACTTCCTCCGGCACACGCGCTGCGAGAAACTCATCCTCAACGGCGACATCATCGACGGTTGGCAGCTCACCCGCTCCGGCCAATGGACCAAGGCCCACACCCGCTTCATCCGCATCGTCCTCAAGAAACTGGAAAAGCGCGACACCGAGGTCATTTACCTGCGCGGTAACCACGACGACATCCTCGCCTCGTTCCTCCCGCTGGATTTTGAAAATCTCCGCATCGTCGAAGACTACATTCACGAATCCCCGCGCGGTCGCTACTTGGTTCTTCACGGCGATGTGTTCGATACGATCACGAAAAATTTTGTCTGGCTCGCTCACCTCGGCGACTGGGGCTACCAGTTTCTCCTCAAGCTCAACCGCGCCTACAACGCCTGGCGGGCCTGGCGCGGACAGGAATATTGGTCGCTCAGCAAAGCCATCAAGGCGCGCGTCAAACAGGCGGTCAGCCACGTCGGCGATTTCGAGGCGCACATCGCCGAACTCGCCCGGGCGCGCGGCTGCACCGGCGTCATGTGCGGCCATATCCACACCGCCGCCGACAAAATGATGGGCGACATCCACTACCTCAACAGCGGCGACTGGGTCGAATCGCTCAGCGCCGTCGTCGAGCATTTCGACGGCCGTTTTGAACTCGTCCACTTCAACGACTTCGTTCGCGACTTCCCGCTGGACCTCGTGGACGGCGGCTCCGACGACAGCCCCGCCGAGCCCGTTCTCGTCGACGCGGGCAGCGAATAGTCCCCCACTCCGTTCCTCTCAAAAACCGCCCAAATTCGATTGTCACGTAATACGTGACAACCGCTCTGCAAGGAACACCTCCGCCACGGAAACAAATACCGCAATATTATCCCCGCCCAACGCCGAAACCGAGATCGCGACCGAGGAGATGGATCCAGTCTTCGTGCAAGAATTCGGCGGAGCCGCCGGTGAAAAACGGCTCAAGTTCCTGCCCCAGCCAGTCCCGTGTCGTCCCCCGATCCGTTCCTTTCAAAAACCGCCCAAATTCGGTTGTCACGTAATACGTGACAACCGCTCTGCAAGGAACCCCTCTGGCGCGAAACAAAATACCGTAATATTATCTCCGCCCAACGCCGACACCGAGATCGCGACCGAGCAGATGGATCCAATCTTCGTGCAGGAATTCAGCAGAGCCGCCGGTGAAAAACGGCTCAAGTTCCCGACACAGCCACTCCCGCGTCTGCGTCACCGCTTCCTGTTTTCGGTCGATCGCGCCAATCAGCGAACTGTGCGTCAGCAGATTGTCCACATACTCGTCGAGCGTATGCCGGACCCGGTGCGTCAGGCTCTCGCGCGCCACGTCGTGAAAGCCGAACCCCACCGCCTTTTCCTCCGTCAGCACCTCGTCGTTGCGCTGCGCTTTCGGATAGCGGGCCCGAAACACTTCGCGTTTCCACGTCTCGAACTCAGCGTGATTGGCGAGCTTTCCCGTCGAGCCGACCTTGTATAAAACCAGCCATCCTCCGCCCCGGAGCACCCGCGCGGATTCCGCGAGAAATTTGTCCTGGTCGAACCAGTGATAGGCCGAGCAAACCGTCAGCAGATCGAAACTGCCCCGCGCAAACGGCAGCGCCTCCGCATAACCGCAGCGATAGTCAATGGCCGGATGCCGCTCCGCCTGCGCCAGCATGAACCGCGACGAATCAAGCCCCACCACCGACTTCGCCAGCGGCAGCAGCGCCACGGTCGAATGCCCGGTGCCGCACCCCACGTCCAACGCCCGCTCCACCGGCAGCGCCTCGCCCAGAATGGTCTTCACCCATCCGAGCACGCGACCCTGGCTCTGGGGCCGATTGCCGGCGTAGCGCGCCGCCGCCGCTTGCGAATTGAAATGATTGACGACGCGATCTCCGGCCGGTGTTTCCCAACGTTCCGGCGGCGCCGCGCGACCGCCAGCGTTCGCTTCCGGTCCGGGCTGGATGCAAACAGGCTCAGGGTTCATGCCCCACCGTTTCCGCGCACCCGGTTCCGCGCAACCGCCCTGCGTCACGATCACGCAACATCGCCGGCGCACCGCATCGCGTCCCACATTCTACCCGCTGGGTCCCTGCGCGGCGGTAAAAATGACAACCGCGTTTCGGACGCGAAACGTTACGGTGACACCGCGGGTTCGCCTTTGCCAACGACGGTCGGACCGCGCGCTCGTATCAGCATGCCCGCTCTCACGCTCTCACCGGCTCTTTCGTTGCTGGCGGCCTTTACCCGCTTTTCGCCCGCCCAGCCGCTCCACAACTTTTTTCGGGCGGCCGGCTACAAGCTCCGTCCGCCCTGCCCGCTGCCGCATACGCCCGCGATCACCCGCGCCCAAGCCGAAATCCTCGCCCGCGGCGAAGCCGCCCTTCGCCAGCGCGCGACCGTCCTCTGCGAGCGACGGTTCGGCCCGACTCCCACGATTGTGCTGGGCGGCTTCGTGCCGGACTCGACCGAACAAGTTTTTCTGTTACGCGGCTATCTCCTCCGGCGCGGCAGCGTCTACTATCTCAACTACCCGCGCGGCGGGTTTTCGCCCGCGCTGATTTGTGCCCAGCTCGATGATCTCGTCACCGAGCTGAACACGCTCCACGGCCAACGGCCCGTCATCTTCGGCGTCAGCTTCGGCGCCGGCCTCGTAGTGGAATGGCTCAGACGGTCCCGCGCCGCCCATCGCTCTCCCGCCCTCGGCGGCGTGGTCCTCGTAAGTCCCGTCGCGTGCGCCGCCGACATCGTCGTCCCCGGCGAAGCCAAGGCTTCCACCTTGATCGGACGCGCCCTCAAACCGTACCTCGATAGCGGTGCGGCTGTCGGTCCGGAAGTGATCCACCGTTCCCGCACCATTTTCACCAAGATTTTTGAAGCCGGCGCACAGAACCGCGAAACGACCCGATCCCTCCTCACCGGCGGTGAACTGCTCCAACTGCGGAACCGCGTCCTCGGGGCGATCAGGGACCTCGAACCCTTGGGCGCCTGTGAACGGGTCGACGCCCTGCGCGCCATGCCGCCGCTTTTTCCCTGGGGTATCGCCGGACCACTCCCCCTCGCGACCGCGCCCGCCCTCGTCCTCTACGCCGAGAAAGAAAGCGCCGTGATCGCGGTCGGCTCGCCGACCCGCACCGCCTTCGATTCGGCCCTCAAAGCCATTTTTCCCAACGGGGAACTCAAGGTCGTTTCCGGCGCGCCCGCCGGCAACGCCGTGCAACACGCGTCGCTTATATTCCACTACTTTCAATTCCTGCCGCCGGTGGCCGCCTTTTACCGCAGTCTGAAAGACCGGAAACTTCCCCTCGCCGCATGAACTTCAAGCACCTTTACACGCTCGGCGCTTCCGTCCTGGCGGCTGCGGCCGCACGGCGCCTTCGCCAGGTCACCGCGGCACCCGGCCACCAACACCGGATCTTTTCCCGCCTGACCCGCCGTCTCGCCGCGACCTCCCATTGGGCCGAGGCGGGCGTCACCGCGAACATGAACTACCGCCGTTTCCAGGAGCGCATTGCCCCGCACAGCTACGAGCGCCTCGCTCCCGCCGTCGAGCGTATGAAACGCGGCGAAGCCGACGTTCTGTGGCCGGGACGTTGCGCGCATTTTGCGGTCTCGTCCGGCACGACCGCGGGACGCACGAAGTATCTGCCGATTACGTCGGCGATGCTCGATCACTTCCGCCAGGCCGGGCTCGACTCCCTGCTCTACTACGCCGCCCGCACCGGTAACGCGTCGGTTTTCCGCGGCCGCCACTTGTTTCTCGGGGGCTCGTCAGCCCTTTCCCCGCTGCCCGAGATGCGCCCCCACGAAGCCTACGCGGGAGACCTCAGCGGGATCACCGCTTTGAATCTGCCCGCGTGGGTGGAAAAACACCTCTACGAACCGGGCGCGCAAATTGCCCAGATGACCGACTGGCCCGCCAAAATCGCCGCCATCGTGCGGCGGACGAGCACCCTCAACATCACCATGCTCGCCGGCATCCCGAGTTGGGTGCTGATCCTCGCCGCCGCCCTCCGGAATCACGCCGCAGCCCACGACCACGCGGCCCTCCACCTGCAGCAAATCTGGCCCAACCTCGAATGCTTCGTCCACGGGGGCGTCCCGATCGATCCCTTTTTCGGCGAACTCCGTGACGCCCTCGGGCCGACGGTAAACTTCCACGAAGTCTATCCTGCTTCGGAGGGCTTCATCGCGGCTCAGGCCGACGCCCCGGGCCTCGGACTTCGGCTCATGGCCAACGCTGGCATCTTCTACGAGTTCATCCCTCTCGCTGACTATGACGATGCGCGCCTCGAACACCTCGGCAGCAAAGCCGTGCCACTCGCCGGCGTGCAGGTCGGCGTCGACTACGCCCTCGTGATGACGACCCCCGCCGGTCTTGCCCGCTACGTGATCGGCGACATCGTGCGGTTCACCTCGATCGCGCCGCCGCGGCTCGTCTATGTTGGCCGCACGAAGCTTCAGCTGAGTGCGTTTGGCGAGCACGTCATCGAGAAAGAAGTCACCGATGCCCTGCTCGCCGTTTGCCGCCGCCACGCCTGCACCATTACCAACTTCCATGTTGCCCCAATCTTCGTGAACGCCGCCACGGGCCAACACCGCGGACAGCACGAGTGGTGGATCGAACTCCGTTCCGGCGCGACCCCGGCCACCACGCCCGTACGCCTGGCCGCCGACCTCGACACCGAGTTGCAGCGCCTCAACGACGACTACGAAGCCAAGCGGCTGGGCGGGGGACTCGCCCCGCCGTCCGTGCGCCTCGTCGCCCCCGGCACGTTCGAACGTTGGCAGCGCGGTCAGGGCAAGTGGGGCGGTCAGCACAAAATGCCCCGGTGCCGCAGCGACCGTACAATCGCCGATGAACTCGCGATCGCAGCCGATTCCTCGGGTCAGAACTGACCGCCCGCGGCCGAGGCGACGGGGGCGCACGGCCTCATCGCTGCATCGTCCACGGGATGCGAAACCCGGTTGCGCGATGCCGCTCCGGAACGTGGATCTTTGCCGGAATGCTAACAATACGGCGGGGAAATCTTCGTCGTCGACGATCACATATCGCCCCGTCGTTCAACACCCCGAGTCGGCGCCCTCTCTTGTATCGGGATGCGCGATGCGACCGCTTGCCTCGCGCAGCCGCTCGCCCGCTTCCTCGGGGGGTTTTTTGAGAAAAAAATTGGCTGGTCGCGATTTCGCCCACGCTATCGGACCCAAATGAGGCAGAGCCGCCTGGCGGAGGTCTTCCGCTCGGCCACCGCTGCCCCGAAAATCACGGGGGAAAGCGCCGCTCCATGGCGCCAGGCCAATCCGCGGACGATCAAACGGCGCGCCTCGCCCCGGAAGGATTGAGGCCGGGTGCCGGCTCGATTTCTTGGGCATCACTCACCGCCCCGGCTGCCTTGGATGAATACGGAGCTTTCGCGGCCGAAACGGTCCGCCTGCCGGCGGCCTTGGGTTTCAGCGGGCGCGTCGATTTCTTCACCGCTTTCCGCAGCTTTTTCCGGGCAACAATCCGCGGGGCAATGGCGGCGACGGTGGCCTCATCCAACGCCCGGTTGAGCACTTTCAATTTTTTGCGGACACCCTTTGCGTCACGCTTCGCCAGCTTGAATGTTTTCTTCGCCCGTTTGTGGCTCTCCTTGGTGCTGATCACCCGCTTCTTTGCGATCGCGAGGCGCTCTTTCAATTCGGTCACCTGCCGCTGCAAATCGGGAATTTTCGGCGTTCCCGGCGCCTCGGTGTTCGTCTTGATTTTGGTCTTCATGGTTTGCGTAAGGATATCGCCGAGCGCCGCAGCCCTGCGGTCACCGGTATCAAAGGTGACCACCAAGTTACAGCGCAGACCAATCTGGAATCAACGCCCGGAATGTTACGTTTTCGGCCCGCGTTCGCGGGTGTCTTCACGCCCGAATCAGGCATCTGCGGAAGAGCTGCGTCACGCCCCCCACCCTGACCGCACCGTCGAAATCGCAGACCTTCGGTTGTCACGCTTTCGTCACGCAAACGACTCCGGTTCGCCATATCGCAACCGTAAACTCGACCCTCTTACCACGTCACTCTCCCGCTTTGTCCTGATGAAACCCACCTCTCCTCCCACCACCGCCTCTCTCGTTCGCCCGCGCGCGCTGCAATTTTTTGCCCTTGCCGCCGGTTTGGCCTCCGTCAGTTCAGCCGCCGCGGCCGAAGTTTCCACGGCACCCAAAAGCGCTCCCGCCAAGTCCGACGTCGTCGCTCTCCAAAACTTCGTCGTCACCGGCTCGAACATTCTCCGGCTCGACCTGGAAAAGGTCGTCCCGATCACCATCCTCGACCAGGACGCGATGGCCGCGCGCCAGGCGCTCCTGCCCGTCGACATGCTGACCTCCCTCCCGTCGGTCGTGAATCTCCCGGAAAACGAAACCCGCTTGGGCTCCTCCGGTGCGCGCGGCGACAACGCCAATATCAACCTCCGCAATCTCGGCGCCACCGGCACCCTCATTCTCGTCAACGGTCGCCGCATGGCCATCAACCCGATGACCGCCGGTCTCTCGCAGGCCGTGAACGTCAACCAGCTCCCGACCCAGGGCATTGAGCGGATCGAGGTCCTGCGCGATGGTGCTTCCGCGATCTACGGCTCCGACGCCGTCGGCGGCGTCATCAACTACGTCCTCAAGCGCTCATTCCAGGGCACCGAGATCATGCTCCGCCAAGGCCTCACCGAGGGCGGCGGCGGTCAGAGCACGCAGGCGACCCTTACTTTCGGATCCAACTTCGCCGGCGGTCAGGGGCGGATTTTCGGTACCGTCGAGGCCCTGTATAAAGAGGCGATTTTCCTTCGCGACCGCGATTTCAGCTCCACCTCGAATCTCACCGCCAAGGCCCCCGCCCCCTTCAACGCCCTCGGCGGTCCCTTCGACGCCCGCACCGCGCGCGGTCGCTACCCGATTTTTCGCATCGGCACCGCCACCGCGAGCAACTGGTTTCGTCCCGTCGCCGGCACGCCGACGCTCACGACCGTCCCGCCCACGTTTGCCGCCAATCCGGAATTCTACCTCGACCTCAACCAATTCGGCATGGCCTCCCCGCGCATGGCCCGCGCCAATTCGTTTTTCTCCGCCGAGTATGACGTAACCAAAACCGTCACGGCCTTCGCCGATTTCTCCTACTACCAAGCCGACTCCACGATGGTCCGCCAACCCCTCGCGCTGAACGCCCCCACCAGCGACAAGCTCGCCGTCATGTCGTTGGACAACCCCTACAATCCCTACGGCTCCCGTTTCTACAGCGCCACCGGTGCACCCAACGCCGACGGCACGCTGCGCCTGACCGGCGCCCCCCGCGCCGTCAGCCTCGCCTCGGTCACGCTACCCGATCTCGGTGTTGAAAAAATCTCCACCAAGGCCGACGTCGTGCGCGCCGCCGCCGGCCTCAAGGGCAGACTCGGCGACACTTGGAGTTGGGAATCCTCCGCTTTCTACAACCGCGTCAAGGGCGAGGACCTCGCTTTCCCCGACGTCCGCGAAAGCCTCCTCGCCCAGGCCCTCGCACGCACCGACGCCAACGCCTACAACCCCTTCGGCTACACCTTTAAGGTGCTCAACGGCGCCGTCGTCGCCGACCGCCCCTACACCAATCCTGCCGCCGTCGTAGACTCGTTTTCCTCGATATATGCGCGCCAGGCCACCAGCTCCATCGCCAGCGGCGACCTGCGCGTGACCGGCCGCTTGCTCCGCTGGTGGGGCGGCGACCTCATGGGTTCCTTCGGCACCGAATATCGTCAAGACAAGCTCGCCGACCGCCGCCCGCCCTTCAGCGGCGAAAACCCCGCCGGCTCCGGCCTTGAGACGACCGACAACGACTACCTCCTCCATCCACCGCGCCCCGACGTAATCGGCGATCGCCATATCACCAGCTTCTACGCCGAGGTCGTCCTGCCCCTCGTCAGTACCGAGCGCCGCGTGCCGTTTATCAACACCCTCGAGCTCACCGCTTCCGCTCGTCACGAAAATTACAGCGATTTCGGCCAAACCACGAAACCCAAAGTCGGCCTCAACTGGCGCCCGCTTTCCTGGCTCATGCTGCGCGGCTCCTCCAACGAGGGCTTCATGGCCCCGAGCCTCGCCGCTCTCTTCACCAGCCCGCGCTGGTCGATCTCCGCCGGCGCCGGGGACATCGACACCTATCGCAATCCCTTCACCAACGAGGGCGCCTACGTCCAGCGCACTTACTTCGGTGGTAACCCTGCGCTCAAAGCCTCCGAGTCCAAGGGCCAGACCTACGGCGTCGTGATCGATGTCCCCGGCATCAAGGGCCTGAGCCTCACCGCCGACCAGTGGCGCATCGAGCGCACCAACCTCCTCGGCCAGCGCAGCACGGCGCAGATCCGCGCGAGCGACGTCGCCCTTCTGCAAGCCTACACCAAGGCCCAACTCGCCGCCGCCCGCCCCCTTTCCGCCATCGACCTCGGCAGCGGCACCGCGAATTACAAGGGCGATCCCGACGTCGTGCGCTACGCCGTCACCCCCGAGGATGTCGCCGCGTTCGGGCCCTACAACACCGCCAACCCCAACAACCAACAGGCGGTCGCCGGCAAGATTTTCTCCGTCAACCAGCCGTTCATCAACCTCGCCACCAGCGACCACGAGGGCGTCGATCTCGGCCTGCGCTACGTTTTCCCCAAGCTCCCCTTCGGCACCGTCGTCCTCAATTCCGAATGGGCCTGCCTCGTGAAATCGCGCTCCGTGACCCGCCCGGCCAACCAGGCCGCGACCGAAAGCAACGACCTCAACGTCAACGGCGCCTCCCGTTGGCGCGGCACGTCGAACATCACCTGGCGGCGCGGCGCGTGGACCACCCACCTCGGCGCCTACTATGTCGGCCCCTCCCAGGACTCCGGCGCGACGACGACTGCGGCGATCTACGATTCGCTCGGGCAACCCGCCTATATTGCCAAGCATTTCACCGGCGGTGCCTTCGTTTACCGCTACATCACCGAATCGACCATCACCTACAATCTTTCGGTCGGCTACCGCTTCGGTCGCACACCCAGCCCGTGGCTGCGCAACGCCCGCGTGAGCCTTGGTCTCGTCAATCTCACCGACAAAGCCCCGCCCATCGGCTCCGGCGGTTTCGGCTACAGCCCCGGCGTCAGCCAGAATCTCCTCTCCGGCCGCACCTGGTCACTCGAACTGACAAAGGCGTTCTGAGTTCCCATGCAACGCCACACCCTCTCTCTCCTCGCGGGCTTGCTCGCACTCGGCCCCACCCGCGCCGCCGATGCGCCGGCCGATCCGGGGCGAGAAGCCTCCCGCGCGTGGCTCGCCTCGCTCCCGGTCGCGCCGAAGCCCGAACTCACCAAGCATGGCCTCGTCGCCACCGAACTGCGCCGTTGGAAAGTGCGGGGCGCCAATCAGGGCGTCGCCGTCGACGCCAACTCCTTTTACGGAATCGGCAACTACGTCGTCGGCAAATACGACAAAACCACCGGCGAACGCGTCGCCGAGTGGGTCGGCCTCCGCGGCGGGACCACCGTCCACCTGAACGGCGGCCTCGTGCAGGACGGCCAACTCGTGCTGGCCCACTCAAATTTCCCGCAACTGCCCATGGCCAGTTCGCTGGAGTATTTCGATCTTGCGACCGTTCAGCCCGTGAGATCGTTGAGTCTCGGCCTCCGTCACGGCTCCCTCACTTGGGCGGAAAAGAAAGACGGTTTCTGGTGGGCCTGCTTCGCCCACTACAACGACCAGGGCACCGCACCCGGCACCGACAACCGCTCCACCCTCGTCGGTCGGTTCGACGATACGTGGCAACTCCACGAATCGTGGCTCTTCCCTCCGCAGGTGGTCGCCACTTGGGGCAAAAGCAGTTCGTCCGGAGGCAGCTGGGGCGACGACGGCCTGCTCTACACCACGGGTCACGACGAAAAGGAACTCTACGTCCTCCGCCTCCCCAAAATGGGCGTCACCCTCGAGTACGTCACGACCATCGCCGTCCCCTTCGAGGGCCAGTCCTGGGCCTGGGACCGCTCCGACCGGCGCGTCATCTACGGCATCATCCGCCGCACCGGCGAGGTCGTGGTCGCCCGGATCCCGCCCGTCCCGGCGGGACTGCTCCAGCGCTGAAGCCCCTGCCTGGGGCTCGCGCTCCGGCGCAATGATCGGGCGCAGGCAATCGCGTGGCCGAGGGCGACGCCGGCCACCTTCGCGTCGCAAAAAAAATTCCCGGCACCACACAACGAGTGCCGGGAATTCCTGACCTGAACCCGTTCGCCCGGAACCCGGCAGTCAGACCACCGGAGCCCGCCGACGAACGATAAACCCCGGCACGACGATAGCCGCGCGATGTGACAGTGCCGCGACGCCTCGGTCACAATCACGTCAACCCTGCGCTTCGCCCGTAAAAATCGCCCGCGCGATCCCGGCGCGCCGCCACCCTCACCGGAGCCTTGCGAGTTCCTCGCGGATCACCCCGAGGGTCCGAGCCACCGCCCCGGCATTGTCGCACCGCCAGACCGCCGCAGCCGCCGCCAACGCCTCCCGCCGCGACGCGTCGCGCAACAACTCCTGCACCACTTCGGCAAGCGCCGCCGCGTCCGCCACCTCCCGCGCCGCACCGCGCGCGAGCAGATCGCGCGACAGCAGGCGGAAATTCCCCATGCCCGGACCAAAAATAATCGGCTTCCCCAGCGCCGCCGCCTCCACCGGCGTCTGCCCGTCCGTATGCGGCGGCAGACTCTTCCCGACGAATACCACGTCGGCGAGCTGCGTGAGCTTGCGCAGTTCACCCGTCGTGTCGCCCACCAGCACATCGACTTCCCCCGGCGCCGGTCCGTTCGAGCGGAAATGAAACCTCAGCTTCGATTTCACCAACCACCGCTCGACGTCCAGCCGCCGCTCCGCGTGCCGCGGCACCAGCATCAGCGCGCACCGCACGCCTCGCTCCCGGGTCAACCGCAGCGCCCCCACCAGCGCCTCCTCTTCGCCGGCCCACGTCGACGACCCCAACAGCACGAACCCGTCCGGCAGGCCCAATTCGCGGCGCAGTTGCACGCGCTCGGCGTCCGCCAGCAGCGGAATCTGCACATCCAGTTTGATGTTGCCCGTCAGCGTCAGCTTGTCCGCCGGCACGCCCAGCTCGCGCAACCTCGCTTCATCCTGGGCCGAGCACGGCAGGAACCGCGTGACGCCGCCCACCATGAGCTGCGCCGCGGGCCCGAACCATTTCATCCGCGCAAAACTCCGGTCCGAGAGCCGCGCGTTGATGCACAGCACCGGCACGCCCCGTTTCTTTGCCTGCCGCAGGTGCTCCGGCCACCGCTCGCCCTCCGTCACGATGGCCAAATCCGGTTTGATCCGCCCCCACGCACGCGCAGCAAACGGCCACCAATCGATCGGAAAATATCCGATTCCGACCGCCAGCGCCTGATACTTGTCCGTCGCCAGCCGATAGCCCGTGCTCGTCGTCGTCGTCAGGTAGACCTCGGTGCCGTCGCGCCGCAGCGCCTCCAGCAACGGCCCGATCGCCAGCATCTCGCCCACGCTCACCGCCTGCAGCCACACGCGCCGCACGCCCGGCGATTTCTTCGGCAGCCGCGGGTGCCCGCCAAATCGCTGCGCAAAATTCTCCCGATACCCCCCGCGCCGCCGCATCCGTCGCAGGTAGGCCGGAGCCATCACGATCAAAACGGGCACAAAGAATAATCGGTAGAACCAAATCATCGGTGAAGGCGCGTGTGCTTGCGGGAATCGGAAGGAAGAGGCAACTCCGCTGATGCGTGTCCCATCGGGCCAACACGGGCGCGCGTTCGCCCCCCGCTCCTCTTTGACCGCTGCGGATCGCGGCGGGCCCGGTCACGCCATCCTTCCCGTGTTCCCTTCCCTTTCGCGGACCGTTCCCCCACCGGCGGTCACCGACCGTGTGAGTGATGGGCGCATCGGTCTCGTTCTCCACAAAGCCGTCCCCCACGCCCTCGACGCCGCTACAGCCGCGCCCGCTTACGCACCCACGGAGCTCGCCCAACGTGACGACGATACGCTCGCCAATCCTTCGCCTCTGATCGCGAACCGATCGCGCGCCCCTCCGCCCTCCCCCTCGCAGCCACCGCCGCCCACGGACAGAACCGCCCGCTAGCTGGCCCGCGTTCGCCCCGACCCCGCCGCCTCTTCCCCCCTGAAACGCCGCCCCTCGCTCCTCGCTCTGATCATCGTCCTGACCGTCCTCCGCCTCGCGCCCCTCGCTCGCGCCGCCGCGATTCCCTCCGCCGACGAGACCTCCAATCTCCAGCCCGACCCCGCCGTCCGTTTCGGCACGCTCCCCACCGGCTTCCACCATGCGATCCTCCTCCACCAGGCCCCAGGAAGCAGTCCCTCCGCCTGCTCGTCGAAGCCGGCTCGTTTCACGAACAAGACGACTAGCGCAGCCTCGCGCATCTTCTCGAACCCATGGCGCTCAACGGGAGCCAACATAATCAGCCGGGCTCCCTCGTGGAATTGCTCCAGCGCCTGGGCATGAAGTTCGGCGCCGCCCCCAACGCGAGCACTGGCTTCTACCGCACCGTCTACCTGCTCGAACTCCCCGAAACCGACAAGGCCACGCTCGCCGAAAACCTGCGCGTTTTCGGTGACCACGCCGCCGGCCTCTCGCTCCTTGACCGCGAAATCAAAAAAAGCGCGGTGTCATTCTCTGCGAGAAACGCACCCGCAATTCGATCCGACGCCGCGTCCCTGATGCCCGGATGAAATTCGCTTTTGCGACCACGCTTTTCCCGAAACAACTCCCTCTCGATATCGCCGGGGTCATCGCGACGGCCCCGCGCGAGCGCTTCCTCGATTTCTGGAACA
Organism: Opitutaceae bacterium; assembly: GCA_044358025.1. Lineage (GTDB taxonomy): Bacteria > Verrucomicrobiota > Verrucomicrobiia > Opitutales > Opitutaceae > GAS368. The sequence goes on from JBIKOK010000039.1 coordinate 33,378, forward strand.
CCTGGGATCGCCCCGCGCGCATGGCCGTCGTGGGCGACATCGCCGTCGCCCTCGCCGAGAAACTGATCGCCGCCCACTTCACCGATCCCGCCGTGCGCGGCCCCGCCCGGCCCGATCCTTCGCTCGGCGAAATCATAAAAGCCGACGGCGTGCGCGCCTATTTTTTTCCGAAGCCGAGATGCCGAACACCCGCATCTCGATTCTTTCGCGGACGCTGGCCGGCGCCGAGCCCGACACCGCCGCCAACCGGCTCAAGCCTCTCCCCGCCAGATCGGGCTCGCGATGCTCAATCGACGCTTCTCCGAGTTGGCCAAAAAAGAGCAAGCCCGGTTCCTCGGCGCCGGCGCCTAAGCCCGCAAATCGTTCAAGGTCGTGCGCGAAGCCAACCTGTCCGTCACCTCCCCGCCCGCGCAAGGGCCCGCCGCGCTCCCCGTCGGCGAACAGGAACTGCGCCGCGCCCGCACCCACGGTCTTCAGGCGCCTGAACTCAACGAGGTTCTCGCTTCCTTCATCACCAGTCTCGACCAGGCCGTGAAAACCGCGTCCACCCGCCGCTCCAACGGCCTCGCCAGCATATTCTCGCAGCACCTGCTCCACCGCCACGTCGCCACCCAGCCCGCAGCGGAACGCGCTTTATGCCTCACCGCCCTCGCCAAAATCCCCGTCGCCGACTGCCTCGCGGCGCGGCGCGCCTCGTTCTCCTCGCCGGGCCGCTGTGTGATGGTCACCGACCAGGCCCAGATCCCCGGCGACGCCAACGCCGCCATCGTCGCCGCGTACGACACGTCCCGTGCCGTCAAAATCCCCGCCCCCGCCGAGGTCGCCGAAGCGCAGGGGGCTGCGCCCATTGCGGCAAGCCCGGCAAAGTCGCCCAACGCACGCGCGTCGAAGACCTCGACCTCACCCTTGTCGAGTTCGCCAACGGCGTCCGCCTCAACTTCAAAAAAACGATTTCGAAGCCGGACGCATCAGTCTCCGCGCCCGCGTCCGCCAGGGCAGCGCGACGCCACCGCCCGACCAACGCGGCCCCGATACGCTTTCCGACGGCGCCTTCATGTCCGGCGGCCTCGGCAAACACAGCGCCGACGAACTTCGCCGGATCAACGCAGGGAAGGACGTCGGCCTCGGATTCTCCTCCTCGGACTGCAGCTGCTCACCGCCTACCTCACCGATTCCAGCTACCGCCCCGAAGCCATGCGTCTCGCGCAAAATGGCATCGGGCAAATGTATCTTGGTTTCGAACACACCGCCAACGGCCCGATGGCCATGGAAGTGGCCAACCTCCTCCGCGGCGGCGATCCGCGCTTCGGCGTCCCCCCAAAGGTATCATGATGGCGCGCAACCACGCCGAGGTCCGCACCTGGCGCGCCCCGCCTTTCGCTACTGGCGCGACCGAACTCGCCTTCGTCGGCGATCTCGACCTCGCGACCACCGGCGCGGCCGTCGCCGCCAACCTCGGACACCTTCCCGCCCGCAAAACCAAACCCGCCCTGGCCGAACTCAACCAGCGCGCCCTCCCGGCCTCGCCCTTCACCAAGACCTGCTCCGTCCGCACCGAAATTCCTCAGGGCAATGTGCACCTCTGCTGGCCCACCACCGACCGCATGGACAGCAAACGCGACCGCCGTCTTTGCCTGTTGACCGCCATCCTCGGCGACCGCCTCCGCGTGAAAAGCCGCGGAGCGATTGGCGGCACCTCCAGCCCCGGCCCCAGCAGCACCACCAGCGACACCTTTCCCGGCTACGGCTACATCCACGCCGCCTGCATCGTCGATCCCGCGATGGCCGCCAAACTTTCCGAGGGCATCGTCGCCATCGGCGAAGACCTCGCCACGAACGGCGCGACCGAAAACGCACTCACCCGCGCGCGCCAACCCGCCCGACCTCCCTGCGCCAAGCCCTCCGCACCAATTCCTCCTCGCTCAGCAGCGGCCTCCGCCGCCCGCAGGAAAAACCCGCCGTGCTCGACCACCCCCCGCGATCGCATCGCCGACACCGAGGCCATCACCACGGCCCAACTCGCCGCGCTCGCCAAACAATACCCCGCCGCCCGCGGCTCGCGCGTCACGCTCCTCCCGGCCGTCCCGCCGTAGGTCGCTCTCTCCGTGACCTCCCGGGCCGCACGACGTCCTCGCGGCGCTCTGAAAAACCGCCCCCGCTCCGGTTTTTCTTTTGCGCCGGCGTCGCCTTTTTGCGGCCATCCTCACATGTGTCGCCTCTTCCCCCTCCTCGCCCTCGGATTGCTCGCGCTTTCGCTCCGGGCCGCCACTCCGTTCGCCCACGAGGGCTCCGACCTCTCACCCGATCCCGCCGTCCGTTACGGCACACTGCCCAATGGTCTCCGCTACGCCCTTCGCGCCAATGCCGAGCCCAAGGAACGCGCCTCCCTCCGCCTCCTCATCGAGGCCGGTTCGCTCCACGAAACCGAGGACCAGCGCGGCCTCGCCCACTTTTTGGAACACATGGCCTTCAACGGGAGCGAACACTACGCCCCCGGCACCCTCGTCGAATTTTTCCAACGCATGGGCATGAACTTCGGCGGCGACACCAACGCCTCCACCGGTTTCGAGCGCACCCTCTATCTCCTCGAATTGCCCGACACGAAAGAGGCCACGCTCGGCGAAGGCCTGCGCGTCCTCGGTGACTACGCCGGCGGCCTCCTCCTGAATACCGCGGAGCTCGACAAAGAGCGCGGCATTATCCTCAGCGAAAAACGCACCGGCGACTCCGTCGGCTACCGCACCATGCTCGCCACCTACGGCTTCCTCCTCGGCGGTTCGCTCTTTCCCCACCGTTTCCCCATCGGCGACGCCTCCGTCATTGCCGAGGCCGGGCGCGAACGCTTCGTTGATTTCTACGACGCGTGGTATCGCCCCGAACTCATGTCCGTCGTGATGGTCGGCGACTTCGATGTCGCCGCGGTGGAAAAACAAGTCGTCGCCACCTTCACCCCGCTCAAGGCCCGCGCCGCCGCGCGTCCCGCGCCCAATTTGGGAAAGCTCAACACCGCCGACGGCACCCGCGTTTTCTACCACCACGAATCGGAAGCGCCGAGCACGAGCGTCCAAATCGCCACCGTCACCCCCTACACGCACGAGCGCGATACCGCCGCCAACCGTCTCAAATACCTCCCGCGTTCCCTCGCCGACATGATGATCAACCGACGACTCTCCATTCTCGCTAAAAAAGAGAATGCGCCCTTCAACCGCGGTAACGCCGGCACGGGCGAGGCCTACAATTTCTACCGCCAGTCCACCGTCGCCCTCACCTGCAAACCGGAGCAGTGGGAAGCCGCCCTCGGCGTCGCCGATCAGGAACTTCGCCGGGCCCTCACCCACGGCTTTCAGCCCGCCGAACTGCAGGAAGTCGCCGCCAATTACCGCAACTACCTCGAAGAATCCGTCAAAACCGCCGCCACCCGCCGCTCGGACGGCCTCGCCGAAGATATCACCCAACAACTCCTCGACCGCGATGTCTTCACGACGCCGGCCGCCGACCGCGCGCTCTTTGCTCCGGCCCTCGCAAAAATCACCGTCGCCGACTGCCTCGACGCCCTCCGCCGTTCGTGGAGTCCAAATCATCGCCTGGTTCTCGTCACCGGCAACGCCCGGCTCGGTGACGCCGCCGTCGCGACCATCGCCGCCGCCTACGACCGCACCGCCGCCTCCGCAGTCGCCGCACCCGAAGCCATCGGCGACCTCCAGTGGACCTACACTGATTTTGGCCCGGCGGGAAAAGTCGCCCAACGCTCCCGCGTGGCCGATCTGGATATCACTCTGGTGACTTTTGAAAACGGCGTGCGCCTCAACCTCAAGAAAACCGATTTTGAAGCCAACAGCATCCGAATCGGCGTGCGGATCGGCAGCGGCAGCCTCACCGAGCCCAAAGACCAACCCGGCCTCGCGTATTTCGCGGGGCAAACCTTCACCGCCGGCGGTCTCGGCCGGCACAGCGCCGACGACCTCCGCCGTATCCTAGCCGGAAAGACGGTCGGAGTCGGTTTCGGCGCCAGCGCCGACGCGTTCACCGTCGGCGGCGGCACGAACCCCACCGACCTGCTCCTCGAATTCCAACTCATCACCGCCCATCTTACCGACCCGGGTTACCGGCCCGAAGCTGCGCGCCAGTCCCGCAAATCCCTCGAACAGATGTTCACCGGCTTCGAGCACACCGCCGCGGGTCCCTACAACCTCGACGTGGCCCGCCTCCTCGTCAGCGGCGACCCCCGTTTCGGTTTCCCCGCGAAGGAGGAAATGCTCCGGCGCAACACCGCCGAGGTGAAAGCCTGGGTCGGCCCGCAGCTCGCCCGCGGCGCCATCGAAATCGCGGTGGTCGGCGATCTCGACGTGGAGGCCACCATCGCCGCCGTCGCCCAAACCCTCGGGGCCCTGCCCAAACGCGACCCGAAACCCGCGCACGACGATTTGAAAAAAGTCTCCTTCCCGTCCGCGCCGTTCAGCCGCGAGTTCCCGATCGCCACGGAAATCCCCAAGGCCGATGTCCGGATCTACTGGCCCACCACCGATGGCCGCGACGTCGGCCGCTCCCGCCGTCTCAACCTGCTCGCCAACGTCCTCAGCGACCGCCTGCGGGTGAAAATCCGCGAGGAGCTCGGCGACGCCTACAGCCCCGGAGCCGGCAGCAACGCCAGCGATCTATACCCCGACTACGGCTACATCCTCGCCGGCACCACGGTCGAACCGGCCAAAACCAAGAAGGTCCTCGACGTGATCTCCGCCCTCGCCGCCGATCTCGCGGACAAAGGTGTCAGCGAAGAAGAGCTCGACCGGGCCAAAAAACCGGTGCTCACCGGTCTCCGCGAAAGCGTCCGCACCAACGGCTATTGGCTCGGCAGCGTCCTCTCGCGCGCCCAGGAAAAACCCGCCGTCCTCGATTGGTCGCGCTCCCGCTACGCGGACACCGAGGCCATCACCGCGGCCGAACTGTCCGCGCTCGCGAAGGCTTACCTCGGCGCCGACCGGGCCTCCCGGATCGTGATTGTTCCCGCCGCTAAGCCGTAGCGTCGGGCGGCACGCGCCCGGTCCCGAACGAAATTCTCAGGTTCAACAGCGGCAGCAGGCACAGCAACCCGACTACGGTGAGACCGAGCACGGCGTAACCCGCCACGTCGTGGACCATTCCCTCGATCGCACCGGGCCCGTTGCGATAGGCCCACGCCGTCAGAAAAAGGCTGCGCCCAAGATTGGTCAGAAACGCCAGCCCCATCGCGGCGCCCACCAGCGTGATTTTCTTCCACAGCCGATCCAAAAATACCGCCGACAAGAAAGAGCCCGCAAACAGACACGCCGTCAGCGAACGAATCCCCGAGCAAGCGTCCGCCACTCCCACGCTGCCCGTCGGCAACACGAGCACATTGCCCTGCTGCTCGATCGGCAACCCAAGCAGGTCGAAAACGAACGCGACGACCGTCACCACCTTGCGGAGCAAAAACAAATTCAGCTGCTGTTCGACCGCCGACACCATCGGCGCCGAGACGAGCCACACGAGCACGGGAAAAAGAAACCACGCCGCAAGCTTGACCCGCGCGTCGCCCAACAGACTCCCGGACGAGGGCGCGGGTGACTCCGGGGCATTCAGCAGCAACAGGGGCAACAGCAGACCGATCATCCCCAGCGTGATCGCCAGGGTACCCGGTTGCGACGTTCCCGCGCCGGCCCGATAGAACGCCCCGAGAAGAAAAAATCCCGCTCCCAGCGTCAGCGAAATGCCGACCAAGAGCCGCAAAACCCATTTCTGCCAACCGGCTGCCCGCGGGCTGCCCCCGGCGGCACACGCCGCGGCCGCCGCGACAATGCTCGGCCAACGGTCATAGATTGCAAAAATCACAAACGCCGGCACCAGCCACCCAAAGCTGTAGTCGGCCTTTACCCGCCACCAGTGCGACTGGTCCCACGCCACAAAGCCCCAGAATCCCGCGCACAACCACAGCGCCGCCAAAAACGGCGATGATACCTCGGCCGAAAGTTTCTTCCAGAGTGCGGACACGGGCGGTTACAGAACAACCGCCCCTCCGAAACGCGAGCCCGATCCGGCGACCGGCACTCGCGGCCTCGGCTCACCCCTTCCCCAGCAATTCCTCGGCGTGCGCCAAGGCACTCTTTGCCTTGCTGTCGCCCAGCATGCGCGCGAGTTCGCTCACCCGGGCCTTGCGGCTCGCCTGGATCGGCTCGATCGTCACGACCGCCCGGTCCTTCGACTGATCCTTCGTCACGACCAGATGGCAGGCCGCCTGCGCCGCGACCTGCGGCAAATGCGTCACGCACAGTACCTGATGGCTCTGCGCGATCGCCGCCATCTTCTCGCCCACCACCCGGCCAATCTCTCCGCCCACGTTGGCGTCCACCTCGTCGAAGACGAGCAGCGGCACGCCATCCAGATCGGCGAGCACGGTCTTGAGCGCCAGCATGACGCGGGCGAGTTCGCCGCTCGACGCGACGCGGTTGAGCGGAAGCGGCGCCTCCCCGACATTGGGCGAAAACAAAAACTCACACCCGCAGTCCCCCGCCGGGCCCATTTCCGCCAGCGCCATGACGCGAACCTGGAAATCGGCCTTCTTGAAACCGAGCTGCACGATCCCTTTGGCCGCCACCTTGGCCAATTCCCGCGCGGCTTTCTCGCGGGCCTGACGCAGCGCCTGCGCTTCTTTTCTCGCTCCGCGTTCGGCGTCGGCGATCTGCTTTTGGAGCCGCGCCAGCGTGCCTTCGAGGTCCCCCTGCACCTCGAGCCGGCGCTGCAATTCGTCGCGCGCCGCCAGCACGGTGGAGAGCTCGCTGCCGTGCTTGCGCTTCAACTCCAGCCACGTGTTCATCCGCGCGGTGAGCTGCTCGGCCTGCTCGGGATCAAATTGCAGCTGCTGGCTCAGCGCCGAAAATTCTCCGCCGAGGTCGTTCAACTCAACCGCCGCCGACGCAAGCCGGTCCGCCAGCGGCTTGCTCGCCGGATCGATCGACTCGAGCTGGCGCGCCTCCCGCAACAGTCCCGCAATCCGCGATTGCACGCCCTCGTCGCCCGTGAGACCGCCGGCCAGGGCCGCCGACAGCTCGATCAACTCTTGCGCGCGGCTCATGCGCTGGAAATCCCGCTCCAACGCCTCGATGGCCTCGTCGCTCAATTCCAGCGTCGCGATCCGCGCGAGCTGGTTGCGCAGAAAATCAATCTGCTCGGGCGAGAGTTTCGTTTCCCGCGCGATTTGCTCGCGTTCGGTCACGAAGCTGCGCCACGTCCGGTACTTCGCCTGATAATCCGCCAACGCACCGCCGGAGCGGCCGAAGAGGTCGAGCAGGTCGAGCTGGCAGCTTTCTTTCAGCAACCGGCGCGGCTCGCTCGGCCCATGGAAGTCGATCCAGTGTTCACCGAGGCGCTGCAGCGCCGCGAGCGTGGCGAGGCTGCCATTGACGGTAATTTTCGGGGCTTTCTCGCGCGGGAGGCTCCGCTTGAGCAGCAGCAGCCCGTCCTCGCAGGCCGGAAGTTCCAGTTCGGCCAACACGCCGTCGATCGTCTTCGCGTCGACAAAAAACAACGCCGCCTCGACCTCACACGCCGGCGCGCCCTGCCGGATGACGGACTTGTCCGCCCGTTCGCCCGCCAGCAGGCTGAGCGCGCCCAGCAAGATGCTCTTGCCGGCGCCGGTTTCGCCGGTGACTGCGGTGAACCCGGCCTCGAAATCGAGCGAGACTTCCTCAAGGAGCGCGAGGTTGCGGATGCGGAGCGATTGGAGCATGGCGATAAGAGGCACAAAAAAACCGCCGACATTCAAGCGGCGGTTTCAGATGGTGGACCTTACTGGACTCGAACCAGTGACCTTTTCGATGTCAACGAAACGCTCTAACCAACTGAGCTAAAGGTCCGAAAATCTGAGGTCGGGGAGTAACGCCATCACCGCGGTTCAGTGCAAGGAAAAATCCGCAATTACTGCGACCCGGTCTTTTTCAATCTGGGTTCGCAGCGCCTCCACTCCGTCAAATTTCATCTCCGGGCGCACAAAACCCGCCCACTCCACCCTGATCGCGTCGCCGGCCGCAAACGGGCATGCCGCCAAAACATGCACCTCCAAGCGGGGTTCGGTCGCCTGTTCCACCGTCGGCCGCAGCCCGTAGTTCGCCACCGCCGACAGCGGTATCGCCGCTTTCGGGCCCGACACCCGGACGGCATAGACGCCAAAACGCGGTCGCAGCCCGGGGGTCCAGGCGATGTTCAACGTGGGAAACCCAATCGTGCGCCCGAGCTGCTTGCCCGGTGTAACCACGCCCTCCGCAAAATAACGGTAGCCGAGCAGCGCGTTCGCCGCCGCCATTTCGCCGGTTTCGAGCAACCGGCGAATCCGGGTGCTGCTGATCGGTTCGCCATCCAGGCTGACCCGGGGCGCGCTGAAGACGCGGACCGCATGCGGTCGGGCGCTCGTCACCAACACGCCCACGTCCCCGCGTCGCCCGCGTCCAAAGCGAAAGTTCTCTCCGACATAAACCGCCGCAAGGTGCGGGAGGCGCCGTTTCAGCCACGGCAAGAATTCGTCTGCCGCAATCCCCGCGAGCTCCGGCGTGAACGCCTGCGTGATCACGGCATCGACCCCTAGCGTCAGCAAAACCGCCGCTTTGGTCGGTCCATCCTGAATCAAAAGCGTGGGATTGGCCGGACGAAAGAGCGCGCTCGGGTGGGGCCAAAACGTCAGCACCGCGGCGATGCCCCCGCTCCGCCGGGCCGCCCGCACGGCGGCGTCGATTACCGCGCGATGCCCGAGATGCACACCGTCAAACATCCCGATGGCCAAATGGAGCGGCCGCGCGGGCAAGGCACCCGCCGCCTCCAGGCTGGCGAACTGGACGGTCCGGTTCACCGCACAAAACTCGGCACCGCCTCACGCGCCGGAATCAGCCGCTGTTCGATCTCGGGGAGCGTGAGCGACTGAATTTGCTCCAGCGTCAACGCCTGCGCCACCTTGAACTTGTCGGTCGCGGTGCGGCGCAGCGCGGAAAGGTGCGCGCCACAGCCGAGCTTCGCCCCGAGATCGTGCGCCAAGGTGCGCACATAGGTCCCCTTCGTGCAGGTCAGCCGAAAATCGATCTGCGGGGTCGCAAACCGGAGGACATCCCAGCTCATCACGCGAATAAAGCGCGGCTCCCGTTCGATTTCCTCGCCCTTGCGCGCGCTTTTGTAGAGCGGCACGCCGGCGATCTTGATCGCGG
>JBIKOK010000226.1:0-10768 GCA_044358025.1 Opitutaceae bacterium
AATACATCGGCGGCATCTGGTATTGGTCGCCGAGAAAGGTTTTGACGGCCGTCAGCACATCGGCCTCCGACAGGGGCGGCACCGGTCGCGTCTCCATCACCTCGCCGTCGGCGTCCTGCGTGTCGGTGACTTTTCCGAGCTCGATCGTGCCCTCGTATTCCTTGTCGAGGCCCACGAGGTATTGCGAAACCTTGGTGGCCTTGCCGACCAAAATGACCAAAAGGCCGGTGGCCATGGGATCGAGTGTACCGGCGTGTCCAATACGCTTCATCTTCAGCTTGCCGCGAAGACGCGCGACGACGTCGTGCGACGTGTGGTCACGCGGTTTGTCGACGAGCAGAATGCCCTCCATTTCTCGCGGTGGCTGTAACATGGTTCAGTGCTTCCTCTGCGCGTCGACCGCCACCACCCGCAACGTGAGGGCGGCAACGAGGCGTTCGTAGAAGTTTATCCCGCCGGATTTCAGATTGAGACCCGCCGCACAGGCATGACCCCCGCCGTTGAACTGGGCCGCGACCAGATCGACGCGGTAGACCGGCTCCTTCGCGCGCAAACTGGCCTTTACCGTCCCGTCGGTCTTTTCCTCGATCAGCGCACCGATGTCCACGCCGTCGATGCTGCGGGCGTAGTCGACCAGCCCTTCGGTATCTTCGACGCTGGTGCCCGTTTCCTCGAAAATGCCGGGGGCCAACGTGCCCACGCACACGCGACCGGCACACTCGAGCCGGAGCGACGCGAGAAAATGCTGCAGCAGGCGCAGTTTCCCCTCGGTCTCCCGCTCGTAGAGCTGGTAGCCGGCCTCGCTCGGCTGGGCGCCGCGCGCGACCAACTCACCGGCGAGCACGAAACAGCGTCGCGACGTCGAGTTGAACCGGAACTGGCCCGTGTCGGTCAGAATTCCGGTGTAGAGTGCCTGCGCGGTCTGCGCATCGACCGGCAGATTGTTGTCGAAAAAAACACCGGCCAAAATCTCACAGGTCGCGGCCGATGCGCTGTCCACCAGATTCGCCGTCGCAAAGCCGACATTGGAAAGATGGTGGTCGACGACGGCGACGGGCGCCGGGAATCGCACTTTCAAACGCTCGCCCGCCCGGGCGTGGTCGGCACAGTCGACGAAGATCGCCGCGCGGTCGTCGGGCGCATTCACCACCTCGTCGGTCCGCAGGAACGCCATTTCTTTCACCAGAAACTGCAGCCGGCGCGGGATAGCGTCGGCGTTGATGCACACGACATCAAAGCCGAGCGCCGCGAGCACGCGGGCGAGCGCCACCTGCGAACCGATGCAATCACCGTCCGGCCGGGCATGGCCAATCACCGCGATGCGCCGGCCTGCGAGCGACGCCAGCAGGCGCGCGAAATCGGCGGAGAGCGCTGGGTAGAACTTCTCCACGTCAGGGCTTGGGCGCCGGGTCGGCTGGGACCTCGGGCTCGGACGCGGTCATCGGACCGAGGTCGTCGATCAGTTTCCGCGTGCGCTCGCCGCGGATGACGGACTGATCGAGAACGTATTCAAACTTTGGCAAAAACTTGAGCACGATCCGGCGGGCCAGCTCCTGACGGATATCCACCGCGCGGGTGCGCAGCCAGCGGAGCTTCTGCTCGGCCGTCTCAGCGTCGCCGATCACCGAAATAAACACGCGCGCGTCGTGCAGGTCCGGCGAGACCTTCACGTCCGTGATCGTGATGGCCACGGCCTCGCTCTGGTAAAACCGGTGCAGAATGTCACTGAGCTCGCGCTGCACGAGTTCGTTGACGCGGATAGTGCGGTTGCTCATCGGGTTTTCGGTTACGGATCGGCGGTTGTCGGTTTCCGTCAGGCGGTCCTGGCAAACCGCAAACCGAAGGGAAGAAACCGAAAATTACAGCGCGGCGCGGACTTTTTGAATTTCAAAGCACTCGATGACATCGCCGGCTTGGTAGCCGTTAAAATCGTCGAGCTTGATCCCGCACTCGAGGCCGGCGCGAACTTCGTTGGCGTCGTCCTTGAAGCGTTTGAGCGTGCTGATCTTGCCCTCGTGGATAGTCTCGCGTCCACGACGGAGGCGGGCGGCGGCATTGCGGTTGATCTTGCCTTCGGTGACCAGACAGCCGGCGACAAAACCCTTGGCGAGCGGAAAAACCTGCCGGACCTCGGCAGCGCCGGTCTTGGTTTCCTTGAGATCGGGATCGAGCAAGTCCGCCATCATCTCGCGCACTTTGTCGCCCATCTCGTAAATGATCTCGTACGTCTCGACGCGCACGCCGTTGTGCTTTGCGAGCGAGGTGACCCCGTTCTCGAGCTTGGTGTGGAAACCGATGATCACGGAACCGGCGGCGCCAGCCATGAGCACATCGTTCTTCGTCACCAGACCGACTTCGATCGAGACGATCTCCAGCGAAACCTTGGTGCTCTTGATACCTTCGAGCACGGAACGCACGGCTTCGGCCGAGCCAAAGACGTCAGTTTTGACGATCAACTTGAGCACTTTGGCCTGCGTGGCGGCGATATTCTTGAAGAGATCCTCGACAGAAAGCTCCTTCGGGATGGCGTCCGCCGTGGTCACGACCTTCTTGAGCCGCAACTCTTCGACTTCGGCGATCTTCTCGGCTTCGCGGGAGTTTTTGACTGCCTTGAACGACGCGCCGCTGTCCGGCGTGCCGCTCCAACCGATCACGCGGACGGGCGTGCCCGGGGGCGCTTCCTTCACGTTAACGCCCTTGTCGTCGAACATCGCGCGAACCTTGGCGTAATGCTGACCGCACACGATGGCGTCACCGACGCGGAGCGTGCCGCGCTGGACGATGACGGTGGCCAGCGGTCCGCGACCGAAATCGATCTCGGACTCGACGACGATGCCGCTGGCTTCTGCCTTCGGATTCGCCTTGAGCTCGAGAACATCGGACTGGAGCAAAATCATCTCCAACAGTTCGTTCACCCCGGTGCCCTTGAGGGCGGACACGGGCACGGTAACCGTCTCCCCACCCCAGTCTTCCGGGGCGATGTTGCGCTGCTGCATCTGGGCCTTGACCTGTTCGATATTGGCCCCCTTGACGTCGGTTTTGTTGATAGCGACGAGGAGCGTGACCTTCGCATTTTGGGCGTGTTTCAACGCCTCATCCGTCTGCGGCATGAATCCGTCGTCGGCGGCGACCACGAGCACCGCGATATCGGTGACGTTGGCCCCGCGGGCGCGCATCTTTGAAAACGCGGCGTGACCGGGCGTATCGAGGAAAGTGATCTTGCGGTTGTTGAACTCGACCTGGTAGGCGCCGATGTGCTGAGTAATGCCGCCCGCTTCGCCCGCGGCGACGTTGGCCTTGCGGATGGCATCAAGCAGCGAGGTCTTGCCGTGATCGACGTGGCCCAGAATGCAGACGACCGGAGGGCGCGGCACGAGGAACTTGGACTCATCCTCATCCGGTTTCTTTTCTTTTTTGTCCTTGGCGGCCTGCTGCTGCGCCGGATCGCCCCGGTGTTTGATTTCCAGCAGAAAGCCGTATTTGTCGGCCACCTTCTGCGCGACAACCTCGTCGATGGTCGAATTCATCGCCGCAAATCCGACGAGCTGATTCAACTCCGAGATGAGCTTGAACGGTTTCAGACCGAGTGCGATCGCGAAGTCGCGCACTATAATGGGCGGCTTCAAATGGAGAATCTTGATGTCGCCCTGCATCGTAATCACCGGGGCGGCCGGCGCCGTGGGCGGAGTCACGTGGACCGGGGACGAACCGGGCATGGGCGGCAGCTTCGGCGCCATCACCGGAGCCGGGGCCGAGACGCGCGGCGGCAGCGGGGGCGGTGCAACCGGAACTTTGGCCATCGGAGCCGGAGTGATGACCGGCGGCGGAGTTACCACCGGCGCGGGCTTCACCATCACGGGAATGGGCGCAGGAACCGGCGGACGGCTGACCGGATGGGGCAAGGGCGCTGGCGACGGGGGACGCGGCAGCGGCGGCAGCGCCGCGGGAATCTTGGCGAGCGGCGGTGGGGCGGAGACTGGCCGCGGGGGCAAGGGAGCGGGCGATGAGGGTCGGGAAACCACCGAGGCCGGCAGAGTAACCGGAACCGCCGCCGGAGCGGCCACTGCGGGGGCAGCCACTGCCGGGCTCGGCGTGGGCGTAAGCACCGGAGCGGAGGCAGCCTTGAGCGCGGCCGCTTTTACCGCGGCCGCGGCCTCGCGCTCGCGGTCGATGTCCAGCTTGGATTTCACAAACACACCGGACGGAATAGACACCTTGGGGGGCGCGGCCGCCACTTCGGGTGCCACGACCGCAGCGGGCGGGTTGGCGACGACGTCCGCGGCGGCGGCGGCCGCGGCGGTCGCGGCAATCTGCGCAGCAAACTCCTTCTCGATTTCCTCTATATAGATTTTACTGACCGTGCTCGAAACCGACCTGGTATCTGCCGACACCCAGTTGCGCGCCTTCAGCAAGGCAAGGAGTTCCTTGCCTTCCATATTGATTCGTTTGGCGAGTTCGTGGATGCGGAGGCTCATTCGTGATCAGTCGGTAATGTTAGGAGAGTAGTCTGGAGTCGACTCAGGCTTTCGCGCCGGCGACGCGGCCAATAATATCTGAGGCTTCGTCGGGCGCGAAGCCCGCGCCCACCAAGTCGTCGGCCTCAACGCCGTCAAAGAGTTCGAGCGACACAAAGCCCGCCTTGACCAGGCGGAGCGCAACGGGCTCGGTGATGCCCAGCGAGGAGACGAGCTTGCGCTTCGCGTCGCCCTCGGGATCGGCCCCAACGGCGCGGAATTCCTCGATATCGAGGCGCCAGCCGATCAAGCGGGACGTGAGGCGGGCGTTCTGGCCTTTGCGGCCGATGGCCACAGCAAGGTCGTCGGTGGCGACTTTCAGGAGAATACGGTGGGTCTTGTCGTCGAGCACGATCTCGCGCGGAACAGCAGGCTTGAGCGCTTCGATGATCATCTCGCGCGGGTCCGCGTAAAATTTGATGATATCGATCTTCTCGCCACCGAGTTCGCGGACGATGGTTTTCACGCGCGCGCCACGGGCGCCGACACATGCGCCCACAGGATCGACCTTCGGATCGCTGCTGGTGACCGCGATCTTGGTGCGATAACCCGGCTCGCGGGCGAAAGCCTCGATCTTAACGGTCCCATCGGCCACCTCGGTGACCTCGAGTTCGAAGAGGCGGCGAACAAACTTGGGACTGGCCCGGCTGAGAATGATCTCAGGCCCGCGCGGCGTGCTCTGGATTTCCGTCAGCAGACAACGGATGCGCTCGCCCGGCTGGTATTCCTCGCCGGGGACCTGTTCCTTGCCGGGCATGACCGCCTCGGCCTTGCCGAGATCGACATAAAGGTCGTTGCGCTCACGACGGCGCACGGTGCCCGTGACGATGTTGCCGACCTGATCCTTGAAGTCGTCGTAGATGCGATCTTTTTCGAACTGGCGGAGGCGCTGCATCACGGCTTGGCGCGCGGTCTGGGCGGCGATGCGTCCGAGGGTCGACGGATCGACTTCCTTTTCCAACAGGTCACCGATCACCGCGCCGGGCTTCAACGCCTGCGCCTTTTCCACGTGGATCTCGGTCTTGGGATTGCTGATCGAGTCGACCACCTTGAGCACCGCCCACGCGTGGAGCTGGCCGTTTTTCGGGTTAATGTCGATCTTGAGCTCTTGGCCGGAATTGACGCCCTTTTGGGCGGCTGTTTTCAGCGCATTCGCGATCGTGGCGATCATGTCGGCACGCGGAATGCCCTTCTCCTTCTCCATATATTCCAGGACGGAAAGAATTTCGCTGCTCATAGGTTGGATAGATGGGAAAAAAAAAGCGGGCCGAACGGCCCACTTTTTTGAAAGTGGTTGTTAAAGAGGTGAAGAACGTATCGTGCGCCCGGAATCCTTGTCAAGCCCAGCGCCCCGGCAGAACCGGCTGATCTGCTCAGCGCCGTGCTTCCCGCTCCAACAACCAGCCCAACAAACCCTGCACGGCGCCGTGCGCGGCCGGCCGGGCCGGACCGGCAAACACACCCAGTTCGCGGAGTCCCCGCACCACGAACGGAGGAACATCGCCCGGGAACCAATGATACCACCACCCCGCCAAAGGCCCCGCGTCTCCACACACCGGAACTGACCGGGCGGCAAGCAGCGGAAGAAAGCCGTCGCACACCAGATTGTCGACGCGCGTGCCTCCGACCGCCTCGTCGCAGATTTCCTCCACCAGGCGCACCCGCCGTGCCGTAAACCCGTGCGCATGCCGGACGGACCGTGTGGCACCCGCCAAACGGGGTGCGGGCTCATCCGCCGCCGTGAGTCGGTCGGCGACACCAGCGAGCCGCGACGGCCAATCGGGCCGGACCTGCGTCCATGCCGCATATTGGCGGAGACGCCCCCGAGGGTGATTCGCAGGGCGGACGCCCTGCAGGCTCCACGCGAGACCTTCCGCACTGAAAATCTCCTCAGGCACCACCCGTCCTCTAGCCCACTCGCTGAGCGGCCAGCGCCCCGCCACCTGGAGCATCGGAGCGCGGTTGAACCGATAGCCGAGAATCTCCAAAGCCGCGTGATGGCACGCCGCGTCCCAGCCGAGCCGGGTCACCCGGAGCCGCGCGAAATGCACCTTCTGGCGCCAACGCGCGGCCGCATGCGCGCCGAGGAGCGCCGCAAGTTCACTTTCGCCGAGCCCCGCCAACGCCTCCAGAATTTCCGCCGCCGGGCGGCCGGCGAGCCGCTCCACGGCTTCCTCGGCGGCAAACTCCTCCAGATCGTGGTGGAGCAGCGGCAGGAGCGCCAGCACCGGAATCGCCGCTCCGCTCGCCGCCCGCGTGACGTACCCCGCCTCGGGCGGAAACAGCACGACGTGCAACACCACCCCGTCGTAGTTTCGGTCCTGCGCATGCGCGTGCGCCACCCAATCCGCGGCGCGCAAGTGCAATTCGATATCCCCCGTTATTTCGGGTCCGTCGCCGAGGCGCAGCCGCGCACCACGAAAATCCGGACCACCCAGCAGATTCCATTTCCCCGGATGAATCACTCGCACCTGCCGACCGTCGGTGGTCACGGCCGCCGCCCGTTCAAAATCGCCGCGCAGCCAGATTTTTTGCAGCAATTTCTCCGGAAACGAAAACGGTCCGTAGAGTCCTTGCATCTCGGCCACGGCTGGGGCTGGCGCGCTCATCGGCCATCATTTTCCCCGTCTGCGGCCCGAGGTCGAGCGTGTTGTTTTCGGCCTCGACCGGCTCTTCCTGCATCGTCCGCCTCACGGGGCTTGCCCTGCTGCCGGCCCGGTGCCCGCCCTGCGAGCGCCCATTCCGGTGCATTCGGGATTGAAATTGCCCGCAGAGTCGGACCCGTTTTGCAGCGTGAATCCCCGCCCCCGCCCCTTCGCCCCCGTTGCCACCGTTTCAACCGGCCTCGCCTTCGCCGCCCTGCTCGCGTGCCTCGCCCTCGTCGCCCGCGGCGCCGAGCGCCTCCCTAATATCGTCGTGATTTTCACCGACGACCAAGGCTACGGCGACGTCGGCGTTTTCGGCGCGAAGGGTTTCGCGACGCCCAACCTCGACCGCCTTGCCCGCGACGGTGCGATGCTCACCAATTTCCATGTCGCCCAAGCCGTCTGCTCCGCGTCGCGTGCCGCCCTGCTGACCGGCTGCTACTCCAACCGGGTCGGCATTCACGGCGCCCTCAGCCCAAAGGCGGACTACGGCCTCAATCCCGCCGAAACCACGCTGGCCGAACTCCTCAAATCCCGCGGCTACGCGACCGGCATGGCGGGCAAGTGGCACCTCGGTCACCGCGAGCCGTTCCTCCCCAACCGCCAAGGCTTCGACGAATCCTTTGGTCTGCCTTATTCGAACGACATGTGGCCCTACCATCCCGAGGCCAAAGCCGGCACGTATCCATCGCTCCCCCTCTACGAAAACGGGCAGATCATCGACGGCGAAATCACGCCGGAGAAAATGCGCCAGCTCACCACGCGCTACACCGAACGCGCCGTTGCGTTCATCGAACGCCACCAGGAGCGCCCGTTCTTCTTTTACCTCGCGCACGCGATGCCCCACGTGCCCCTCGCCGTGAGCGACAAGTTCAAGGGCAAGTCGCAGCACGGTCTCTACGGCGATGTGATCATGGAAATCGATTGGTCCGTCGGCGAAGTGCTCCGCGC
This sequence comes from Opitutaceae bacterium, assembly GCA_044358025.1. Classification (GTDB taxonomy): domain Bacteria; phylum Verrucomicrobiota; class Verrucomicrobiia; order Opitutales; family Opitutaceae; genus GAS368. The sequence continues at coordinate 8,111 of JBIKOK010000226.1, forward strand.
CCTCGCGCAGCACGGCCTGGAGCGCGACACCCTCGTGATCTTCACGAGCGACAACGGCCCGTGGCTGAGCTACGGCAACCACGCCGGCAGCGCCGGTCCCCTTCGCGAGGGCAAGGGTACGTCCTGGGAGGGCGGCACCCGCGTCCCTTGCCTCATGCGCTGGCCCGGACACATCCCCGCCGGCGCCAAGAACGACGACTTCGTCATGACGATCGACCTGTTGCCGACCTTTGCCCGCCTCACCGGAGCCGCCCTGCCGACTCTACCCATCGACGGCCTCGACGTCTGGCCGCTCCTCGCCCGCACGCCGGGCGCCACCAATCCCCACGAAGGCTACGGCATCTGGTATGCGCAAAACGAACTGCAGGCGGTCGTCAGCGGCGACGGTCGCTGGAAACTCCTGCTCTCGCATCGCTACCGCACCCTCGCCGGCCGTTCCGGTGGCCGCGACGGGATCCCGGCAAAATACGAAAATGCCGACGTCGGCCCACCGAGGCTCTACGAACTGAGCCGCGATCTCGGCGAAACCACCGACGTCTCCGCCGCTCATCCGGACGTCGTGCAGCGCCTGCTTGCCTTTGCGGAAAAATGCCGCGACGAGCTCGGAGACTCGCTCACGAAGCGCACCGGCCGCGGCAATCGCGCACCGGGCCGCATTGCCGCCGGTAAATAGGCCACGCCGTCGGCCGACCCAACGAAAAACCCTTCGCCCGGTCGGCTAAACCCCGAACCCGGGACGATACGCCTTCGCAACCCAGCGGTTGGCTTCCGCAAAATTCGTGACCCGCATCGCCGTCGCATCCCAAAGAATCTTCCGGCGCGCGCGCACCGCGACACAGCTCAACAACACCGTCTCGGTCAGCTGGGCGGCATACTGAAAATTCGCGCCCGCCGCCGGCCCGCCCTTGCAGGCCGCGACCCACTCCGCCCAATGATCGCCGGCGACCCGCGGCAGCGTTTTGGGCGGGAGCGCGAGCAACAGCTCCTGCATCCGCGCTTCGGGGACAACGCGCACACTGAGGTAGTTCGGATGGGCGAGCACGGTGGCCTTGCGGCCCACGATCAGCGTGCCGTTGTCCGGCAACACCCGGTTTGGTTCCAGATCAGGTGGCAGCGGCGGCATCAGCCCGCCGTCATACCATTTCCACGTCACGGCCGGCATCCGGCTCCGCGCGGGAAATTCATACGTCACCACGGACGCCTTCGGCCCGGTCACATCGGTCTGATAGGAACTCGCCGCCTCCACACTCGTCGGCTGGGTCAGACCCAGCGCCCAATAAGCCCCGTCCATCATGTGACAGCCCATGTCCCCGAGCGCACCCGTCCCGAAGTCCCAATACCCGCGCCAGTTGAACGGCAGATAGGCCGGGTCATACGCGCGCTCCGGCGCCACCCCCAACCACAGGTTCCAGTCCAGCGTCGGCGGCACCGCCGGCACGCCTTTCGAATGGTCCGGCGCCTTCACGCCCTGCGGCCAGATCGGCCGGTCCGTCCACGTATGGATCTCGCGCACGTCCCCGAGCACGCCCGCGTCGATCCATTCCTTCAAAATCCGCATGCCCTCGAAGGCATGTCCCTGGATTCCCATCTGCGTGGCGACCTTCTTCTCCCCCGCCAGCTGGGCCATCTTGCGCACCTCGTCGACCGTCTGCCCCATCGGTTTTTCCACGAAGACGTGCTTCCCCAGCTGCATCGCCGCCATCGCCACCGGAAAATGCATGTGGTCCGGCGTCGCCACCACCACCGCCTCGATCCGGTTGCCGAGCTTGTCGAGCATCTCGCGATAGTCGCGGAACCGCGGCACCTCCGGATATTTCTTGTACGTCCCGGCCGCCCGCGCGTCGTCCACGTCGCAATACGCCACGTGGTGCTCCGCGGCCAACCCCTCGACCGACGCCCGACCGCGTCCGCCCACGCCGACAAACGCGACATTCAGTTTGTCCCCCGCCGCCGCACTTTGCGCACCCGTCACGCGGGGCAACGACAGCGCCGCGGCGGCGACGGACGCGCGTTTGAGGAATTCGCGGCGGGGAACGCGGTTGGCTTGCATGCCTCCACTTGAGACACCACCTCCTGGTAACCGCAAGGTTACAACTTGGCATCCGGCCCGCTTTCGCCTCTGAATCTCCGCCATGCCCCGTCCTGTCACCCGCCGCACCTTTCTCGGCCAAGCCGCCGGCACCGGTCTCGCCCTCGGACTGACTCGCACCGCCGCCCCTGCTGCAGCCGCCCCCGCTCCCTCCGCCCCGGCCGTCCCCTCCGCAAAACCCGTTTCCAACTGGCCGCGCTGGGACCACCGCGACGAGGCTGCCCTCCTCGGCGTCCTGCACAGCGGCCAATGGGGCCGCACCGCCGGCGGCGCCGCCCGCGTCAGGGAATTCGAGGCCGCGTGGGCCGCGCGCATGCAAGCCCGCCACTGCATCGCCACCTCGTCCGGCACGACCGCCCTCCTCACCGCCCTCGGCGCCCTCAACCTCGGCCCCGGCGACGAGGTGATCCTGCCGCCCTACACCTTCGTCGCGACGTTCAATGCCATCACCGCCAGCTTCGCTCTGCCGGTCTTCGCCGACACCGATGCTGCGTCGTTTCAAATCGATCCCGCCCGCATGGCGGCCGCGATCACGCCCGCCACCAAACTCCTGCTGCCCGTCCATATCG
>JBIKOK010000144.1:0-16265 GCA_044358025.1 Opitutaceae bacterium
GGCGGTGGAAAGTGAAACGTCTCATGGGGTGGAGCGGCTCATGGGGTGGAGCGGCTTGACCGCAAGACGCTGGTTTGAGGCGGCGGGGCGAGGCGGGGCCCCGGAAAGCGCGTTGGGGTCAACGCGCTCCACCGCGGAGGTTTTCTGCGAGCGCTCACGCGAAATTGTCCTTGGCGGGGCCCCGGAAAGCGCGTTGGGGTCAACGCGCTCCACCGCGGAGGTTTTCTGCGCGCGCTCACGCGAAATTGTCCTTGGCGGGGCCCCGGAAAGCGCGTTGGGGTCAACGCGCTCCACCGCGGAGATTTTCTGCGAGCGCTCACGCGAAATTGCCCTTGGCGGGGCCCCGGAAAGCGCGTTGGGGTCAACGCGCGCCACCGCGGAGATTTTCTGCGAGCGCTCACGCGAAATTGTCCTTGGCTTGGTCCATCAGGCTGATGAACACGTCTTCCAGGCTGGAGCGGGTTTTCGTCCACTCGTGGTGCGGACTGCGGACGGTGGCGACGGCGGCGTCGAGCTGCGCGGCGTCGCGGCCGCTGACGTGGAGCGCGGTGCCGAAGGCCACGACCTGTTCGACGCCCGCCCGGCCGCGGAGGGCGGCGGCGAGGGCGATCAACCCGGGACCGGTGACGGTCCAAGTCGTGAGGCGGCCGTGGGCGAGCACGTCGGCGAGGGTGCCGTGGGCGAGGAGGTTGCCGTAGGCGAGGTAGGCGAGGCGGTGGCAGCGCTCGGCCTCGTCCATGTAGTGGGTGGTGATGAGAACGGTGAGGCCGTCGTCGGCGAGGCGGTGGATTTCGTCCCAGAATTCGCGGCGGGCCTTGGGGTCGACGCCGGCGGTGGGCTCGTCGAGCAGGAGCAGTTGGGGCGAATGGATCAGGCAGGCGGCGAGGGCGACGCGCTGTTTCCAGCCGCCGGAAAGTTCGCCGGCGAGCTGGTGGCTACGGTTGACGAGACCGAGGCGTTCGAGGCTGCGTTGCACGGCGGCGCGGCGGTCGGAGACGGCGTAGAGGCGGGCGATGAAGTCGAGGTTTTCGCGGATGCTGAGGTCCTCGTAGTAACTGAACTTTTGCGTCATGTAGCCGACGTGGCGCTTGATGTCGGCCTGCTGGGTGCGGACGTCGTAGCCGAGGCAGGTGCCGGTGCCGGCGTCGGGCGTGAGCAGGCCGCAGAGCATGCGGATAAACGTGGTCTTGCCGGAGCCGTTGGGGCCGAGGAAGCCGTAGATTTCGCCGCGCTTCACGCGCAGATCGATCGCGTTGACGACCGTTTTGTCGCCGAAGCGTTTGGTGACGCCGGTGACGTCGATGGCGAAGGCGGACCCGCTCATGGGAGGGTGCATTTACTTCGCCGGGGCGACGTCGGCGGGCTGGCCGGGATGAAGGTCGCGGGCGGCGGTGGTGTCGGCGAACGTGGCTTCGACGAGGAAGACGAGCTTCGCGCGGTTCTCGCGGTTGTAGAGGACCGGCGGGGTGAATTCCGGTTTCGGGGAGAGGTAGCTCACGCGCCCGGCGAGCGGGGGGCGGCCGGTGACGGAAACGGTTACGGCGTCGCCGGCCTTGAGGGCGGCGAAGTCGGCTTCGGGCACGTAGAAGCGGACCTTCAGGTTTTCCGGGGGGAGCAGGGCGACGACGGGCAGGCCGGCGGCGACGAACTCGCCCTCGCGATAGAGCGTGTCGTAGACGAGGGCGGCGCGGAGGGCGGATTGGGATTTTTGGGCGACGCTCCAGTCGGTGCGCTCCTTGCCGGCGGCGGCGGCCTGCACGTCGGATTCGGCGGCGGCGACGGCATCGACGCGGGCGCCGAGGCCGGCCGTGGCGAGTTGGGCGGAGAGTTCGTCGCTGGCGCGGGTGTTGCGCTCGTGGGTGAGGCGCGCGCGGTCGAAGTCGGCGGCGGAGATGACCGTCGTCTTGAACAGCTCCGCCTGGCGGGCGAGGTCGAGCTGGGAGAGCTCGGCGGCGGAGCGGGCCTGGGCGAGGCGGGACGCGACGGTGGCGAGTTCACTCGGGCGCGAGCCTTTCTTCAGGTCGGCGAGCCGGGCCTGGGCGGCGCGAAGCTGGTCGGCGGCCTGTTGTTGGGCGGCGAGCTCGTTGGCGCGTTCGAGGGTGAAGAGGGGGGCGGCGGTGGCGACGCGTGCGCCCTTGGTGACGGAGAGGGTTTCGAGCCGGCCGGCGAGCGGCGCGGCGACGTAGACGAATTCGCCTTCGAGGTAGCCTTGCCAGCCGTGGGGCGCCGGGCGGCTGCACGCGGCGACGAGGAGAACGACCAGTGCGGCGGCGAGGGTCGGAAGAAATGAGCGGCGCATGCGGTGACTACTGGCAGCGCGGGTGGAAACCTCCAAGGCCGAAAGCGGCGGATTCGGTTGGGGGGAAGGTTGAGAAACCCTTTTCCGGTGGGCCGGCCCCCGCGTCAGGCCGGCCCAGACCAGCGTCGCGACGGATCTCGCGGCGCTGATCGCGGGCGAGGACCCGGCTGCGCGGAAAAAATTCGCGGCGTCGTGGGCTGCGGGTTCGGAGGCCAGTCTGATCCGGGTGCGCGGGTGCTGAGGGGCTCGCTGATGGGTTCGAGGCGGCCGCTCGTGCTCAAACGCCCTGGGTTCGACCCCGCGGCATCGAGCGCCCCGTTCGGGGCGACGCGCGTGGGCGTGACCGGGTTGAGCATCCATGTCAGCGTGGCGTTTTTCATCATGCGCGGGACGCGGCCGTAGCGAGAATACCCGTCACTTGACGCCGGGCCGGTGCGCCGTATCACTCCATCATCCGCGTCATGTTCCTCCGCCCTCTTCCTTCGCGCTGCAGAGTCCTCGCCGGCGCCGCCATGCTGGTGGCGGGAACCGCGAACGCGCAACCGGCGTCCTCGTCGCCGTTCATGCCGCCGTCCGCCGCCAACGTGGCGGCCCCGACGGCCGGTGCGCCGATCGAGCTCCGCGGATTCATGGAAACGGGCGAGGGGATGCGCTTCCGCCTGTATGATCCCGCGCGGAAGAGCGGGGCCTGGGTGAAATTGAACGAGCGCGATGCGACGCTCGATGTGGTGGCCAAGCAATTTAACGCCACGCCCGACGGCGAGACGCTGGTGGTCGAGCATCAGGGGCGCACGCTCACGCTGGCGCAGCGGGTGTCGAAGGTCGTGTCGTCGGGTTCCGCGGTGCAGAATATGGCGCCGCCACCGCCCGTCATGAGCAATGTGCCGCAGGCGGTGACGCAGTCCGTGGTGGTCAACCCGACGCCGGCCGACGAGGCGCGCCGGCTCGAGGCCGTGGCCTCCGAGGTGGCCCGCCGCCGCGCGTTGCGCGAACAGGCTTCGCAGCAGATGGGGCAATCCCCACCGATGCCCGCGCCCCAGCCGCAGGTTCAGCCGCAACCCGCGCAGCCACGGAGCCCGATGCCGGCGACCAGCCAGCAACGCCCGCAGCGCAAATAAGCCGGGCGGGCCGCGCCCGGGTGGAGACCGCGCGGCGCGGGCGTGACGGGTGGGCCGAAAATATTACGTGCGCCGGCGGGGGCGGCGCGTAGCGTGAACTCCGAATGTCCACCGCGCTCCCGTCCACGCCCGTTGCCGCGCCCCCGAACTGGGTGCTGATCCGGCGGCTGTTCGGGCTGGCGTGGCGCTACCGCCTGCACTGTCTGCAGGTGCTCGGCATCCAGCTCCTCTTGCTCACGATGGGCATCGTCGGCCTGAGTTTCACCGGGCTCGGGATCGACTATATCCGCCACCGGATGGACGGCACGCCGCTGACGGCCAACCGCCTCCATCTGACGCTGCCGGTCGACTGGCCGCCGCTCCAGGTGCTCGCGCTCCTCGCGGGCCTCATTTTGGTCCTCGCCCTCGGCCGCGCGCTGCTCAACTACCTTTACGCGGTCTCGATCAACGTGCTCGTGCAGCAAAAACTCGTCGTCGACCTGCGCGGCGAGGTCTATGAAAAGCTCCAGCGGCTGAGTTTCCGCTTTTTCGACGCCAACTCCACCGGCTCGATCATCACGCGCGTGACGGGGGACGTGCAGGCGGTGCGGATGTTCGTCGACCAGGTGCTGATGCAAAGCGTGATTATGGTGATCTCGCTGTCGGTGTATGTGATCTACATGGCGAGCCTGCATCCCGGACTCACCCTGGCGTGTCTGGCGACGACGCCGGTGCTGTGGCTGATGTCGGCGTGGTTTTCGCGGAAGATTCAGCCGGAATACGCGCACAACCGGACGCTGGTCGAGCGGATGGTGCAGACGCTGGCCGAGAGCATCCAAGGCATTGCGGTGACGAAAGGCTTCGGCCGCGAGGCGGAGAACCGGGCGAAGTTCGACGCGGCGAACCAGGCCTGCTACGACCAGCAGCGCGGGATTTTCTGGCGGCTGAGTCTTTTCACGCCGGCGATCGGATTTCTGACCCGCATCAACATCATGGTGCTGCTCGGCTATGGCGGCTGGCTCGTGGCGCACGACCGCCTGCCGTTCGGCACGGGCCTCATCGTGTTTGCCGGCCTGCTCGAGCAGTTTTCCGGGCAGATCAACAATGTCGCGAACATCGTGAACAGCGTGCAGCAGTCGCTGATCGGTGCCCGGCGGGTGTTCGAAATTCTCGACGCGCCGGTTGAGGTGAAGAGTGCGGCGGACGCGGTGCGGCGCCTGAAACTCACCGGCGAGGTGCGCTTCGAAAACGTTTCGTTCACCTACGACGGCGCCGAGGCGGTCGTGCGCGACATCGATCTCACGGTGCGGCCCGGGCAGTGTGTGGCGATTCTCGGCGCGACCGGGGCCGGGAAGAGCGTCCTGATGAGCCTGATTCCGCGCTTCTTCGATCCGACCGCGGGCCGGGTGCTGCTCGACGGGATCGATGCGCGGCGGCTCAACCTCGACGATCTGCGCCGCAACATCGGTCTCGTGTTTCAGGAAAGTTTTCTTTTTTCGAACACGGTTGCGGCGAACATTGCGTTCGGCCATCCCGGGGCCACGCCGGCGCAAATCGAGCGGGCCGCGCGCATCGCCGCCGCGCACGATTTCATCGTGGCCCTGCCGAAAGGCTACGACACCGTGCTCGGCGAGAGCGGCAACACCCTCTCCGGCGGCCAGCGCCAGCGCCTCGCCATCGCGCGCGCGGTGCTGCTCGAGCCGGCGATTTTGCTGCTCGACGATCCGACCGCGGCGATCGACAGCGAGACGGAGCACGAGATTTTCGACGCGCTCGACCGCGCCATCGCGGGCCGCACGACCTTCATTGTGGCGCACCGCCTCAGCACGCTGCGCCGCGCGGATTTCATTTTGGTGATGGAGGACGGGCGGATCGTGCAGCGCGGCACGCACGAGGAGCTGATGAAACAGGCCGGCCCGTATCTGCACGTGGCCGATCTCCAGCTCGTGGACGGCCGCGAGCTGCAGCAGTTGAAACGCAAGGAGGGCGCCCCATGAGCGAGATTCCCGCGAAGGTCCGCGACCTCGGACTCGTGCGCCGCCCGCTGGAGGACGACGAGGATGCGGAGCAGTTCAAGCCGCTCGAGTGGGGGCTCATCCGCCGCATGTTCACCTATGCGCGGCCGGTGCAGCGGAAGCTGAACATTCTGCTGGTGCTTACCGTGATCCGGTCGGCCCAGCTGCCGGCGCTCATCTGGGCCTCGGCCACGATCATCTCCGGTCCGATCGCGCGTCACGACATCGGGGTGCTGCCGTGGGCCGTGCTGGGCTACGGCCTGCTCGCGCTGACGACGGACGCGATGTTTCACTGGCGGCAACGCTACGCGCTTGAGATCGGCGAGACGGTCGTGAACGGCCTCCGGGCCGACATCTTCGCGAAGACGCAGCGCCAGCCGATGAGTTTTTTCCACCGCGTGAAGCTCGGCCGGATCATCAGCCGCGTGACGAGCGACGTGGAGTCGCTGCGGGTCGGGATCCAGGATGTGATGTTTGTGAGCGCGATCCAGTTCGGCCAGATGGTGTTTACCGCGATCGTGATGTGGCGGTGCGACGGCGTGCTGTTCCTCGTCGTTGCCGGCCTGGCGCCGGTGTTGTGGAGTGTGAACCGCCATTTCCGCCAGCGGCTCAGCCAGCTCACGCGCGCCTCGCAGGAGAGTTTCAGCCGCGTGACGGCGACGCTGGCGGAGTCGGTCAACGGCATCCGGGTGACGCAGGGGTTCGTGCGGCAGGAGACGAATGCCGGGCTCTTCCGCGGGCTGCTGGCCGACCACTCGCGCTACAACATGGCGCTCGCGCGCACGTCGGCCAAGCTCACGCCGCTGCTCGAACTCAACAGCCAGTTTTTTGTGGCGATTTTGCTGCTGTTCGGCGGCTGGCGGGTGTTCGAGGGGGCGATGCCGATGGACGCGCTCATCACGTTTTTCTTCCTCTCCAATTTCTTCTTCTCGCCCATCGCCGTGATCGGCAACCAATACAACCAGGCGCTCGTGGCGATGGCCGGGGCCGAACGGGTGTTCCGGTTGATCGACACGCAGCCCGACTGGGAGGACGCGGCCGACGCGGTCGCGCTGCCGGCGATTCCGGGCCGCGGGATGCGGGTCGAGTTTCGCCACGTGTCGTTCGGCTACGATCCGGCGCGGCCGGTGTTGCACGACGTCGATTTTGTGGCCGAGCCGGGGCAGACCGTGGCGCTCGTCGGCCACACGGGCAGCGGGAAGAGCTCGATCATCAATCTCGCGGCGAAGTTTTATCTGCCGACGCAGGGTGAGCTGCGGATCGACGGCCGCGAGGTGCGCACGCTCACGGGGCATTCGCTCCACCGGCAGACGGGCATGGTGCAGCAGCAGAATTTTCTCTTCAGCGGCACGGTGCTGGACAACATCCGGCTGGCGCGGCCCGAGGCCACCGAGGCCGAGGTACGGGCGGCGGCGGCGCAGCTCGACTGTCTCGATATTCTGGATGCGCTGCCGCGGGGCCTGCACTCCGAGGTCGGCGAGCGCGGGGCGGGCCTGTCCGTCGGCCAGCGGCAGCTCGTGTGTTTTACGCGCGCGCTGCTGGCGGATCCGCGGCTCGTGATCCTCGACGAGGCGACGAGTTCGATCGATGCGTTGACCGAGGCGCGGCTGCAGAAGGCGCTTGTCACCCTGCTGCGCGGCCGCACGAGCTTTGTGGTCGCGCACCGGCTCTCGACGATCCGCCACGCGAACCTTGTGCTCGTGGTCGACCAGGGCCGGGTGATCGAGCGCGGCACGCATCCGGAATTGCTCGCGCGCGGCGGACACTACGCGGCGCTCTACCGGCAATTCGTACAGGTGGACGAGCGGGGATGAGCGGGCGCCCCGGCCAAAAACTTGAAGATTCTCCTAGGCAAACAGGAGTTTTTCCCTCTAGAAGTGCCTTGCTTTCGAGGGAAAGCACCTTAAACCCAAATCCACTATGGCTAAAAAAGCAGCACGTAAACCTAACGCAGCGTTCATGAAACCGGTCACGCCAGACGCCGCTCTCGCGGCCGTTGTTGGTGCCGCACCGCTCCCCCGCACCGAGCTCACCAAGAAGCTCTGGGCCTACATCAAGAAGAACGGTCTCCAGGACAAGAAGGTGAAGACCAACATCAATGCCGACGACAAGCTCAAGGTCGTGTTTGGTGGCAAGAAGACGGTCTCGATGTTCGAGATGACCAAGCTCGTTTCCGGCCACGTCGCCAAGTAAGAGGTTCCGATTCGATTTTAAGCCGCCGCGGATTTTGTCCGCGGCGGCTTTTTTGTGTCCCCGGGCGGGAAGGCGAAACGGGCGGGAAAACCCAGTGCCCGACAGGCGCGCGGCCGGCCGGAGCCGCCGGATACAGCGGCGCGGGCGACGCGAGAATTCGCCCGCGCGCCCGAGTTGCCGATGCGCAGCGGAAGGGCCCATCGCGAGATTGCGTCCGTGACGGGACTGAGGAAAAAACACGAGGGCGGGGCGGTGACGCGGGCGCGTCTGCGGCCCGCCGGCCTCAGGAACGAAACCACCGATGAACTGGAATGAATGGGACATGATCTGGAAACGTCAGGAGTTGCCGCGCGGGGCGGACGCCGATCTGGCGACGGTGCGCGAAACGTTCGACGCCAAGAGCCGGAAGCTGGCGAAGGGGCTGCTCGCCCGGGACAGCCTTGAAGCCGCGGCCGGGATCTTCGTCGCCGGTGTGCTGGCCGTGATCTGGTGGAAGCAGGGTCGGGCCGGCTGGCCGATCGGGGTGTCGATCGCCCTCGTTCTGGGCGTATCCGGAATCTTCGTGCGCGAACGGATCCGCGCCCACCGAATCCGCGTGGGGCCGGAAGCGCCCTTCCTCGCCCGGCTCGAGGGTGACATCGCCGAACTCCGGCATCAGCGGCGACGATTGCTCGGCTTGGGGAAATGGTCTCTCGCGCCGCTGGGTGCCGCCATCGTAATCGGGGCTCTTACCATCGCGCGCAACCGGCCGGCGTGGGATATCTCGCGCGACCCGATTTTCCTCGGCGGCTATTTTGCCTTTTGCGCGTTTTTATTCTGGGGCCTCTGGCTGGCCAATCGCCGTTCGGTGCGCCGCCAATTCGATCCGCGCATCGCCGAACTCGAAAAACTGCGGTGCGACCTCCGGTCACCGGAGAACTGACGCGCCACTTGGGGGAGGCGCCCGGTGGCGCGTTCGGGATTGCGCGGCGGCGGACGGCACGGTTCCCTGACGGCGCCCCTACATGTTCCATCATCTGGAAAAAACCAAAGTCGCCGGCATTTGGGGCCTGATCGCTCTGGTGGGGGCGGTGGCGGGTTGGCGCGGTTTCCGCAGCGAGGAGGTGCGCCTGACGAGCGACCTGATCGACGACGCGCGCCGCTGCGCGGTGGTGTTTGAGGGCCCCGAACTGCGCCGGCTCGCCGGGGCGCGCGCCGATGGGCAGAGTCCGATCTATGCGGAGATGAAGCGGCGGTTGGGCGATTTGCAGGCGGTGAATCCGCGGGTGCGGTTTGTCTATATTTTCCGTTCGTCGCCGGAAACGGGCCAGGTGATCTATCTGGGCGATTCGGCCAAGGCGGGCGCGAAGGACGAATCGCTGCCGGGCGACGACTATCCGCAGGCGGCGGATTCGCCGGGCTTGCAGGAGATCATCCGCACCGGCCGGCCCACGACCGAGGGGCCGCTGAAGGACGACTTCGGCGTGTGGATGACGGGGTATGCGGCGATCGACGAGGGGCCGTCGGCGAAGGCCGGTGCGCCCAGCCGGCAGATTGTGGGGCTCGACATCGAGGCGGCGGACTGGAACCGCTGGCTGTGGGGCGCGGGCTTTCAGCGGGCGTTTTATCTGTGGGTGTTGCTCGGCGTGCCGTTTGGCGCGCTGCTGGTGATGCGGCGCCAACTCGAACAGCGCGAAGCCATCCGCAACCTGTCCGAAGCCATGGAACAGAGTCACTCGGCGCTCATGGTGGTCGATCTGGACAGTTGTATCGAGTATGCGAACCGGGGGCTGTGCCGGCAGATCGGCTACTCCCGGCGCGAACTCATCGGCCGGAAGTGGCGGGATTTTCAGGAGGGCGAGACGGCGCCCGAGATTTTCGCGGAACTCGTGTCCACCGTGCGCTCCGGCCAGGCGTGGGAGGGCGATTGGTTCAACCGCCGCAAGGACGGCACGGTTTATCCGGTGCGGGGCGTGGTCACGCCGGTGAAGCGGCGGGACGGGAGCCTGTCGTGTTTTGTCGCGGTGTTTGACGACATGACCGAGATCCGGCGCAAGGAGAACGAACTGCGGGAGGCGCGTGATCTGGCGCAGGCGGGCGACCGGGCCAAGGGGCAGTTTCTCGCGACGATGAGCCATGAGGTGCGGACGCCGCTGAACGGCATCGTGGGGTTCACCAATCTGCTGAGCGACACGCCGCTCAGTGCGGAGCAGCGCGACTACGTGCAGACCATCCGTTCGAGCGGAGAAGCGTTGGTCCAGCTGACCGGCGACATTTTGGATTTTGCGCGCATTGAGACGGGCAAGCTCGTGCTCGAGCCCGTGGCTTGCGACCCGCGCGACTGTGTGGAGGAAGCGCTCGATTTGTTCGCGACGACGGCCATGGCCAAAAACGTCGTGCTGCTGCACTGGATCGACGAGGAGGTGCCGGTGGCGATTCTGGCCGATGTCGGCCGGCTGCGCCAGGTGCTCATGAATCTCGTGAACAATGCGGTGAAGTTCACCGAGCGGGGTGCGGTGGAGGTCACGGTGTCGCTCGCGCCGGACTACCGGCCGGCGGGCCCCGGGGCGGAGGCCGCGGCCGCGGGCGCACCGCCCGGCGAAACAGAGACGGTGGGGCTCCGGTTTACCGTGAAGGACACGGGCATCGGCATTGCGCCGGAGCACTGCGGAAAACTGTTCAAGCCGTTCACGCAGGGCGACGCGACGACCACGCGGAAATTTGGCGGCACGGGTCTGGGGCTCGCGATCTGCCGCAATCTCGTGCACCTGCTGGGCGGCGAGATCTCCTTCACGAGCGAATGCGGCCTCGGTTCGACTTTTACCTTTGTCGTGCGCGTGCCGGTGGCCGTTTCCGCGAAGGCGCCGCCGCATCTCGCGGGTCTGCGGCTTGCGGTCGTCGCGCCGCCCGGAGCGTTGCGGCGGGAGCTGGTCCGGCTGGCGCAGCGTTGGCAGGTCCAGCCCACGGAGGCGGACGCTGTCGCGACGCTGCACGGCGCCGGGTGGGATACCGCGCTGGTCGTGGTGGACGAGGCGGCGGCCCGCGCCCTCGCCGCGCCCGACGCGCCGCCGCCGGTCCTGGCGCCGGCCCGGACGTTTGGGCTCGTGCCGCTCGCGTTGTCGAGCGAGCTGCGCACCGCGCTCCGCGGGCATTTTCGCCTGTTGGTGAACACGCCGGTGCACCACGACGCGCTGTTTACCCTGCTCAGCGGCCTGAGCGCGGCCCCGGCGTTGCCGAGCCGTCCGCCCGCGCACCTCGCTCTGCGGGTGCTGCTTGTTGAAGACAATCCGGTCAACCAGCGGCTCATGCACAAGGTCCTGACGAATCTCGGCTGCACGTGGACGGTGACGGAAAATGGCCGGCGGGCGGTCGACGAACTGATCCGGGCGGAAGGCGCCTACGATGTGGTGTTGATGGATCTGCACATGCCCGAGATGGACGGGATTGCGGCGCTCGCCGAAATCCGCGCGGGCCGGGCGGGCCTGCGGGCGAAGACGGTATGGATCGCGGCGTTGACGGCCGATGCGCGCGACGACCAGCGGGAACGGGCGTTCGCCGCGGGGGCGAACGACTACCTGACCAAGCCGCTGAAACTGCACGATCTGGAAGCGGCGCTGGGGCGTTTCCGTGAGGCGCGCCAGGGGCGGAAATAATCGGGCGGGTCGGGCGGGGGGGGGCGTCAGGTCTCGAGCGCGGCGGCGATCTGCTTGCAGGACGTCTTGAGAATTTCGAGACGGGCGAAACGTTTGTTGTCGGCGGGCACGAGGTGCCACGGCGCGGCGGGCCGGTCGGTGAGGGCGAGCATGTCGCCGACGGCGGTCTCGTAGGCGGCCCATTTGCGGCGGTTGCGCCAGTCCTCGGCGTTGATTTTGTGCTGCTTGTAGTCGGTGTCCTCGCGGTGGCGGAAACGGCGCAACTGTTCGTCTTTCGAGAGGTGGAGCCAGAACTTCAGCACGATGATGCCATGGGCGCCGAGTTGCGCCTCGAAGTCGTTCAATTCGGCGTAGGCGCGCTTCCATGCGGATTCGCGGCAGAAGCCTTCGAGGCGTTCGACGAGCACGCGGCCATACCAGGAGCGGTCGTAGATCGTGACGCGACCGGCGCGCGGGACGTGGCGCCAGAAGCGCCAGAGGTAGTGGTGGACTTTTTCCTCGTCGGTGGGTTTTGCGATGGGGATGACGCGAAAGTCGCGCGCATCGAGGGCGCTGGTGAGGCGGCGGATCGCACCGCCCTTGCCGGCGGCATCCCAGCCTTCGAAGACCCAGACGATGGAGCGGCCGCGCTCGGCGGCGGAACGCACGGCCTGGTTGAGGCGGCCGAGCCATTTGTCGCGTTTTGACGCGTAGTCGGTCTCGCTGAGTGTCTGGTCGAGTGGCAGGGCGTGGAGGCGGCGCAGGCCGGCGGGCCGCAGCGGAACGGGGCGGGCCGGTTTGGCGGCGGCGGGGATTTTTTTCTGCGCGGCGAGATGGGCGTGGAAGCGGGCGAGGATGTGGTCGGCGACGGCGAGGTTGCGCGTGCGGGGGTCGGTGGCGTCGATCACGCGCCAAGGCGCGGCGGGTTTGTGCGTGGTGCGGCGCATCTGGTCGGAGAGACGCGCGAGGCGGTCGTAGTCGCGGTGGTTTTTCCAGTCGGCGGCGGTGACGCGCCACGCGGTGTCCGGGTCGCTTTCGAGGGCGAGGAGGCGTTCGCGTTGTGCGACCTTGGGGAGGTGGAGCCAGACTTTGACGATGAGGGCGCCGCCGTCGGCGAGGAGGCCTTCGAAGTGGGCGAGGCGGCGGAGGGTGGCGGCGAAATCGGCGACCTCGGCGGGGCTGCGGGGGTCGGCGCGGAGGGCGTCGGCGGACCAGCCGCCGGCGTAGATGGCCATGCGGCCGCGGGGCGGGAGGCAGCGCCAGTAGCGCCACATGGGGGGGCGTTCGCGCTCTTCGTCGGTGGGCTCGTGGAAGGCGAAGGTTTCGACGCCGCGGGGGTCGAGCCAGGCGTTGAGGAGATTGACGACGTCGCCTTTGCCGGAGGCTTCGTCGCCGGCGACGACGAGGAGGACGGGGAAGGGCGCGTGCTGGAGGGCGACCTGCATCTGGACGAGCGCGCCGCGCAGCACAGGCACGCGGGCCTCGTAGTCTTTTTTGGGGAGGCGCGTCGCGCCGGTTGCCATCGCCATTGGGAGAGGAGTGGCGCGGGGGAGCGGGATTGTCGAGGCTCGGGCGTTATTTTGGGGGAGGCGGGCGATTTGTAACAGAGCGGCTCGAAACGGCGCCGGTGGGCGAAAAGGAAAAGCTGCCGCCACGGTCGAGGCTGGAGAGCCAGTGGGCCCCTCCGGAAGCGAGGTAGGCGTCCCCGAGATTGGTGCCGAGGGTGGTGCGCACCTGGTTGCGGGTCTCGTGGGCGAGGGCTTTGAGCGCGTCCACTTTCTGCTGGGAGTTGAGGCTGGGATCGGCGGCGATGCGGCCCGACGCGGCGCTCGTCTCGAGCGGAAATTTGGTCAAGGCGTCGACAGTGGCGGGCGGAAGCGCAAAGCGGCGCTGCAGATCGACGAGGGTGCGGTAGTCTTCGCGTTGGGCCAATTGCCACGCGGCGTAGCGGTCGGCACCGAGGGCGGCGCGGAGGTCTTCGGCGAGTTTCGCCTCGGCGAGGGTGCGCGGTTCGGCACCGGTGAGGACGACGGTCATGCCGGTGGAGGGAAATTTTTCGTCGAAGGATTTCTGGAGATCGTAAACGGCGCGGAATTCCGCCTCGGTGCCATCGAAAGAGGCGAGGCGGGTGGCGAGTTTTTGGGCGGTGGGGGAGGTGCGGAGTTCGCGGGCGGTGCGTTCCTCGGGGGTGAGGAGCGCGGCGAGATCGCGCGCGTATTCGCTTTCCAAGATACGCCGGCGTTCGGCGGCGGCGGTCGGATCACCGGGGATGGATTGGTTGAGTTGGAAACGGAGGTCCATGTAGTCGCGTTCGAGCGCGGCGAGGTCAGCGGCGCGGTCGGGCGGGAGAAACAGATACGGTTCGAGCTCGGCCGCCGTGAGCGCACCGGCGCGGCCGAAGAGGCGGGTCATTTCTTCGCGCTCCGCGGTGCGAAGGCCACGCAGGTCGTTCTCCTGTTCCGGGGTGACGCGGTAGCCGTGGAGACCCTGCCACCAAGGCAGCGGGGGCGTGGCGGCGCGCAGGTCGCGATCGCGGGCGCGACGCGGGGCCTCGATGACGGCGCGGATGGCGGCGCGCACGGCTTCGGCCGGGAGGCCGAGGGCGAGGAGGCGGTCGCGCAGCGCGGCGTGCGAATCGGTGGCGGAGCGGGCGGAGGCGACGGTGGTGGCTTTGGTGGGAGCGGGCGCGGCCGAGGGTGGGTGCGCGGGCGCGTTGAGTGCGAGAGTCGATGGCGTTGGCTCAGGGGCGCGGTGGAGGAGGAGCCACGCGAGCGGGGCATTGGCTGCGAGGGAGACGGCGAGGAGAACGGAGGTGAGCGCGGGTGTTTTCATGGCGCGGGTCATTTGCCCGGAGTGGTCGGTGCCGGCGGAGCCGCTGGGCGGGTGACGGGAGCGACGCTCCGCATGGAAATGCTGCCACCGGTCAGTTGGACGCCCCCGCCGTTGGTCATCAGGTCGATCCAAAAAACGTCGCGGAGATATTTGGCCGCGACGTCGGCGCCGAGTTTAGCGGCGACTTGGGTGCGGGTATCGCCGGCGAGTTGTGCGAGGGCGGCGGCGCGTTGCTCGGTTGGGCGGGCGTCGTCGTTGACGAGCGTCCAGGAGGACGCGGCGGCGGCGGTGAGGAGGGCGTTGACTTCGCGGACTGCCGTGGGGGGCAGATTGTTGACGACGGCGAGTTGAGCGAGGGCTTGGACGTGGGATTGGGTGGAGGATTCCCAGTCGGCGAAACGCGTTTCACCCAGAGCGTCGCGGATTTTTTGGGTGAAGTCGGGCTGGGAATCGATGGAAGGAACCCGCGAGCCGGAGGCTGGGCTGGCCGGGAGGGCGAAGTGTTGCTCGAAGGATTTTTGGATCGCGTAGAGGGCGCGGTATTCCTCCTCGGTGGCTTGGAAGGCGAGCATCCGGGAGGCGAGGCGGGTCGCGGTCGGCGAGGTGTGCTGGTCGAGGATTTCGCGTTCGGTGGGAGAGAGCAGGACGGCGAGATCGCGCTGGCGTTCGGTCTCGAGGAGTTTTTCCCGCTCACGATCAGCGGTGGTGCGGACGCGACCGAGCTCATCGCGCAATTCGGAGTTCAGGTTGCGGTAGTCCTGTTCGAGGGCGTCGAGGAGGACGGCTTTTTCGGGGGAGAGAAAGGCGTAGCGAGCGGCAATACTGCCGGTGGGATCGAGGGCGACGGGGCCGAGCGTGGCGAGGGTGGCGGCGCGGGCCTCGGCTTCGAGGTCGTGGAGTTCTTTGCGCCCGGCGGGCGTGAGAGGGATGCTCGAATCGTAAGTGGGCGGGCGCTTCGCGAATTTCCACCACGGGAGGGATTGCGAGGCGGCGGTGAGGAGTTCGCGGCGGCGGGCATCGTGGCGGGCGTAAAGTCGGGCGCGGATGAGGGCGGTGACGGCGGCGGGCGGGAGGCCGAGTGAGGTCAGGTGTTCGCGCAGGGCGGCGGGAGTGAGCGCGGAGGGGGCGGCGCGTGGGGTGAGAGAGGGTGCGGCGGTCGCGGGGGCACGGGTGCTGGAGTTGTGGGCGGTGAGGGCGGGCGAGGCGCGATCTGGCGCGAGCCACCACGTCAGGAGCACGGCGTTCGCGACGAGCGAGCCGACGAGAAGGAGAGAGGGGAGCTTCATGGGGCGGAGGCGGGCGCGGGGGCCGACGCGCAGCGGGACGGGTTCTTAGAACGGAAGTGGCGACAGGAGGTCGAGACAAACCGTGGCCAGGCCGGAAAGTGCCCGGCACGGGGGCGCGCGCGCCATCCGGCAATTCACTTGGCGAGCGCGGGCGCGGGCGGCACGGTGGGCGGCTTCGTTTTCCACGCTGCCAATTTTTCGCATGTCCGACGCCCATCACCCCCAACGTCCGCGCGCGATTCTCATGCTCTTGTTCGCGAATTTATTCTGGGGGCTGAGTTTTCCGGTCATCAAAGCGGTCATGCTGTTGCACGGCGTGCTGATTCCGCAGGCGGGGTCGTGGTTTTCGGCGGTTTACACCGTGGCGCCGCGGTTCCTGTTGGCGTCGGCGGTGTTGATGGCGCTGCGACCGTTTGATTTCTGGAAGGTGACGCGGGGCGAGGTGAAACAGGGAGTGATCATCGGGCTTTTTTCTTCCGTGGGCATGCTGCTGCAGAACGATGCGCTGCAATTCACCTCGGCGAGCACTTCGGCGTTTCTCACGCAGTTCTACGCGATTCTCATCCCGATCTATGTCGCGGTGCGCGCGCGGCGACATCCCGGTTGGACCGTGTGGATCTGCTGTGCGTTGGTGCTCGCGGGCGTGGCCATCCTCGGGCGATTCGATTGGCGGGAGCTGTCGTTGGGGCGCGGCGAATGGGAGACGCTCGTCGCGTCGCTTTTTTTTATGGGACAAATCCTGTGGCTGGAGAACAAGGCGTTTTCTGCCAACCGGCCGGAGCGGCTGACGCTCGTGATGTTTGTGACGGAGGCGCTCGTCTTCACCGTGCTCGCGGGGGCGACGGCGCCGGATGTGGCGGCGCTGGTGACGCCGTGGACATCGCCGGCGTGGCTGGCGCTGACGGTCGTGCTGACGGTGTTTTGTACGCTGG
>JBIKOK010000021.1:0-53301 GCA_044358025.1 Opitutaceae bacterium
CGCTCGACAAGTGGCTCGGCACCGGAAAATGGGATGTGATCCATTTCAATTTCGGTCTGCACGACGTGAAATACCTGGATGAAAAAGGCACGCTCGTGCCGCCCGAAAAAGGCCGACAGGTGGCGAGTGTGGCCGAGTATGAGAAGAACCTGCGCGCGCTGGTCGCGGCGCTCAAGCCGACCGGGGCCAAACTCATTTTTGCCACGACGACCCCGGTGCCCGCCGGGTCGGCCGGGCGCGTCGAGCACAGCGAGCTTCCCTACAACGCCGCCGCGCTCCGCGTGATGAAGGAAAACGGCGTCGCGGTGGATGACCTGCACGCGTTCGTCGTCGCGCGGCAGGAGAAGATTCAACTCCCGAAGAACGTCCACTTCACGAAGGACGGCTCCGAGCAGCTCGCCGACGCCGTGGTGGCGAGCCTCACGCCGCTGCTGCCGGCGAAGGCGAAGTGAGGGGCGGATGGCACCGCTGAAGTAGGGCGGACTTCAGTCCGCCTTTTCGCGCTTTACGTATTCGCACCGAAGACGGACTGAAGTCCGCCCTACTCCGGAAAGCCGAGGTGCGAGGTCGCGATCGAAAGCCCGACGCAATCACGTCACGATGCCGAGCGGCGCGGTTTTTTCCCATCGGCCGCGGGTGAAGTCGGGCACGTCGACGGACTGGCTGCGGTGCGCGACGGACCACTCGGTGAGCGGAGTGAGCACGGACCAGCTCGCGCCGTCATAAACATCCTGGTCGAGCGCTTCGCCTTGGCGCAGGCACGTGATCACGCGCCAGAGCATGATGAAATCCATGCCGCCGTGGCCGCCGTTGGCCTTGGCCAGATCGCCCATTTTTTTCCAGAGCGGGTGCTCGTATTTTTTGAAGAGCGCCTCGAGCGCTTCGCCCTCGGTCCAGGCGTGGGTGCTCTTCGTCTCGCCCTCGATCACGAGGCGGCTCGGGTAGCTGGCAAAGGTTCCTTTCGTGCCCTGGATCAGGTTGAGGCGCGAGTAGGGGCGTGGCGTGGTCTCGTCCCACTGCATCATGAGCGAGCGGCCGCGCACAGTCTTGATGATCGAGGTGTTGATATCGCCGCCGATCCAGGTCTTGAGCTCGGTATTCCAGCGGTGGTTGGCGGGATATTTGGCTTTCGCGTAGAGCGCGCGACCGCGGGCAGGCGAGGAAACGGATGAGAGATAGTCGAAGCGATCACCGCGGTTGATGCCGAGATATTGGGCGACGGGGCCAATGCCGTGGGTGGGGTAGAGGTTGCCGTTGCGCTTCGCGTAATGCGGCGTGCGCCACGAGCCGGTGCCGTGTTCGACGCTGTTCATCTGCGAGCGCAACTCGTGGATGTAAGCGCCCTCGGCGTGGAGCAGTTCGCCCAGCACGCCGGCGCGGCAAAGATTGAGGCAGAGAAGTTCTTCGCGGCCGTAGCAGGTATTTTCCAGCATCATGCAGTGGCGCTGCGTCTTTTCCGCGGTGTCGACGAGTTGCCAACACTCCTCGACGGTGAGCGCGATCGGCACTTCGATGAACACGTGTTTGCCGGCGAGCATCGCGGCGACGCCCATCGGGGCGTGGAGTTCCCACGGCGTGACGACGAAGACGACGTCGAGGTCCTTGCGCTCGAGCATGCGCTTCCAGTCGTGCTCGTCCTTGCCGTAGGACGCGGGCACCGGGCGTTTGGCTTTTTCGACGCGGGCAAACGCCTTGGCGAGCGTGGGCGCGTGGTTGTCGCAGAGAGCGACGATATCCACGCCGTCGAGCGTCAGCAGGGTGCCCAAGTGGCCGCCGCCGCGCGCGCCGAGGCCGATGATGCCGACGCGCACGCGGTCCATCGCGGGCGCGCGCAGGCCGACGGCGCCGTTGCCTTGGACGGGAGTGGCGGCGCGCAAGGAGCCGGCGAGGGCGAGACCGGCGGTGGTGCCGGCGACAGTGCGGAGGAAATCACGACGGGAATGGGGAGTGCTCATGGGGAAGGGTGGTGAGGAGGAGAACGCGTGCAGGCGACGGCGTCCAGTGTGGAGGCGGCTTGCGCGCGCGGAAAATTTCGCTGCGATGGGGAGGTGAGACATTTATCCCGAGCGAGTTTTCTCCGAGGGTGCAGCGCGGCGCTGGGTTTGGTGGCGAATGTCGCTGTGAGCGCAGAGCGGCCCGAGACGGCGCAGGCGATGGCGCTGGCCCGCGAGGGGGCGGCGGCCGCGGAGGCCGACGACAAGGCCGGCTACCTCGCGAAAATGGAGGCCGCGGTGGCGTTGCGCGGAGATTTCCCGTATCTGCTCGAGCACCTCGCCGCGGCCCAACTCGCCCATGACCGGGCGGAGGACGCGATCGCGACCTTGGAAAAACTCGCGGCGCTCGGTGCCTATTTGCCGGTGGAACGAGCCCCAGAATATGCGGCGCTGCGCGGCCGAAAAGAATTCACCGCCGTAGCCAAAAAATTTGCGACCAACCTCTATCCGAAAGGTGAAGGCGAGATTGCGTTCTCCCTGCCGGAAATGACCGGCATCCTCGAAGGCATCGCGTGGCGGGAGAAGACGGGAGAATTCTTCTTCGGCGACCCGCACCATCGCTGTGTCTGGGTGCGCACCCCGATCGCCCAAGGCAGCCGGGCGACCGCAGGCCAAGTCCGACGCTTCACGGCGGAAAACGCCGGGCTGTGGGGTGTGTTCGGCCTCGTCGTCGACGAAGAACGCGGGGTGTTGTGGGCGGCGACTTCGGCCGTGCCCGCGATGGCGGGCTACTCCGCCCAAGATGAGGGCACGGCGGGACTGGCGGAAATCGATCTCGCCACCGGTGAGGTGCGTCGCGTGATCCCGCTCGTGCCCAAACCGGGATCACGGTATTCGTCCGTGTTGGGCGATCTCGCCTTGGCGCGGGATGGCACGGTTTACCTGCCTGACAGCGGCGGACCGATGGTATGGCGGCTCAGCCCAGGTGCCGGGGCGCTGGAGCTCGTGGCGGAAAGTGAGGAGTTTTTGTCGCTGCAGGGGGCGGTGGTCGCGAGCGACGGCAGCGCTCTGTTTCTCGCCGATCAGGCGAACGGACTGTGGCGGCTCGATCTGAACTCAAACGCCGTGCACCGGCTGGAATCGCCGCCCCAGACGACGCTCGTGGGGATCGACGGATTGGTGCGGGCCGGCAACGGCGACTTGATCGCGATTCAATCCTGGTCGCGTCCCAGTCGCGTGCTGCGCCTCGTCCTCGCGCCGGGCGGTGAGGCCATCGCTGCGGTGACCGTGCTCGAAGCCGCGCACCTCACGATGGCCGCGCCGGCGTTGGGATGTTTGGGCCCGGGGGAGAACCTGTTTTTCGTCGGCCACGCGGGGTGGTCGAATTTCGATGGGGCCGGGGCCAGCTCCACCAGGCCCCGTCCGGTGCCGGTTTTTCGCACGAAACGGTAATCAGGAGGCCACCGCGTGTTCCTGCGGCGGTGGGCTGAAAAAGCGGGCGCACCCGCACCGTGTTCCCATCTGGCGCGGGCCGGCCTGTCGGCCCCCGCGTCGAGGCACGCGGAGAGTTACGGCTGGGGCGGCGGTGCGTCGGCCACGTGCAGCGAAGCGCGAACGGTGGCTTTGAAGGCGGAGTAGTTCAAAGCCATCTTCCCGGTGGCTGGAGCCGGACCGCGCGCACGGAGTTTCGCCTCCAGGAGCGCGATCCGTTCGCGGGTCGCGGGATGGGTGCTGACGATTTGAAGGGCCTGGGCGACACCGCCGCCGATCGGAAGTTTTTCCAACGCCTGCTTTTCTTCGCGCTCCATCCTTTCGAAAAACGAAACCATGCCGGCGGGGTCGAGGCCGGCGCGGACGAGGTAGTCCCAGCCGACGTGGTCGGCTTCGCGTTCGAAATCGCGCGTGAACTTTCGGTCGAGCAGGAACGCGCTGTTGTCGGCGAGCACGGCGAGGAGGCCGCTGGCATCGCCCGCGACGGCGGAGAGCGCGAGGTAGAGGCCGGCGGAGCCGATGATGTTGCGGAGGCTGTGCCGGCCGGTGACGTGGGCGATCTCGTGCGCGAGCACGCCGGCGATTTCCTCGGCGCGGTCGGCGGCGAGCAAGAGGCCGCTGTGCAGCACGACGTGGCCGCCCGGCAGCGCGAAGGCGTTGAGCGTCGCGTCCTCGATGACGTGAAAGGTGAACGGATACCGCTTGTCCGAAATCCCGGCGAGCAGCGGGTCGGTGATTTGTTTCAACTGCGCGTCGACCCCGGCGTTTTTGACGACCTTTTTGCCGACCATCATCTGTGCAAACACCTTGTCGCCGGCGGAAATTTCGAATGACACGGGCACGGCGGCTGCGGCCATTTTCACGAACCACGCGCGCGACAGCACCAGCGCGACGACGGCGAGCACGAGTGCGCCGGCGAGCGAAAACCAAACGGCGGCGCCCACGTGTTTCTTCGTGCGGATCTTCGCGCGCTGCGCGGCGAGCTCCGCCGACCCCAGGATCACCGGATGGTCGAGGATCGCGTGAACGGCGGTGTGCACGGTGGTCTGCGGCAGCGAAGGGTGGGTGAGAAAAATGAGCCGATCGCTCGCGCCGCCGAGGGCGATCTGCAGACCGGCGAGCGGCAACACGATCTCACCGGCCTCCGATGCAAACCGCACGCCGGCGCCCGAGAGACGGATAACGCCCGAACCGGCCCCGCCGGAAAGCGCGGGATGAAAAGCCCCGCCCGCAAAGAGACGGTCGGGCGGTGTGGAAGCAGCGGAGTTCAAGGCCGCCGAACGTAAGGGCGGCGGGCGCGGCGACCAGCGGAAAGGGCAGGGGGGCGTAGCGTGGGCGCATGGCCGTGGCGGCGGGGAGGGGGGGCGAAGGCGCGGGAGGGGAACCGAGGAGAGGCGGGAAGATTTTGCGGGCAGGAAAATTCTTCGAGCCCGAGCAGCGGAGGCTCGGGTATTTTCTGCCGAAAACGTTTCCTGCCCAAAGCTCACGAGACGGGGCGCTGGTCAGGGAGAGGTCTCACGATGGCGACCTGAAGAACAGCCGGGCCAAACGCCACCCGCGCGCCGGCGAGCGTTGAGCGGTATGCGCCTCCGGCGATATTTTCGCTCCGGTCATCGACCCCCGATCAAATCGTTGGCGAGGCGCGGTGGTGGCCATGCACGCAATCGGCCGAACGGCCTTCCGTTTTCACCGCGCAGCGCGCGCGGAAGCGAAGGTCGCGGCCGAGCGCTGCGCGACGATCAGTCCGTGGCTCGGGCTGCGCTTCTACGACTTGGTTTACCGACTGGTGCGAGAGGTTTGCGCGCAGCCGACTCTTGACCGCGCCTTCGATTCGCCGGCGCGGCGACACTTTTGCCGACCGTTTCTACCTGCGGTGATCGACATTCACCGACCGGATCACGTCCGAATCGCGGTCGTGGCGCCGCTCAACATGCGGTCGGCGAAAAAAAGCGCGTTGGGGTCAACGCGCTCCACCTCGGATGGATGCGTTGGGTCAACGCGCTTCACCTCGGATGGATGCGTTGGGTCAACGCGCTCCACCTCGGATGGATGCGTTGGGTCAACGCGCCCCACCTCGGATGGATGCGTTGGGTCAACGCGCTTCACCTCGGATGGATGCGTTGGGGTCAACGCGCTCCACCTCGGATGGATGCGTTGGGGTCAACGCGCTCCACCTCGCATGGATGCGTTGGGTCAACGCGCCCCACCTCGGATGGATGCGTTGAGTCAACGCGCTCCACCTCGGATGGATGCGTTGGGTCAACGCGCTCCACCTCGGATGGATGCGTTGGGGTCAACGCGCTCCGCCTCGGATGGATGCGTTGGGGTCAACGCGCTCCGCCTCGGATGGATTCCCCGGTGTAGACTTGCCGTCGGGCGGGCCTTGGGGCTGGGTGGCGGGCATGAAATTCACTTTGCGCGCTTGGCCTCTTCTTTTTGCGGTCGTCGTGGCCACGAATTTGTCGGCGGCGGAGACGGCCAAGCCGGCGACGACCTCGACGATGACCGAGAAGGTGCAGGGACTCGCGGCGTTGTTGAAGTCGACGGGGCTCACCGAGCCGCAGTTGCTCAACGGGGTGAAGAGCGGGCTCGGCACCGCGGTGAATTTCGCGGCGACGGAGCTCGCGAAGCCGGACGCGTTTCAACTTTCCGGTCCGGCGTCGATGGCGAAGCTGCAGACGGCGCTCCTCAAGGCGAATCAGTCCGGCGCGCTCGACAGTTTCAAAGCCACGCTCAACCAGTCGGCGTCGAGTGTGTCGCCGCAGGCGGCCGCGCTTTTGAAAGAATCGTTGAAGGCGCTCGCGCTGACCGATGTGAGCGGGCTGGCCGGCGGTGCGCCGGATTCGGCGACGAAGATGCTGCGCAGCGTGGCGGAGCCGGTGTTGCGCGCGAAACTGATGCCGCTCGTGAACCAGGCCGTCGCGGCGAACGGTTCGGCGGCGAAAATCAAGGAGCTGGCGGGCAAAGCGGGTCCGTTTGCGGCGATGCTCGGCGTGCCGGGTGCGGCGGATCTGGAGAATTATGTGCTCTCGCAGGTGATCGAGACGAGCTTCGGCTATCTGGCCAAGGGTGAGGCGGCGGTCCGGGCGAATCCGGCGGCGCTGAAGGACAAATTTGCCGCGAAGATTTTCGCGATCGGAAAGAAGTGACTCCCGATCGGAGCGGCGTCGCCGTATTCCTCCCAACTCCCCTTATGCCTTCGAAACCCATTCCCGGTTCCAGCGGCGACGTACTCACGACGTTGCCTTCGGCCTACGTGCCTCATGCGGCGACGGGGCTGCTGCACTTCCCGCGCTTTCTGGCGAAGTGCAAAATGGTGAAGCGAGACGGCGCCCTGCCGCCGAGCTACGCGAAAAACTACAAGCGCGGCTGCGACCGTTTTCTCTGCCAGCACCTCGGGATCGAGCCGGCGGCGGTGGAGCAAATCGTCTTCGCCTCGGCCAGCGACGAGGAGATCGACGCGAAGTTGCGGGCGATTCTGCCGGCGGAGTGTCGCGTGGCGCAATGGAACCGGCGCTACGTGCAGATGGGCATGACGGTCGCGGGGCGCGAGTTCATGGCGACGGCGCTGACGGCGATGGGGTGCGTGGACCGCCTCGAGGAAATCAAGAGCGTGCCGGACCTGATGGAGTTCGACGAGGGGCGGATCGAGTAGCGGCTGACGAGGGGAGGCCGGCGGCACACGCCGCGAAAGACGGCCTCGTGACCTCGTCCGCTACGTTCTTCCGCTTACGCGAGCGACCACGGCGAGCGCATGGCGCGCGTGCGGAGGCGGTTCGCGACGTCGTCGTTGACGAACTCCTCTTTAACGGGGTCCCACTGGAGCTTGCGGCCGAGGACCATGCCGATTTGGCCGAGGTTGCAGACCGTGGTGGTGCGGTGACCGAGCCCGACGTCGGCGATCGGGCGTTTCCGCGAACGCACGCAGGCGAAGAAGTTGTCGTGGTGATTGCTGCTCAGTTCGAGCTGCACCTTCTTGTTCGGCGCCTGCATCTCGCGGAGCAGATTGTTGTCGGACGCGCTCATCTTGTCGCGGGCGATGTCGAGCCAGCCGCGTTCGCCGACGAAGCGCACGGTGCCGCCGCCTTCGAAGCGGGTGCGGCAGTGCATCGGGACGCCGTTGGCGTAGCGGACGGTGAAGTTGACGTTCGTGCAGTTGGTGAAGAGGCCGCTGCTCGGGAATTCGCCGTGGCCCTCGACCGAGACGGGGCCGGAGTCGTCCATGTCGAGCGCCCACTGGCCGATGTCGAGGTAGTGCGCGCCCCAGTTGGTGACCTGGCCGTAGGCGCTTTCGGAGATGAACCGGAAGTTGTAGTGGCAACCCTTGGAATTGTAGGGGCGCCACGGGGCGGGCCCGAGCCACATTTCCCAATCGAGGTTGGCCGGCACGGGTTCGGGCTGCCACGTGGCGCCGCAGTGCCGGTTGTTGGGCGGAATGAAACAGTCGATGCGGTCGAGTTTGCCGAGGCCCTGGTTGCGCACGAACTCGGCAACGTCGTGGAACCGTTTCATCGAGCGGTGCTGCGTACCGTGCTGGGCGACGCGGTTGTATTGGCGCGCGGTGTCGACGAGCGCGCGGCCCTCGGCGATGGTGAGGGTGAGGGGCTTCTCAACGTAGACGTCCTTGCCGTTGCGCATCGCGTCGATGGCGATGAGCGCGTGCCAGTGGTCGGGTGTGCAGATGAAGACGACGTCGATGTCGGCGCGGCGGTTGAGCTCGCGGAAATCGCCGTAGGTTTTGCAGTCCGTGTTGCCGTAGTCCTTGTTCACGCGGGCGGCGGCGGATTCGCGGCGGGTGCGGTCCACATCGCACACCGCGAGGACGCGGATGGATTCGGGCGAGCCGAGGAGCGGGCCGTAGTGGCCGTCGGCGATGTTGCCGCAGCCGATGATGCCGACGGTGATTTTCTTGCTGGGGGCGTTCTGGCCGCGGAGGCCGGAGGGCAAAATCAGCGGAGCGGCGACGACCGCGGTGGCGACCGCGGAATTTTGGAGAAACTGGCGGCGGGTGAGGGGAGAGAGCGGATTCATGGGGTGCGTCAGGCTTTGGCGTTGGCGAGGCGGGCGAGGGCGTGCGTGGCGGCTTCGCGCACGACGGCGGGTTCTTTGGCGTCGGCTTTCACGGCGGCGAGGGCGGACTTGGCGGCGGTGTCCCCCCGGACGCCGATGCTGCCGATGAGGCCGGCCTTGAGGTGGCCGGTGAGGGCAGGGAGGGCGTCGCGGAAGGCGGCGTCGGCTTCGGGGCCGGCGATGCGTTCGAGGGCGTAGCGGGCCGAGTCGGTGGTCTTCGCGTCGCGCAGGAGCGGCGCGAGGGCGGGCACGCTTTTCGCGGCGCCGACCATCGCGAGCATCTGGCAGACAAAGGCGAGGCCGGCCTCGGTGCGACCGGAGGAGCCGAGCGTCTTGAGGAGTTTTTCCTCGGTGCGTTCGCGGCCCTCCGGGGGCGTGGCGATCACCTGCTCGCGGACGGACCACGCGAAGCTGCGGTCGGCGCCGTATTCAAGTCGGGCGCATTGGTCCCACGGATCGGGTGTATTGCCGGCGCCGGAGTAACGGTCGGCGGGATTGGCTGAAACGACTTTCTTGGGCTTGGCCGCCGGAGCGGCGGAGGAGGGTTCCGCATTCATAGAGGAGGGAGGGGGACGAAAACGCGGAGTCATCCGAAGGCGAAGAGTGGGGGTGCGGCAAGGGCAATTACCGTCGCCGGGGCCGGGCCGAGGACAAAGTAGCGCGGGTCAAGCGAGCGCGCACGGTGCTTCTGGGGATGGCGGCGAGTTTGTCGGGCGGGCGGCAGCGGGGAGTTGCGCTGACCGGCGAGTTCATTTTTGTTGGGGCATGATCAAGGGCCAGAAAGTCGTCTGCGTTAACGACACCTTCACTCCGACCATCCGCGCGCTCTACCAACAGCTCCCGGTGAAGGATAATATCTACACGATCCGCGAGGTCTTCCTCGGCCGGGAGAAAATGGTGAAGGGCGGCGATTCGGCGACGGTCGGCCTGCTCCTCGAGGAGTTGCGCAATCCGGCCGATCCGTTTCATCAGGGCAAACAGGAGCTGGGGTTTTCGTCGGAGCGGTTTGCGCCGCTGGCGGAGCTGCCGGACGAGAAGCTCGAGGTGGAGGAGCCGGTTTACGCCGGCGCGTGGATGCCGGCCTGACCGCGGGCGGAGTCCCGCCCCTCCCTCGGCTTCGCCGACTCCTTCCACCGCGAGGCCGCGTCCCCCCTGCGGGCCGGGCGGAGCAGCGGGGCCACGCGCCGGTGGCGCAGGGTCCGTGGTTTTTCTCGCCGGCTGGGCGCGAACTCGGTCCATACACCCTGCGCGAGGCGGACCGGCTCGGTCCGGAGATGAGCGATCATCCGTGCCACGTCGCTGCTCTTGGCGCGCGGGGTGTCCGTCGCCGGCGAGGCTGAAGTGAAAAGCGCGCGGGCGATGAAGATCAGGGACCTATTGGGCGTCGGCGGTTCGTTCACGAAAAACGACGCGATGGATTTCCCCGACGAGGTCGGGCTCATGGGGCGCGACGGTCCCGGTCATCTCGCGCTCGCGCCGGGCAAAAGCAAGGTGCGGCCCCCGAAGGTCGACCACGGCAAGGTCGGCCGTGGCGTCTCGGTCGAACTGGCGGTGAGGCACGGGCCGGTGACGTTGCGGTCGGTGATCGAAGCGGAGGGGGGCAAGCTCGCGCTGTGGGGTGGGGAGGTCGATTCGGTGCCGGGCCCGATCAGGGCAGTCGGCAACACGAACCGTCGCTCCCGTTTTGCCGGCGGCGCGCGCGAATTTGTGAACCGCTGGAACGCCCACAGTCCGGCGCAGCACGGCGCCGTGGGCGTCGGCCCTATCGCGGACCGCTTCGCGAAATGTGGCGCGCTCCGCCGGGCTCGCCGTCGTGCGCCCGGGGTGAATCCGGCCGCGCTGGCCGCCGGTGTCCCGCGGTGATGCCCGCGGGCGAAGGGACGCGGGGCTTTGGGCTCCGGGACCGGGTCGCGGTGCGGGCGGCGGGTTATGCCGTTGAGTCCGGCCGGTTTGTTTTTTCTGCTCGGGCGCCGTGAGACTTTCCGCCGCCCCGTCCGTCCCTTGCCCCGTATGAATCTCCGCCGGTTTTCGTTGGGTGCGCTGCTGGTGATGGGTTGGCTGGGGCCCACGGCGGGGCTCGGGGCCGCTGAGCCGACCGGCGACATCGTCGAGCTGCCCACCTACACGGTGACCGACCGGCGCGAGCTGCCGGCGCCGGAGACCTGGTATTACGGGCGCATCGCGGGGTTTGAGGTGTTGTCGAACGCCTCGGAGAAGGCGACCAAGCGGCTGGTGGGCGACTTTCAGCGGTTTTATCTCGCGCTGAGTTTAGTGTGGCCGGGCGTGCAGCAAAAAAATGCCGTGCCGACCGCGCTGATCCTCTGCGGCAAAGGCGCCAAGTTCGACGCGTTCATCCCGCCGGGACAGCAGCGGCCCAACCGCGCGATGGCCAGCCTGACGCTGCGGGCCGGCGAGCAGGCAGCCATCGTGATCGATTTCCAGACGAAGGTGCTCAACCTCAGCACGCCCGAAGGCGATGCGGCCGCGGCCACCACGGCGGCCGGCGCCGGAGAAGACGGAGCGAGCCTGGGCGGCGGCGATCCGGGTTTCCAGGTCGACGCCTATCGCCAGCTCTACCGCGAATACATCCGGTTTCTGCTGGGCGGCGTCGAGCCGCGCGGACCGGCGTGGTTCGAGGAAGGCGTGGCGCAGATCTTCATGGCGATGGAGGTGACGAAGACCACGATCACCGTCGGCAAGGTGGAGAACCCCAACACCCTTTCCGCCGAGCAGGCAGCGCTCAACGAGGCGGGCATCAGCGGGACGGCGCCGGCGGAAGACCGCGATTTCAACGCGGCGTTGGCAAAGCGCCGGCTGCTCTCGATGGAACAGCTGTTTGCCGTGACCCACGACGCGCCCGAGGCGCGGGGCACGCTCGGGGGCACGTGGGCCAAGCAGGCCTACGCGTTCGTGCACTGGGGGCTTTACGGCGACCAAGGGAAACACCAGAAGGATTTTCTCACCTTCCTCCGCCGGCTCGATCGCGAGCCGGTGTCGGAAGCGCTGTTCAAGGACTGTTTCAAGAAAAGCTACCGCGACATGCTGCTGACGATCCGCGGCTACGTGGACTTCACGAACTACATGCTGGCGGGCATTCAGGCGGGCAAAGGGGAGAAACTGCCCGAGCCGCCGCCGTTTGAGCTGCGCGAGGCCACCGAGGCCGAGGCCGGCCGCATCACGGGCGACGCGCTGCGCCTCGCCGGCCATGTCCCGGCGGCGCGCACCGCGATGTCGGTGCCCTACATCCGCGGCGAGCGCGATCCGAACCTGCTCGCGGCGATCGGCCTGCTGGAGCGGGCCGCCGGCGACGACCTGCGCGCGCGGAAATTTCTCGAGGCCGCCGCGCAGGGCAAGGCGGTGCGTCCGCGCGCCTTCCTGGAACTCGCCCGGCTGCGGTTTACGGCGGCCGCCGCGAAACCCGCCGAGGCGCGGGAGCGTTTCAGTGCGGAGCAGACGGCCGCCGTGCTCACGGCGCTCTTCACCGCGCGGAGCCAGCCTCCGCCGTTGCCGGAGATCTACGAACTGATCGCGGCGACCTGGGCGCGGAGCGTTATCACTCCGACCGCCGAGCATCTCGCCGTGCTCGACGAAGGTATCCGGTTTTTCCCCCGCCACACCGGGCTGGTCTACGCGACCGCCGAGCAAAAGGTGCGGGCCGGGCTCGTGGCCGAAGCGCGCGCGCTCATCGCCCTCGGTCTGCGCGTCGCGTCTGACGCCGGGACTCGCGAAAAATTTGAAACGCTGCAGGCGAGCCTGCCGGGCGCGAAGGTGCCGCGCGGCCCGGGCGAGCGCATCTCAGTTTCTTGCCGCGCTCAGTTTCCGCGGGGTGGGCCGTGCGCTCCGCGCGCGGCTCAACGCGTCACGCCACGACCCGCGATCCGCCGCCCGCGGAGCGGCCGGCCCACCGCGGATGGCGCTGGCCCGAAAGTCGGATGCGCGCGGCCCGGGCTAGCGGACGTTGACGTTGATCTCGCGGGTTTCGAGCGGGGTCTCGCCGCCCTCGTTGACGGCGCGGACAAAAGCGAGGCGCACGACACTGCGCCCGGGGCGCAGGGCCAGAAAGGTCGTGGCCCAGACATTGCCGGGCGCAGAGGGCGCCGCTTTTTCGGTGACCGCGGCGTTTTCCGCGGCCGTCGCCGGGCGCGGGCTGCTCGTGAGCCGGAGGATGCGCGAATCGTTGGAAATGATCTGCCACTCGTGGTCGGCGGGCGCGTTGGCGGGCGGGGGCAGCAGGATTCGGAGCTGCTCGGTGGCGCGGATAGTCGCGAGGGTTTTCGTCACGTCGGCGACATGGGTGATCACGACCGGGGTGGCCGCTCGGGCGCCTGCGCCCGTCAGCAGGGTGCCGGCGAGAATGAACAAGAGGAGCGTCTTCAGGGTCATGGCGGGCATGGGGGGCATGGTGGAAAATTTTCGGGCGAAGATAAACGAGAATTCCGCCCAACAGACCGCGCGGGTGGGCGAAGGTGCCCGCGACCGCCTCGCCCCGGCGTCGCCGGAGGTGCGTCCGCGCGTTGACTCCGGCCGGCAATCGGTCGAGCGTCCCGGCCCTCGCCCCATGAAAAAAATGCTTCGTCTGGTTTCCTTCCTTGCCGTCCTCGCCGGGTTCCTGCCCGCGATCCACGCCGCCGAGAGCGCGCGCGTGTTCGAACTCCGCACCTATACCGCCACGCCCGGCAACCTCGACAAGCTGCTGGCCCGCTTCCGCGACCACACCCTCGCCCTGTTCGAGAAACACGGCATGCAAAATCTGGGTTACGCCGTTCCGGTCGAGCAGGCCGATGGGGCGGGCGAGAAACTGATTTACCTGGTCTCCCACAAGAGCCGCGATGCCGCGAAGGAGTCGTGGAAAAACTTCAGCGCCGATCCCGTTTGGAAAGAGGTCAGCGCCAAGAGCCAGGTCGCCGGCAAGATCGTCGCCAAAGTGGCGTCGGTGTATCTCAGTCCCGCGGATTTCTCGCCGGCCGTCGCCGAGTATGCCGGTGCGCCGCGCCTTTTCGAAATGCGCAGCTACACGACGCCCGAGGGCAAAATCGCCGCGCTCGACGCCCGGTTCCGCGACCACACCTGTGCGCTCTTCGCGAAACACGGCATCACCAATCTCGGTTATTATCATCCGACCGACGCCGACAAAGGCGCCGGCAAGACCCTGATCTATTTCCTCGCTCACCAGGACCGTGCAGCCGCGACCAAATCGTGGGCCGCCTTCCGCGCCGACCCGGTCTGGGTCGCCGCCAGAGCCGCTTCGGAAAAGGCCGCGGGCGGCTCGCTCACGGCGCCCGAGGGCGTGAAGTCGGTGTTCATGACGCCGACGGATTTTTCCCCCGTCAAGTAGGGGAGGGCGGGTAACGCGGACCGGGGCCGGCCCCGAAACCGACCGGGGCGCGACCACCGCGCCCCTTTTTTATTTCAGCGTCCGGATTTTTTCCCCGATCACCGCGGCCTGCGCGTTCGCTTCGGCGAGCGGGAGTCCGGCCGGGACCCCGGGACGGGTGTGACCGGTGGCCGTGAGCCACGCGTGCATGAGCAGCTTGCGGCGCGTGCGGACAAGGGTGAGCAACTCCCCGTCGGGATGCGTGGCGAGGTGGGCGAGCAGTTCGCCGTCGTCGGGCCGCAGGCCCCATGCGGTGAGGATGGCGCGCGCGATCACGGCGTGCCCGAGGGCGTCGGGGTGCACGCCGTCTTTCGAAAAGGTGAAGGTCGGATCCTGGGCGCGGAGCCGCGCCAGCGA
Source organism: Opitutaceae bacterium (assembly GCA_044358025.1). GTDB lineage: Bacteria > Verrucomicrobiota > Verrucomicrobiia > Opitutales > Opitutaceae > GAS368. The sequence goes on from JBIKOK010000021.1 coordinate 14,227, forward strand.
GGCGGACATCAGGCCGTGCGCGTCGATCACATCCCAGCCTTGGGCGCGCTGCGCAACCAGCCACGCCGAATAGCGGCCGAGCACGTCGTTGTAGCCGGCGAAGGGCTTGGGATAGGCGTCGAGTCCGGCGGGCAGCGTCTTCGCGGCGATGGGCTGGGGATCAAACACCGGCGGCGTCACGTGGATGAGCGTCGCGTGCGCGGCGCTCACCGCGGCGCGCAGGCGGTGCATGCCGTCGCGAAATTTTGCGAAGCGTTCCTCGGCCAAGGGAAAATAGATGCCGTCGTTCATGCCATAGCAGGCCAGGACGACGTCGGGTTGGGTCTGGGCGAGGATGCGGGCGAGCCGTTCGTGGAGATCGGGCCGGGGAAACTTGCCGCCGGCGTGGCCGGTTTCCGAGAGACCCGAGACCGTCTCGCTCGACAACCCGAGGCCGATGATTTCACCGCGCCAGCCGGGGACGCGGAGGCGGACAACGGCTTCGACGAAATCCACGTAGGTTCCGCCGTAGGTGATGCTGTCGCCGAGGACGACGATGCGTCGGGCCGCCGCGAGGGCGGGCGGCAGTCCACCGCCCGGCGGGACGGCAGGCAGACGCCCCGGCTCGGCGGCGAACGCGGTCAGGGCGGCGGCGAGAAAAAGGAGCAGGCGCACGGGGTCAGACCGCAGTGACGCCTGTCGGCTGTTTGACGTCCAACGGGATCAGGCGCGGAAGCGCGTCGCGCGCGTCGGCGGGACGAGTTCGGTTTCGCAGAACAGCCCGCGCATGCCGTCCTTGGTCTGGTCGGCGGCCCACGCGAAATGTTTGTCCGTCAGTTGGGATACAGTGAAGGGTTTGCCTTCGATATGGCCGTCGCCGATGCGGTCGCGCCAGTAGAGGACCACACGGGTGGCGCCCAACTTGGTGATGGCGGCGGCGAGTTCGGCGGTGTCGGTGACTTCCACGAATTTGGTGACGCTGCGGCCCATGAGGCGCGCGGTCACAAGACCGATGCGGGTTTTCATCGAGGAGGGATAAAGCACGTGTTGGGCCGGTCCGCACGGCTTTTTCTTGCGCCGTGCGGTCCGGCGGCGGCGGCGAATCTCCCCAGGCCGGGCGGGCGTGGGCTACTCCGGCACGAGCTCGGGGACGATCGGGCGGCCGATGGCGCGGCGGATGGACTCGAGGTTTTCGCGGATGAGGGCGCCCATCGACTCGCAGCGCAGATAGTCGGCGCGGCCGAAATGTTCGGCGAGCCCCGCGCGGAGCTGGTGCACCTTGGCGGCGGGGGCGATGGGGTCGCGCGCCATGTCGTGCAGGAGCAGGCCGAGGCGCTCGGAGGCGAGCTGGGCACGCTGGAGCAGGAGGGTTTCCTCCTCGCGCTTGTATTGGTGCGCGGTCTCCGGCCGCAGGTGCTTCGTGCAGAACAGGGCGAGCTCGCTGTTCTCCTTGAAGAACTGCGGGAGGTAGAAATTTTTCCGCCCCTGGTAGCTCTGCTGGTCGAAATCCATCGCGCGGATCCGGACCTGCCAGTCGTCGAAATCGGGCGTGAGGAGGACGACGAAATTGTAGGAGCGCATGTCGCCGAGGAGGCGGACGAAACAGCGTTCGTTGAACTTCACCAGCTCCTTGGCGATGCGGATCGGGCGGAGCTCTTTGTGGTGCAGCCAGCGCTCGATGAAAATGTCGCCGGGAATGCCGACGACGTGCTCCTCGACGAGGGTGCTGCCGTGCGTGATGAAGTTGAGGCGGTTGGGCGAGAGGAGGTGCTCGAGCTCGAGGCCGTAGATGCGCGAGGCATCGGCTTTCTTCACGTAGAAATAGTCCTGATTGTCGTTGTAGGCGTTGACGATCCGGACGCGAAACGGCGTGGAGTTGCCGAAGGTGCAGAAATCCACGCGGTCGACGTAGAGATGTTTCACGACGGAGAAATCGCCGTCGACCTTGAGCAGGGCGTAGACCTGTTTCAGCGCCTCGTTGAGCGCGGGCATCTCGGTGGCGTCGTAGATGACGGTGTCCCAGAGAGTGGGTTTGCCGTGTTCGTCGGTGAGCGGGATGACCTCCTGGAAGGCGCGGAGGCGCTCGTAGGTGACGGGCAGGCTGCGCTCGCGGCGGTACCGACGGAGGTAGTGTCCGAGGTCGTGGCTGATGGCAAAACTCGGTTTGCGCCGGGTGGGGGCGGGTTCGTGATGCGTCGTCGCGGCGTCGGCCATACGCGCGAAGCTGGGGCGCGGCGCGGGCGCTGGCAATGCTCCGGGCGGGCAGGGGGGCGAAAGGGCGGTGCGGGCGCGCCGGGCCGCACATTGCACTTCTCCTCGGTCCGGATTCGCGCTCAGGGTGTCGGCCATGAAACTTCGCCCCGCCTTGGTCGTTGCGATTCTTGTTCTCCTCTGCGTCGGCGGCGGGGTGGCGTGGCGGTTTTTCGGGCGGGGCGTTCCGGCGACGTCGTCCGCCCCGCCCGCGGGATCTTTCCCCCTGGCGAAGCCCGATGCGAACGGGCTGGCGCTGGAGAAGGACCACGCCGCCGTGTTCCAGCGCGCGTTCTGGCGGCGGCCCGCCGCCGAGGACAAGATCCTCCAGGCCGAACGCCGCGACTGGCTGGATGGCTCCAGTGGTGTCCAAAAATGGCAGTGGTATATCGCGGTGCAGCCGGGCGCCGCGTTCCGCGACTGGCTGCTCAAGGACAATCCGTTCGAACTCGTGGTTGTCGCGCCCGGCACGGAACTGGCCCCGCTCTCGTCTCCCCCCGCGTGGTTTCCTGCCGCCGGCGAGCTCGCCGGCCTGAGCCGCTATCGCAACCGCGAAGGCCGCTACGTGGTTTTCCACGATGGGGCGAACAACCGGCTCTACGCCACCGATGCCGGCGGCGGTTTCGCCGGGGCGAAGCAGTAGGCGGGCCGGTGGCGGCCGGGGCGGGGGCCGCCGCGGCTGTTCTGCCGCGGACCTCTCGCCCGTTTATGTTTAGGGCCAAACCGGCGGTCGCCCCAAAGGCTGGCCCCGCACCTCCGCCGGCCGCGCTGGACCGGGGCGTGCACGGACCACCTCCCGTCCCTCTTGCCCCGTGCAACCTTCGGGTCCGCCCCGGGGCGCCCACTCCGGCCCCGGTCCCGGCCTCTCGCGCAGATTCCGGCACGCGCCGGGCTCCGTTTGTGCCAACCGCGGTGACCGCGGAGGCCTCAGCAATTCAGGAGGGCTTTCAGCCGGATCGCTCCGGCGCGACCGAGGGCGAGCACTTTTTCCGAGCCGTGGAAGCGGACGAAGGTTTCGTCGCGGCCCTTCCACGTGAGATGTTTGATTTTTCCCGTCTGGATGAGGATCGAACGCGTGATCCGCTCAAAGCCGTTTCCGGCCAAGCTCTCCTCCCACGCGGAGAGCGTCTTATTGCCGAGGATACTCTTCGACTCCTGGTCGAGATGGAGGCGGGAATAATTCTGCTCCGCCTCAATCCAGAGGATTTTCGTCGGGGCAATGACATCGAGCCGGCCCGTGACGCCGCCGAGGGGGATGCTGGCCGTCGTGGGCGTAGCCGGGCCGGGTGCCGCGGCGAGATCGGGGGCCTCGCCGGCCTGCGGGGGAAACTGGGCGACGCGTTCGAGGGTTACGGCCAGGCGGGCCGGAGCGACCGGTTTGACGAGGTAGTCGGTCGCGCCGACGCCGAACGCGTCGAGGGCGAAGCGTTCGTGGGCGGTGACAAAGACCAGATGGGTTTTTTTCTCCAACGCGGGGATCAGGTCGAAGCCGTGGCCGCCGGGCATATCGACATCCAGGAAAATCAGATCGGGCGGCCGCGTGCGGACGAATCGCACCGCTTCCGCCACGCTGGCCGCCATGCCGATGACTTCCACTCTCGGATGGGCGCGCAGCAAATCGGCCATCAGGTTTCGGGCGGGCGATTCATCATCGACGATGAGTGCGGTGGTCATGCGGCGAGTTTCGCGCTGGGCGGTCGAGGGGTCGGCCGGCGGTCTGGGTGCAAAGGGAGGTGCACGCACGCCGTGACGAGTCCGTCGGACTCGGTGAAGCGCAGGGAGGCCCTTTCGTCGAGCAGGAGCTGCAACCGGCGACGCAAGTTGGTGATCCCGATCCCGTGTCCGCCTCCATCGGTGCGGTAGGGCACCCAGCAGCCGGTGTTGGCGACGGTCAGCACCAGAAACTCCCCGTCCGTGCTCGCCTTGATTTCGATGCGGAGCGGCAGCGGGCCGGTTTTGGGGCCGAATTTGAAGGCGTTTTCCAGCAAAGGCTGGATGAGCATGGGCGGCACCGAGGTCTTCAGTGCGGCGGGACTCGCCTCGATGAGGCAATCGAGGTCCGGGCCGAAGCGCAGGGACTGTAGCCGGAAATAGGATTCGAGGGAATCGAGCTCCCGGCTCAGCGGCTCGAGCGGGCGGGACTCCTGCAGCGCGAAGTGCAAATAATCCGAAAGGTTCTGGAGGCCCTCGGCGGCCTGCGCGGGATCGGCGAGGTTCGCCTTGATCGTGTTGAGCGAATTAAAGAGAAAGTGCGGGTTGATCTGGGCATGCAGCTGCCTCAATTCCGCCGCCTGGATGGCGACTTTCGCCTCGCTTGCTTCGACTTCCAGCGCGTGGGTTTTCAGGACCACATCGATGCCGAAATACATCGAATGCCAGATCAGCAGATTGAAGAGCCGCGAGATGGTGATGTCGACGAACGGGCTCTCGGTGTGGATCTCGGGAAAATGCGCCCAGCGAATCAAGGCCACCCATACGGCGCTCGCGGCGAGGCTCGTGGCCACCGTCAGCACGATCACCCAAAGCCAGCTGGCGAGGCGCTCCTGCCGGCGGAAAAACGCACTCGTGTAGAACCGGTGCAACAGCACGGTCAGCACCACGCCCGTGCCCGTGCGCCCGGTGACAATGGCGCTCAGTTCTTCGAGCGGCATGTAGGTCACAACCAAGAAAAACAGCGAGAGCGCGGCGATGAACCAGAAGGCCGCCTGAAAGCCCCAGAACAGGCGTGCGCTCCAGACGGGGGGGCGGCCGGCCGCGAGGTCCCGACCGGAGGCGTCCTGCTCCGGCGGCAGCGCGATCAGCCGCGGGCCCGGGTCGGGCCTCGAGGGGGGGGCCGCGGTTGATGGCGCGGACTTCACCAGCGTAATTCGGCGCCGCCACCGAGTTGGCGGGGCAATCCGGCCTGGCCCGAGACAGGCAGCCCCAGCGCGGTGTTGTCGCTGCGATACAAGGCGTAGTTTTCGTCGAGCAGGTTGGCCCCGTAGGCGTACAGGCGCACGCCCCGCCACGCGTAGCCGAGGCGAGCCGAGAGGAGCCGGCGGGGTTCCAACGCGGTGACCCGGGCGCTGGCGACCTGGCTGTAGGCCCCGCTCGCCACGCTGAACCGGGCCGAACCAAACCAGCCGGCAGGGCGTTGGTAGTCGAGGCCCCATGACGCCGTCCACCGGGGCGCGTTCGGCAGCGCCTGGCCGGACACCTCGCGGTGGCCGATGACGAGTCGGCCGAAGCGCGATTGCAGCCACGTGACGCTGCCCGTGACCGTGAGGGCCGAAGTCGCCTGCGCGACGAGGGCCACCTCCGCGCCGCGGCGTCGCGAGGTGTCGGCATTGTAGAGCAAGTTGTCGATGCCGGGGAAACCGCCCGGCACCGCGACCGGCACCTGTTGGTCGCGGATCGCGGCGTGGAAGAGCGCGGCGTTCAGCTTCAGCGTCGGCGTGAGCGCCAGCCGCCCGGCCAGTTCCGTTTCGTCGGCGTACTCGGGCTGATAGTCGCGGGCCAGGCCGAAGAACGGCGCGAAGCTCGTGCCGCCGCTGCGGTAGCCGCGCGACCATTTGAGCGCGAGCGAGCGGTCGGGCGCGGGCTGCCATTGCAGGCGGAGTTGCGGCAGCCAGTCGGCTGCGCTCGTGCTGCCGCCGGCCGTCTTGCGGGGCAGGGCGCCAAACACCGAGCTGGCGGTGAGGTCGCGATTTTCCCCGTTGTACCGGACGCCGCCGTTGAGGTGCAGGCCGGGGAGAAACGCGTAGTCGGCCCGGCCGTACAGGGCCGCGATGGCCACGGTTTCGGTGGCGTGATGGGCGAACGCGCTGCCCCGCGGCAGGGGGGCGAGGCCCACCCCGGTGTAGTCGAGCGCGTAGGTGCTCCGCTCCGCATAGGCGCCGAGCAGCCAGCGGGTCCGGCCCTCCGGTCGGGCCAGGGTGACGTCGCCCGTGGCGCGGCGCTCCTCCTTCCGGCCCTGGTTAAACCAGGAGAGCCGCGAGGCGCCGTCGAGGTCCGCCAGCGAATCCACGGCGAAGCGTTGCACGCCGGTGACGGCCCGCAGGCGCAGGCGGTGGGGCAGGGCGAGGCTCGTTTGGAGCGTGGCGGCCCGCCGCCGCGCGGCATAGTCCGGCGGGGTGTTAAGCGAGGTCTCGCGCTGGAACAGATCGCCGCGGACGGCGTCGGTCACGTTGGCAAACGGGTTGCCGTCCGATTTTTCGTGCTGCAGCGAAAGCTGGAAAACCCGGTCGGGTTGCTGGCCCGGGCGCCAGAGGAGGGTGGCGCCGAGATCGGTGCGCTTCGTCGCGCCGAACGCGGGATCGGCGTTGAAGCGGTTGAGTTCGGCGCCGTCGCTTTGCTGGCGGAGACCGGTGAGGCGCAGCGTGAGTTCTTCCTTCCGCAGCGGTAAATCGTGCGCGAGACCGGTCCGCCAGCTGCCGAAGGCGGCGTGCTCCATGAGGGCTTCGCCGTGGGAGGAAAATGCCGGCTGGCGCTGGTGGAGGAGCAGGGCCCCGCCCAGGGAGTTGGGGCCGTGGGAGAGCGATTGCGGCCCGCGCAGCACTTCGGCCCCGGCCAGGTTCCAAAGCGTGGGCGGCAGAAAGCGGAGGGTCGCCGAGGAGAGCGGGATACCGTCCGCCAGCACCGCGACGAGGGCGTTGGATCCGGTGCCGAGGCTGCCGAAGAGATCGTCCTGGTTCAGGCCGCGCAGACTGAAGAGGCCGCCGTTGGCATTGGCTTCGTAGGCGCCGGGCACGAGGGCCAACAGGTCCTGGTAGGTGCCGCGCGGCGCGCCCGCGACACCCGGCGCATCCCGCCCGCCCGCCGATCCGACGATCTCTTCGGGGCCGGTCGTGAGCTTGTCGCCGACGATGACCAGCGGCTGCAGCAGCACCGTCTGGGCGACGAGGGCCGGGCAAGCGCAGAGCAAGGCCAGCGTTTTCAGGCCGCTGAATTTCCGGATGAGGCGGGAACAGGGGCCCGGAGGTGAAGGTTGAGGAGTCGGGTTGATCTGGCGCGATGCTGGCAGCGGGCGGTCGTTTGTCATGGCCGATGTCGTGCGGAGACTACGTGTACTTTGGGGGAAGTCGCACCGGGGCGGTTCCTGCCCCGTTCCGCGACCCCGGGCCTTCGTGATAATGGCCTCCGGGTGACCCCGGCCAAGGCCGGGAAAGCCCGTCGCCCCGGGGTGGGCCGCCCGGGCGTTCGGGCGCCCGCTTGGGCCGGCGGCGCCGCGCGTGGTGACGCCGGATTTCGCGAACGTTGCCCGATTCGTCAGGCCAAATGCCCGTTTCGTCAAAATCCGCTGGCGGAGCGCGCATTCTTCCCTTCTTCCGCACCTGCAACTCAGTGGCCGCGTTGGTTGCGGGTGAGCGATCCGTCTCGTTCGGGCGTGGGCCCACCGCGTTCCACGGCCGCCGTCCATTTTCTCCCCGTTTGCTTCCGCTCCTTCACCTTCCTCCTGCCGTTTCTTCTGCCGCTCCCGCCTCACCTTCCTCGTCACCATGCCCATGAAAAATAACACCGTGTCCCGCCTTCCGCTCGCGCCCGCCCCGCGCTCCCGGCCGTTTGTCTGGTCGGCGCTCCTCGCCCTCGCGACGGTCGTGGGGCCCATGCTCCCGCTCCAGGCGCAGACCTCCGTTCTGCCCGCCCTCGTCAGCTACCAGGGCCGGGTGAGCACCGCGGCCGGACTCGTCGGGGTCGGCACGCCGGTGAATCGCACGGTGACCTTCCGCATCTGGGGGTCCTCGACGAGCGTGCTCGCGGCCGACCTGCTCTATTCCGAGACCCAGACGGTGACGATTTCCGACGGCGAGTTCAGTGTGCTGATCGGGCAGGGCACCGCCGTCGCGGGCGAGACCGACAAGGGCAAGCCGGGCAGGACGATCGATTCCTCCACCGTTTTTGGCGGGGCCACCCGCTACCTCGGCGTCACGGTGGATGATGGCACGGCTGCGGCGGATCCGGAGATTTCACCTCGGCAGCAATTGGTTTCCACGGCCTATGCCTTCCGCGCCAAGTATGCCGAGTCCGTCGGCACCGCCGGGCTCTCCACCCTTTCGACGACGGATACCGGTTTTGTCGGCATCGGCAACACCACGCCGGCGGCCCGCCTCACGGTGTCAGCCGCCGGCACCGGCACCGGCACTCCGCAGTTCATCATCACCGGCGCCGATACGAACGAGCGCCTGCGTTTCGGCGTGGATGATACCGGCTCCGGCACCGGCTACGTGCAGTCGTTTAAAGAAGCGGTGGGCAACCAGCCGCTGCTGCTCAATCCGGGCGGCGGCTTCGTCGGCATTAACAAGACGACGGCGCCCACCGTGGCCTTGGATGTCACGGGTGACATCACGGCTTCGGGCACGTTATCCGCGGCCCAGCTGAGTATGTCCGGTCGGATCATGGCCACTGGACTTGAGCTTTGGAACGGTGCGACTGCGAACGGTCTGGTTCGCCAAGGTGCCCCGGGCGCCTTCGTTTCCAGTTCCTCGGCAGCGGCCAATGATATTGTGCTCCAATCGGCCCAAAAACTTCACTTCGTGTCGGGAGCGACGGGATCGGCGGCGACAATGACCCTAAGCGGCACCGCCGTGAATACGTCGGGCGCGTTTACGGCCCTGGGCGCCATCACGGGTGGCAGCTTTAGCACGGCGGGCACTGTCACGGCGACGGGCGCCATCTCGGGCGGCAGCTTTAGCACGGCGGGCACTGTCTCGGCGACGGGCGCCATCACGGGCGGCAGCTTCAGCACCGCGGGCACTCTTTCTTTTCCAGTAACTGGGCTCTCGGCTCCGACGGCCACGCGCTTGGGCGGGGTCGGGTCGAGACTGGTGCTCTGGCCGGGAACTGATCCTGTTGGCCTTACTGCCGGAACGGTTCCCTACGCCATGGGCATGAATGTCAGTACAATGTGGAGCAGTGTTCCGGCCACTGGGAGTTACAATTGGTATACAGGGACCCAGGCGTTGATGCGTATGGATACCAACGGTCATCTCTCGCTCCTGCCCGGCTCTGCTAACTACACTAACACCAAGGGTCATTTGGAGGTTAATAGCTGGTCGGGCCCTACCGTGCCGGCGGGAGCTATTGCATATACAGGCGGCGCTGCAGGGGCAGTAGCGGGGAGTAAGGAAGTTTCGATTTACGCAGCCCGAGCTGTGTGGTCGGGCAACGGGTTCATTGTCGCGTCGGATGCACGGATTAAGACGGTTGCGGGGGTGTCTGACGGTGCGAGCGACCTTCGCACGCTCATGAAGGTCGAAGTGACAGACTATCGTTACAAAGACTCTTTGGCCAAAGGAGCGGAGGCGCAGAAAAAGGTCATCGCTCAGCAGGTAAAAAAGGTCTTCCCGCAAGCGACCTCGATGCACACCGATGTGGTGCCGGATATCTATCAGACCGCGACGATCCGCGATGGCTGGGTGACGCTGGCCACCGACCTGCGCAAGGGCGAGCAGGTGAAGCTGGTGGCTGACGGCAAGCAAGGTGGCGTCTACGAGGTGCTCGAGGTCGGCGCGGGCCAGTTCCGCACCGATTTTAAGCCGAAAGACGGCGCGATCTTCGTCTATGGCCGTGAGGTGAAGGATTTTCTCACCGTCGACTACGACGCGATCGCGATGCTCAACGTCTCGGCCACGCAGCAAGTGAAGCGCGACCAGGACGCCGCCGTGAAGACCTTGACGGCCGAAAACGCCGAACTGCGGGCGCAAGTCGCGGCGCAACGCCGCCAGCTCGCCGAGTTTGCCTCCCGGGCCCAGACCCAGGAGACCCGACTCGCCGCGATCGAGCGCTTTGTGCGCACCGGCGGTGCGGCCACGCCGCGTCCGGCCTCCGTCAAGTCCGGCGAGGTCGAGGAGTAAGCCGCCGTCTGCCCGCGTTTTCCCCCTCCTTCCTTCCCGTGCACCTTTTCGACTTCTCCCGCGTGGCGCTGCGCGCGCTCTTCTCCGCCGTCCTGCTGGGCCTCGCCGCGGCGGGCGGCGCACCGCGGTTGGCCGCGTTTCCGCCGGCGCCCTACTACACGATCTACGGCCTCGTCCGCGATCAGGTGGGGGCGACGCTGCGCGTCGATGGCGCGGAGATTTCGCTGCTGAGCAACGGGGTCGAGATCGGCCGGGCCGTCATCAAGAGCGACCTGCAGGCGGATTCGAACTATGAGATCAATATCCGCGTGGACCAAAACCGGGCCTCCTCGCGGATTTACTCGAGCAGTGCGGTCGCGGCGCAGGGGCTCTACTCGCTGGTCGTGGTGATGAATGGCCAGAATTTCTACCCCATCGAAGCCAGCGGCACGCTGCGGGCGGGTAACGGGGGCGAGCGCGTCCGCCTCGATCTCAATCTGGGCGCCGATGTGAACCAAGATGGCCTGCCCGACGCGTGGCAGGAATGGCAGCTCTATCAGGCGGGCCGCCGCCCCGGCACACCCGGCTGGAATATCAACCTCATCACCAAAACCGGCGATTTCGACGGCGATGGCATCAGCAATTTTCAGGAATACGTCGCCGGCACCTTTGCCGGTGATGCGACCGAGCGCTTCGAGCTCCAGATCACCAACAAGACCGCCACGACGGTCACCTTCGGCTTCTTTGCCATCACCGGCAAAGTCTACGCGATCGAGGAAAGTGCCGATCTGCGGACCTGGACGGTCGTGCCGATGGCGACTACGCCGGACGGCGCGGCGGCCAGCTACTATCGCGCGTCGGCCGTGGGTATATTGTCCGCCTACATCTCGGCCCCGGCCGATGCCTCGCGCTTCTACCGACTCACTGTGCGATGAAAACAAATCTACAAGTTCTCCGAGGTGGCGCGCGTTGTCCCCAACGCGCTGGTTCGAGTGGCACGGGCGTCCCGGCCGTGAATCAGGAGAGCGCCGCCGCTGCCGTCCCCGCAAGCGCGTTGGGGTCAACGCGCTCCACCGCGGTCAGCGGTCTCCTTGCCTTAGCCTGTCTCTTCCTCCTCGTCGTCACGCCCGCCCAGGCCCAGTGGCAGACGATCAACTATACGCTGCGCGGCGGCTGGAATTCGATCTACCTGCACGGGGACGCCAGCTATGCGACGATCGAGCAGCAGCTCGCCAACAACGCCGAGGTGCTGAGCATCTGGCGGTGGAACCCGAATCCCACGGCGACCCAGTTTGGCGGCGCGGGCCTCCTCCCCCAGGCGGGCACGCCGGAGTGGAGCACTTGGACCAAGGATGTGGCTACGCCGGACACGCTCAGTGCGTTGATCGGCCAGACGGCCTATCTGGTGGAATGCGCCGGCGCCGTTACCGATACCTATTCGCTCTCGATCACCCAACGGGTGCTGCCGCCCGCCAGCAAATGGGTGCGCAGCGGGGCGAATTTCCTCGGGTTTCCGGCCCGCGTGAGCTCCCCGCCGACGATCGCCAATTACTTCGCGACCTTCCCCTCGGCGGTCGCCGCGAACACCAAGATTTATAAATACGTGGGCGGCCCGATCGGAGAAGCGGTCGTGCAAGTCTTCAGCCCCTCCTTCGAGCCGCTCGATCGCACGCAGGCGTATTGGTTCGATGCGACGGTGGTCTCGGATTTCTACGCTCCGCTGGAAATCACGCCCTCGAATCTCGCCGGCCTCGTCTACGGCCGCAATGGATCGCAAGTTACCGTGCGGGTGCGCAATCGCTCATCCGCCACCGTGACGCTCACCGTCACGCCCACGGCCTCCGCCACCGCCCCGGTCGGCCAGGAGCAATGGCTGGACGCCGTGCCCCTCACGCGCCGCACGTATAACAGCGCCACCAGCAGCTACGAGTTCCCCGCCGTGAGCGCGCCGTTCACCGTCGTGCTCGCGCCGCAGGCCTCCTCGGAACTGGTGTTCGGCGTCAACCGCGCGCTGATCGACGGTGGCCCCCCTGCCACGCGTTTGCCCAACGCGCTCTACGCCTCGCTGCTGCGCTTCACCGAAAGCTCGAATCTCCTGGAGGTGCTGCTGCCGGTGAGTGCGCGCGTCACCTCGTTGGCCGGCCTCTGGGTGGGCGATGTCGCGGTGACCAACGTCGAAAGCAAAGCCGTGGGCTTCACGGGCACGGCGACGAAGAGCCCGTATCCCCTGCGCGTGCTCCTGCACGTGGACGACGCCGGCACGGCCCGGGTGCTCTCGCAAGTGTTCCTTGGCCGCCTCGCGCCCGCGCCGTATGCGCAGGGTATCGCGACCTTGGAGTCCCACCTCAAGGCCGACGAAAAGGCCAACGCGCAACGATTCGTCGCCACGCACCTGCCCCTCGAGCAAGAACTCGCGACCGGCACGGGCAGTGTGGCGCTCGGCCAGACGCTGGTCCGCAGCGTCACGATTCCTTTTAATGGGCCCACGAATCCCTACGTGCACACCTACCATCCGGACCACGACAATAAAGACAGCCAGTTCGACCTGCTGACGGGGACCTCGGCGGGGTCGTTGGAAAGCCCGACCATCGGGCGCACGTTCTCCTTTACCTTTTCCCCCACGCCCCTGCCCACCTCGAGCCCGCTCGGCTGGGGCAGCACGGTGCTCGGCGGCACTTATTCCGAAACGATCACGGGAGTGCACAAAGATCCGTTGACCGTATCGGGCACTTTTGAACTCCGCCGCGTGAGCGAACTCGGAAGCATCACGACGAACTGACCGCGCTCCCCGCCGCCATGACCCACCGCCTTTCCTTCTTTTTCCGCCCGGTCTTTTTTCTGCTGGTTGCCATGGGTGCGGCCTCGGCCGCCCGGGCGCAGTTTGAAATCTCCGGCATCACGTTCACGCGCCTCTACCAAGGCGGTGCACCCAGCCAGCTGAATCCGCCGACCACCACGCCGCAATACGCCGGCGCCTTCGTGAGTGCGGGCGGTTCGGCCGCGCGCGCGACGAGTGCCACCGTCACGGTGCGCTATCCCTCCGGCGGCGCCATTGCGCTCAAAGCCTCGTCCTTTGGCTCCCTGTTTGCCTCCGGCGTGCCCCGCTACCTGACCGGCGACATCATCACCCCGCCGGCGACCCAGGCGGATAAAACGACGATCGCCGACGCGTCCTACTGGCGCCAGGCCCCCGTCGCCATCGGCGAATCGTTCACCCATCCCAGCGGCACGACGGAGACGCCGCTGCCCCTGACCCTCGATGCGGTCACAGTGCTCGAGGGTGGCGGTGGCTACACCAGCGTGCCGACCGTCGTCTTCTCGGGTGGGGGTGGCACGGGCGCAGCGGCCACGGCGATCGTCGCCCAAGGTCGCGTGGTCTCCGTCACCTTCTCCAGCCTCGGGTCGGGCTACACCTCCCTGCCCGGCGTCACGTTTTCCGGGGGCGGCGGGACCGGCGCCACGGCGACCGTCACGGCGCCGATCCGGCCGTATTATTTCAGCCCGCACGCCAATCAGACCTTTGCCTCCCAAGCCGGCCGCGTGGATATCACGTGGGTCACGCGGGTGCCCGTGGCCATCACGGGGGACGCCGTGTTGAAATATCGCACGCGCTTGGAATCGTTCGCCGTGTCCTCGGCGACGGACAAGCCGGCGCGCACGATTTATTGGACGGAAAACGGCTTCAGCGGCCCGATCGTATCGATCCCGGCTGGCAAGATTCAGACGGTGAATCCGATTTACACGACGAATTTTCCCCAGCTGGTGGCGGAAGAATTCAAACAACCGGGGGCCCCGGCCAGCACCGATACGGCCACCAGTCTGCCTCCGCAGCGCAAGACCCTCTGGTTTGAAAAGTTTGGGCAGAACAGCTCCGTCAAAGCCTATAATCGCGAGGGCCGGATTATGGTGGAATATCTCGGCGCACCGGTGGTGGGAGCCAATCAGCTTTATGAGTTTCTGGGGGCCGACATTATCGACATCGTCCAATCCGCCCCGACGGTGGTCGCGACGGTCCATCTCGGGGATCCGCTCACACCGCGGAACGCCGCCGGCGGACTGGAGCCCGTGGATGGCAGTTCGGAGTATTTGGCGTCGCCGGTGAACTTGACCTCGCCCGATGGGAAAAATTACTACGGCACGTCCGCCCGCACCGATGGACGGCTGCGCTATCACGCCGAACGCGCCACGGACAATCCCGGCCGGGTGGTGTTTTATTGGCTGGAATTGAGCGATGCCGCGATCTTCGCGCCGCCCGCGACCGCCGGCCCCGGGCTGGGGATCTATTGGCCCACGCTCAAGAATGCTTACAATCAGGTTTGGCCGGCGGAGCTCAGCCAGTATGCCCACTACGCGGTGCCCGCCGCCGGCAGCACGAATGCCACCGGCCTCCAGTTTGCCACCGGCTTTGTGCCGCAAGTCGTCTATCAGGATGATCCGGCCGAGGCCGAGGCGACGCTCGATGCGACGACGCAACGCCTCCAGGTGGCCGCCACCACCGATGGGCTGAACAAATCTCTGCTCAAATTTACCAAGGGTCTCGAAGTGTGGTATGTGCGCCTCTACACCCAGACCGAGACGCGCGCCCGCACGATTGCCGTCACCAACGGCGGTTCTGGCTACACCTCCGCCCCCACGGTTACCTTCGGCGGCGGGGTCACCGGGGCCACGGCGACGGCTGCGGTCTTGGGTGGCAAGGTCGTCAGCATCACGGTCAACAATCCGGGGGCTAACTTTAAGTCTGGCGCCACGGTCACGCTGACGGGTGGCGGTGGTTCCGGGGCCACGGCGGCCGTGAGCGAATTGGGTTTCCAGGAGAGCGATGGGCTGGCTGCGATCAACCAGACGGCCAACGTCGGCGACCGCTTGGTGGCCCCGGCGGGATATCGCCTCGGTGGCTATATTGCCTCGGGTAACAATTACTCCGCCACGGCCTACGTGGACCCCTTCACGGCCGGTATGGCGGTGGCGGATAAGGGCGCCATCATCCCGGTGAATGCGCTGCCCGGCGCGAATGTTTTGAAAGTGTGGTGGTTCAAGGACGTCGTGCCACCCAGCGCGAAATTTGAAGCCTTCTCCACCCCGGCCAAGATCGCCACCTACACGATCAGCTATCCCACCAGTCCGGCGACGATCGTGCTGGCTTCCGGCGTCGGCACCGACGACCTCGGCCCCGATCAGGCGGCCGGCAGTGTTTACGTGCAGAACGATCGCAGTGCGACGGGCTTCAATCCCAACGAGGAGCACGCGATGCTCCTGCCGCCCCGCGTTTACGCCATCCGCGACGATCTCAACGTCATCACCGGCTCCACCTATACCTCGGAGCCCTTCGTGCTCCTGAGCTACACCTCTTCGAGCGATGGCCGTCCGGCCATGCAGGTCTGGAAGGTGCTGCGCGAGCTGGATCTCCCGGGCACGGCCAATGATATCCGTTTCGACTATCCCATCACCGCGGGCACGATTCTCAAGGCCCCCATGCCGCTGGAGGTGCTCCCGCCGCCGATCGATCCTAGCACCAACCTACCCAAACATCGGGAAGTGAATCCCGTGGCCGACCTTGCTCCGAGCACTTCGGCACCGGATCTCTACGACAGTTTCACGTTCAAAGACCGTAAGGGCTACAATTGGGTTTACCGCGGTCCCCACGCCCCCGGCGCGACGCTGAGCGCGGTGACGGTTGTGGCCCCCGGCTCCTACGCCACGGCACCGACGATTACCTTTGTGGGCGGCGGCGGCACCGGGGCCACCGCCACGGCGGCGATCGCCCCCTACCCCCCTCTTTTTGGGGGGAATTATGTCAGCTCGATCACGATCACCAATGCCGGCTCCGGCTACACCTCGGCGCCGGCTGTCGTGATCACGGGCGGCGGCGGCTCCGGGGGGGCCAGTGCCACCGTGGCGCTGAACTCGCCGGCCTCGCCGGCGCTCGCCATGCAGTTCTACTACCAGATGAAGGAGGGCTTTTACGTGCCGGGTCTGACCACCCAGCCGGCCCCCGGCACGATTCTGCCTTTCCTCCGGCCCTTGGTGGCCGGCGTGCCCCAGGGTAATCCGGTCACCGGCGATCCGCTTACGATCCTCTACCGGCCAACCTGGCCCGCCAATGCCCCCGAGATGCGGGTGGGCCAGACGCTCATGCGCGGCTCCAAGGGCTACGGCCTGCCGGACCTCGCCAAGCAGACCAGTGCCGTCGTGCTGTATGAGCAGTCGAAGGCCAAGCTCACCAATCGTTCCAGCGTGGTGCTGCACGACCCCCTGCGCGAAAAGTCGTTCGCCTTGGTGGAGTCGGGCGGCCTGAGTAAAATCCCGGCCTCGGCCCTGACCACGGTTTACCAGGGGAAGACGTATTTTCAGGCGCTCCCGCCGAGCCTCCGCTCGCGTTTCTTCTATGATGCCAATCGCCCGAGCGCGGCCAAGAAAGGCGCGATCGTCTTGGCCGGTGCCCTCGTCGAGGAAATCGGCGGAGAAGATTACCTGAACCTCAACGTCCTCTCCGATGATGATGTCGTCGCCTTGAAGGGCCTCGTCTCCGGGGATGACGGTGATTTCGGGAATTGGGGCACGGCCATCGACGATCTCTCGACCCAGGTCATCACCTATAAGCCCGATCCGGCCAAGCTCGGCGCCTACATATCCAACGGCAGCCCGCAGACGGTGGGCCCGCAGCAGTTGGTCGCCATCACTGATTCGGATACCACGGTCGCGGGCTACGCGATGACGGCCACCGGCTCCGCGAGCGGGTGGGTGACCCTGCTCTTGGGCAACGGCGGCAAATCGACCCCCGCGGCCGAGCCGGTGTCGATCGAAGTGTTCAAAGTGGCTCCCCGCCTGAACCTGGGCGAACTCAAGACCATCCTCTCGCCGAATCCCCTCGATGAGAAGACCTCGTTGCGGCACACCGGCGATTTTGCGGCGCGGCCCCAAGATTACGATTTCGAGTGGCGGTATTCCAGGCCGTCGGGTTCCGGTGGGAAACCCCCGGTCTACGCGTATGCGTTGGCTTCGAAAATCAGCAGCACCGGCTGGCAGTTTGCTGCGGTGGGCGCCGACGGCCTCGGTCTATGGTCCGCGGCCACCACGACTTCCTTGCCGACGACTCGGGTGATCAACCCCGTCGGCTTCACCGGCGGCGCGACCCGCCCCGGTCAGCTCGTGCGGGCGCCCGCGGCGGTTGATTTCAGCACCGGTGTGCCGGCGCAGATCTACTTCAGTGCTGAGCTGGGCGAATTTGCCGGCTTCGTGCTTTATGTGAACGGTGTGGCCGCCCTCGCGTCCAATGCGCCCGCCACGTTCACCCCTACCGCCCCCCAAACGGGTTTGATCACGACCACCGTCGACGTTGAGGCCGGGCTGACCCAGCAGTTTGCCGTCAGCGGGAACTATTTCCAGAAGGGCCCTAATTTGATCGAGCTGGCCCTCTATTGGAGCGGCGACGTCGGCGTGGCTTCGCCGGTGAATTTCCGCCTGCACTCGACGACGCAGGCCGATTTGGTCGTGGCGCCGGGCACACCGTGGCAGACTCCGAATGGCACGATCCTCAATCAAGTGGTCGTCGGTGGCTCGCCCACCGCGCCGCTCGGTAGCCCGTTGATTCTGCTGAGCGACAATTGGTTCACCATGCGCTACAGGCCCAAGGCTGGGACGGAGAACGTCGCTGGCGAGGGTGACAATTCCTGGTCCAATTGGATGGATCCGGGCTTCGTCCCCGGCTGGATCAAGCGCGTCTTGGCGGGCATCAATCCGTTTAATCAGCGGGTCACGGACCTTTATAACAACGCGGTGAACACCGACGTAAGCCTGCTCACGTCCGCCGGTGCCCGTTGGGAGGGCAACATCGCCCTGA
Organism: Opitutaceae bacterium; assembly: GCA_044358025.1. Lineage (GTDB taxonomy): Bacteria > Verrucomicrobiota > Verrucomicrobiia > Opitutales > Opitutaceae > GAS368. The sequence continues at coordinate 32,107 of JBIKOK010000021.1, forward strand.
ATCTTTCCAGCATCAACGATTTTGGCCTGATCGAGATTTACGAAACCGTCCTCAATCGCGGCAAAAATATCAGCATCGACTCGGGTTATAATGATCCGTTCGTGAATGACGCGCTCCTGCTGGCGGCCGGCTATCTGGGCGATCTCTACACGATTCTCGGCAACGAGGCCTACGCCGATGCCGCCAATCCCACCATCTCGCTCGACGACACCACCACGGTGACCGAAGTGAATACCTCGCGGTTCTCCTTCGAGGGCCAGGTGAAAAACGTGATCGAAGAGGAACTCGCCCTGCTCCGCGGCCGCGATAATTCCCTCTCAACGCCCGTCACCCGCTCGCCCGCGTACAACCGCCTTTATTGGAACTACACCAAGGGTATCAATTCCGGCGAGGCGCTCTATGCGGTGAACTACAACGTCCGGGAGAAAGCCGGCGCCACGACGGCCAACGGCATCCTCGATGCCGCCGACGCCCAGCGGATGTTCCCCCAGGGCCACGGCGACGCCTACGGCCACTACCTCACCGCGCTGAAGGGCTACCAACGCCTCCTGCGCAATCCGTCCTTCACCTGGACGCCGCGGAGTGAAACTCAGCTCGTGCTGGGCCAGACGGTGACCGTGGATTATTTCGACGAGCGGAAATTTGCCGCCGCCGCCGCGAACATCGCGCGCACCGCCCAACAGGTCCTCGCCCTCACGCATCGCCAGAGCTATCAGGATAACCCCGCCGCCGGCTGGGCGCACTACCGCGATGGCGAGCGCGTGGCTGGCCGGGTGATGAGCGCCAGCGATCCCAATCAGACCGCCCGCCACTGGGGCGTCGACGAGTGGGCCTCCCGCGCCAACCAGGGGGCCTACTACAATTGGATCGTCGGCAATGCCATGCTGCCCGAGCTCGACGCCAATCCGGCGCACTCCGGCGTGCAGGTGATCGACCGCACCACGGTGCCCGAACTCGCTGAGCTGCCCACGCTCGCGGCCGATTTCCAGACGCGGATGGATAACGCCAATGCGCGCCTCAATCCGCTCGGCCTCAGTGCCGGGGCGATCGCCTTCGACATCTCCGCCGCCGAATTGAAGGCCGGCAAGTCTCACTACGAACAGATCTACGAGCGCGCCCTGCGCGCGACGCTGAACGCCAAGGGATCCTTTGACCAGGCGGCGCGGATGACCCGCCTCCTGCGCAATCAGGAAAACCAGATCGATGGCGGCAATACCGCCCTCGTCGATCAGGAGGCGGCCTACGTGCGGCGTCTGATCGAAATCTACGGCCGGCCCTATCCCTCCGAGATCGGCCCCGACGGCCCCTACAAGCAGGGTTATACCGGCCCCGATCTCTTTGAATGGTCCGTGATCGACCGGCCGACCGATATGGTTACCACGACAAAGCAGGTGCTGACCGTGAATTTACCGAATCAGTTCGATAGTTTCACCGGGCTCACGGTGGCTGATATTACCAGAAGAGCTTCGACCACCCTCGTGGCGCGCCAAATAACGGTGGATCCGAATCGCTTCGTCCAGTATTCGGACCTCTTTAAGAACGGTGCTCCAATGGGTTCCCGCACCGTGGTCGGCACGATCCAGCAGGCTTTGGCGGCCGCCGACCAAGCCAATCTCGCGCTGCAAGTCGGCCATCGGAAAACCCAGGACAAAGCAACTTTTTATCAATCGACACGTGCTCTTCAATGAAATGGTTTCCACGCGGCTCCAGACGTCTGCTCGTCAGACTTTAGGTGATACGAATATGGAAAGTATTGATAAGGCGCGCATCGCGATGGCGATTTTGGGGCGAACTGCTGAATTGGCTGCGATTTTCTCTTATAACATGGGCGAAACTGCCAAGGAGTTTTTACCCACGTCCCTAGGTTTGGCGTCCGATGTCACGGCGCCCGTCCGCGGAACGTTACAAGCCGTTGCCGTCGCAGGCCAGGCCATCTTGCACGTCGCAACCGTGGGCTTCGAGTCGGGGGCGCTCAGCCTCCAACTGCTCCGCGATAATGAGCAACGCAATATGGTCCTCGCCCTGGAGGCATTGAATTTTTCCTACCAAGAGAAGCAGTTCGCCTATGAATACGAGCAGCTCTACCGTGACTTCTCGACGAGCGCCTACGAAGTCGTGCGCCTGGCCGGCGAACTCCAAGCCGCGACCGAACGCGTGCGTAACGTCCTCGCCGAGGGCGACCGCATCCAGGCCGAACGCGAGACCTTCCGCCAACGGGCGGCCGCGCTGATCCAGGGCTACCGGACGAAGGACTTTACCTTCCGGGCCTTCCGCAACGAGGCGCTGGAGCAGTATCGCTCGCTCTTCGACCTCGCCGCCCGCTACACCTACCTCTCCGCCAAGAGCTACGACTACGAAACCGGCCTCCTCGGCTCCACCGCCGGCCAGGCCGTGGTCTCGGGCATCGTGGCCTCGCGCTCCCTCGGTGATCTTACCGGTGGCGTCCCGCAGGCGACCGTCAGCACGCTGGGCGATGCCGGCCTCGCCGGCACGATGGCGCGCATGCAGGCGGATTGGTCCGTGGCCAAGCCCCGCCTCGGCATCAACAATCCCGATCAAAACGGCACGCTCTTCTCCCTGCGCCGCGAACGCTACCGCCTGGTCGACGGCACCGACGGCAATACCCCGTGGCAACAGACGCTCGAGCAGCACATCATGACCGATGTGATGGCCGACGCCGATGTGGCCGCCGCCTGCCGCAACCTGCGCAAAGCCGATGGCAGCGCGGTGCCCGGCATCGTGATCCCCTTCAACTCCATGGTCGTGGCCGGCTACAACTTCTTCGGCCTGCCGCTCCTGCCCGGTGACCACAGCTTCAGCGCCTCGAACTTCTCCACCAAGATCTACTCGGTGGGCATGGTCATGCGCGGCTACGTGGGCATGGATCCGTATGCCGCCGGCACCGTGAATGCCGGCTCACCGAATACGACGAGCCCCGATGCACTCAGTGCCACGCCGTATGTGTATCTGATCCCGACCGGCACCGACTATATGATCGCGCCGCCCTTGGGCGACACGGGTGGCGTGCGGGGTTTCGATGTGCACGACCAGGCGCTGCCGCTGCCCTTCAACCTCGGCGCGACGTCCTTCTCCTCGACGCAATTCTTCAACGCTAACGGCACGCTCAGCGAGCAGCCGTGGATCCTGCGCAAGCATCAGGCCTTCCGCCCGGTCTACGATCCCGCCTTCTTCTACACGACCGTGCCGGCGGAGTTCTCCAGCTCCCGTCTGGTCGGCCGCAGTGTGTGGAACGGCGGTTGGAAGATCGTCATCGCGGCCAACACCCTGCACAGCAGCGAACAGGAAGGTCTCTCCCGCTTCGTCCGGAGCGTGAAGGACATCGAGCTCTTCCTCCGCACTTATAGCCACGCCGGCAACTGACCTCCTCCTCCCTCGTTCTCGTTCTTCGTTCTCTTCTTCCTCCGCTTATTTCGCCCTCCGCGATTGGAACGGAGAGAACAAAGAGCGATCACGAAGCACGAGAACGATTCACCTTCCGCACCAGCCATGAGTCTCTCCTTCTCCCTCTCTCTCCGTCTCTCCTGCTTGGCCGCGCTCCTCGCCACGCCCAGCGTCCACGCCCAGGTCACCGCCTCGCGGCCGGTCGGCTACCTCGTCCAAACCATCCCGGCGGGCCAGACGCGCTCCTTCTCGGTCCCGTTTGACGCGGCGCTCTCCAGCCTCGGCGCCACGGTGGGCCGTCTCACCGCCGTCGGTGCGACCTACGTGGAAAACGCCGGCGCCGCGTGGACCCCCGGCGTATTCTCCACCTCGGCGGCGCCGTATTTCGTCCGCTTCACGACCGGGGCGCAGAGCGGCCGCAGCTTCCGCATCGTCGCACCCGCGAACACCGCCACGCGCCTCAACGTCGCCGACGAAGGCCTCGATCTGACCACCCTCGGTCTCGACGTGTCGGCCGCGAACGGCACCGGCTACGAGATCATCCCCGGCGATACGCTGGCGACGTTCTTTGGCACGACGGCTCCCGGTGACGCGCTGGTCGTCCAAGGCGCCGGCGATCCCCTCGCCGCCGACCTCGTGCAAGTCTGGGGCGGAGCCGCCTGGTTGAATTTCTACTACAACACGACGTGGGCCCGCTGGGCGCGCGACGTCGACACGATCACGTCGCCCACGCGCGATACGTTTCTCCTGCGCTCGGACCGCGGCCTCATGCTGACGCGCCGCGGGTCCACCCCGTTGACGATCGCCGTGGTCGGCCGGGTGCTCGGGACGCCGCAACGCGCCGTGCACGCTCGCACGGAAAACGCGCTGACCTTCCTCGCGACGATGCAGGCGGCCGATATCACGCTGGGCGCGCTCGCCCTGCAATCGCCCGCCCGGACCGCCGCTTGGCGCTCCTCCGCGAATCCGGCCGAGGCCGACATTCTCCTCGTGTGGAGCGGCGCCACGTGGTTCAGCTTTTTCTACAACGACACGACCGGGCACTGGCAGCGCGTGGGCGACGCGACGCCCAGCCGCGACAGCTACGTCATCAAGGCGGGCACCCCGGTCTTCGTGCAACGCCGCGTGGCCGGTCCCACCACCGCCGAAAAAACCATCAACTTTCCGGCCCCGGGCAGCTGATTTTGCGACTCTCTGACCCTGTGAATTTTTTTGAGCCGCAACGGCTGCGCCTGTCTCCACTCTTATTTCTGCTGGTTATCTCCGCGGTCCGGCTCGCTGCGCAAACGGTGGTGCTGGATAATTTCAACACCGGTACCGTGAAAGGGGCCCCGATCGTCGGATACAGCTGGGTGGGCCAAGTCACGCAAAACTCCCAGTCGATCACCGTGGGCGGCACCGCGCGGGATGATAACGGCTGGGGGGCGACGGGGCTGAGTCTCAACCTCAGCGGTTTGAACTACGTGCGGATCACCGCCCAGCGGGACGCGGGCAATCTGAACCAATCGTTCGCGCTGCAGTTGGTGAATAACGATACGCTCGACACGCTGATCGTGTCGGTGGCCGCCTCGGCGTTTTTGTCGGGCACGATGACGCAGGTGCAAATCCCGATCGCGGCATTGCTGGGCAGTTTCGATCTGTCGAACATCGGCGATTGGAGCCTCGGCGGCACCTTGCCGCCGCCCGGAACCGCGGCCTTCCGCATGACGATCGACCACCTGGCGATGAGCAACGCGCTGCTCCCGCTCACCGGCGGCGGCACCCTCGTCACCGCGGGCAATCAGGTTTACTCGACCGCCGTGAACCTCGACGCCGCCACGACCCTCGGCAGCACCGGCTCCAACGGCAACGCGATCACGTTCGCCTCCACCGTCGACGGCGCCTTTGACCTGACGCTGAACACGCCCGGCACCACGACGCTGAACGGCGCGGTGGGTCAGAGCACCCCGCTTGGGAATTTGGTGATTTCCGGTGGCGCCGCCGTGATCAATGGCGGGTCCGTGCGAACCAGCAACGGGCAGACCTACAACGGCGCGGTGTCGATCGGGGCCGCGACGCTCTTCGAAAGTGGGCCGTCCGGAGGAATTTCCTTCAATGGAGCGCTCGTCGGCAACGGCCATGCGGTGGAAATCAGCTCCGGCGGCAACAGCTCGGTGCAGACGGCGAGCGGACTGACCGCCTTGACCAAGTCCGGCACCGGCACGCTGACGTTTTCGGGCGCCAGCACCTACAGCGGTACGACGACAATCCGGGCCGGCACGCTCGCGCTCGGCGTGAACAACGCGCTCTTCAGCTCAAGCCCCCTGACGATGAGCGGCGGCACGCTCGCGCTGAACAGGCACACGCAGACGCTCGGCCTGCTGACGATCACGGCGAACTCGGTCTTCAATTTTGGTGGATCAGGCGGGACGCTCAGCTTCGGCAACAGCAGCGCCCAAGCGTGGAGTGGCACGCTCACGATCGCGAACTACAACACGTCGTCGAACACTCTGCGCTTCGGCACGAGTGCCGCCAGCCTCACGCCGGGACAGCTCTCGGCGATCCGCTTCGCCGACTACGGCGACGCGGGGGGCCAGATCGATTCGCTGGGCGTGATCACGCCGAGTGCGATCCCTGAACCCACGACGTGGGCCGCCATCGTGGGGGCCATCGCGCTGGGGGCGGCCGGGGTGCGGCGCCGGTGGCGAAACCGCGGCGGCAAGCCGGCCGACGCGGCCGCGACGGGCACCGCTGGCTCCCGGTCGATACGCTCGTCGTCGGCCCGGCCCTTGACGACAACGGCGGGGGCGCTCCCGGCCTCCCGCTCCGCACGACGGGCATGAGCGTGGGCACCGTCACCGCGCCACGCGCCACCGTCACCGCGCCACGCGCCACCGGCAACCAGGCGCCCGCGCTCTTTTTGCCGTTCGAAGGCCCCTCGCGCCGCACCCGCGTGCTCTCCGTGAGCACGTCGCTCTTGGCCGTCGCGACGCTCACCGTGGTGAACCTGCCGTGGTCCTCGTGGAGCATCGATTTTGGGCCCGCGGCGATCACCGGCGGGAGCCTCGGCGGCGGCGGCGCGCCCCTTCGCCTGACCTTCGACGACGGCCGCTTCACCGCCAGCGCGATTCCCGAACCCGGCACTTACGCTCTGCTCGCCGGCCTCGCCGGCATCGGCACTTACGCCCTGTTCGCCGGCCTCGCCGCCCTCGGCGCAGCCGTCTATCGCCGCCGGTCCCGGCCCCGCTAAGCACTCGCCCGGCCATGGCCCTCTTTCGCCCGCATTTTCGGTGGCAGGGTGCGATCGTACTGCTGGCCGCGTGGATGTCCGGCGGCGTGGGCGCGGCGCAAACGATTTTGCTCGATTCGTTCAACGCGGGGGCGACGACCGGCTCCGTGCGCACCGGCACGACCTGGGTCGGCAGCGTTACCCCCAACGCGACCACCCTCACGGTCGGCGGCACGGCGCGCGACGACAACGGCTGGGGCGCCACCGGCCTCACCCTCGACGCCACCGGGCTGAATTTCGTCACCGTGTCCGCCCAGCGCGACCCGGGCAACGCCGCGACGACCTTCGCGATCCAGTTTGAGGATCGGAATCTCAACACGCAGATTTTTTCCGTCAGCCTGGCGGCGTTCGCGGTGGGCTCGCTCACCACGGTGCAGATCCCGATCACCGGCTGGACCGGCGGCTTCGCCCCCGCCCAGATTACGGGCTGGAGCATCGGCGGCGGCGGGGTGGGGACCACGCCGTTGCGCGCGACCTTCGACCACCTCGCGCTCAACGCCACGGCCCCGACCGGCACGGTGGCGCCCGGGGTCAGCGGCAACCTCGGCGCCCAAACCAAAGCCACTGGCGAGAGTATCACGTTTTCCGTCACGGCCACCGGCACCGGGCCGTTCAGCTACCAGTGGTTCAAGCCTTCCGGCACCGCCCTCGCGGCCAATCCCTCGGCCACCACCGCCACGCTCACGCTGGCCAACCTGACGCCGTCCGACGCCGGCACCTACACCTGCACCGTGACCAACGCCGCCGGCAGCGCCGTGAGCGGCGGGTTCATTCTCTCGATCACCGCCCCACCCGCGACCGTCACCCTCGGCACCCTCGCCGCGACCTACACCGGCACCCCCCAATCCGCCACCGCCACCACGTCGCCGGCGGGCCTGGCCGTGACGTTCACCTACGGCGGCAGCCCGACCGCGCCGACCGCCGCCGGCACCTACACCGTCGGGGCCACCGTCAACGACGCGGTTTACGCCGGCAGCGCGACCGGCACCCTCGTCATCGCCCGGGCCACCCAGGCCATCTCCTTCGCGCCGCTCCCGGCCACGCTCCGCGTCGGCACCGCGTTTGCGGTCACGGCCACGGCGAGTTCGGGTGAGCCGGTGGCGCTCGCGGTGCTCGCCGGGCCCGCCACGGTGAACGGCACGACGGTCACGCCCACCGGCGCCGCCACGATCACGCTCCGCGCCACGCAGGCCGGCTCCACCAACTATCAGCCCGCGTCCACCGACCTCACGTTTACCACCACGAAGCAGACGCAGAGCATCAATTTTCCCCCGCTCCTCAGTCCGCCCGCCGGCGTTTCCTCCCTCCCGCTCGCCGCCACCGCGAGCTCCGGCCTGCCCGTCACGTTTGCGGTGGTCGTCGGTGCCGCGACGCTCGAGGGCACCACGCTTTCGGCGACGGCCCCCGGGATCGTCACGGTCCGCGCGTCCCAACCCGGCGGCGACGCCCACAACGCCGCGCCCGAGGTCACCCGCTCGGTGTCCTTCGCCACCGCGGCCGTGAGCCCGCCGCCCGGGGTGACCCCGCCGGTGGTCACGCCGCCGACGGCTCCGGTGTCCCGCCTCGGCAACCTCTCCGCCCGCGCCCTCGCCGGCGCCGGTGAACGGGTCACGATTGCCGGTTTCGTGATTGCGGGCGACGCGCCCAAGCCCGTCCTCCTCCGCGCCGTCGGTCCCGGTCTTGCGGGCTTCGGCGTCCCCGGCACGGTCGCCGCCCCGACCCTCGAACTCTTCCAAAGCGGCCACACGGCCCCGCTCGCCCGCAACGTCGGCTGGTCCGGCGGCGGGGCCGGCGAGGCCCTGGTCGCCTCGGCGGCGCGCGTCGGCGCCTTCGCACTCGCCCCCGGCAGCGCCGATTCCGCGCTGATCGCGACGCTCGCCCCCGGCACTTACTCCGCGGTCATTGGCAGCGCCGACACGCGGACCGGCGTCGGTCTCGTCGAAGCCTACGATCTCTCCACCGCCGCGCCGGGCCAGCGGATCACCAACCTTTCCATCCGGGCCTTCGCCGGCAGCGAGGCCGACACCCTCATCGTCGGCCTCGTGGTCGAGGGCACGACCCCGCAGCGCTACCTTGTCCGCGCCGTCGGCCCGGGGCTGGCCGCCTTTGGCGTGACGGGCGCGCTGCCCTCGGCGCAGCTCGCCGTGTTCTCCGGTTCCACCGCGATCGCGCGCAACGTCGGCTGGTCCACCTCCGCCGACGCCGCGGCGATCGCGCTCGCCGGGGCCCAGGCCGGGGCCTTCGCCCTCGCGGCCGGCAGCGCCGACTCCGCGCTGCTGATCACCCTCGCCCCCGGTCCCTACACCGCGCAGGTCTCCGGCCCGGCCGGTACCGCCGGCGTCGCCCTCGTCGAAGTCTATGAGCTGCGTTGATCTCCTCGGCCCCGCCGCGCCACCCGGACGCGATGTCCCCGCCAGTCGTCTCGCGACGTCCCGGCGGGAGCGGTTCGCCACCCCGCGCCGGTCGCGCCTCCGGGTGTTCGTTTTGTTGGTGTGCGCCGCCGTGCTCGCCCGCGCGCAAACTCTGAATCTGGACAACTTCAACTCCCCCGGCGCGACGGGTGCGGTCATCCTCGGAACCAATTGGGTCAACAACGTCACGCGCAACCCCGATACGATCGTCGTCGCCGGCTCGGCCACCGACGTCAACGGCTGGGGCGCCGGCGGACAGGCCTTGGACGCCACGGGCCTGAACTACGTCACCCTCTTCGCCCGCCGCGACCCCGGCAACCTCGCGCCCTCGCTCGTGCTCCAATTCGAGGACGCGGAACTTGTCACCCATACGATTTCCGTGAGCACCTCGCTCTTCGCCGTGGGCACGATGACGGCGGTGCAAATCCCTCTCGCGCCATGGCCCGACGGTTTCAATCGCGCTCAAATTGGAGGCTGGAGCATCGGCGGCGGCACCTCGGGCATCGTCGCCTTCCGGATGACCTTCGACCACCTCGCGCTCAGCGCGACCGCGGCCCTCTCCGCCCCGACCATCACCCAGCAACCTGACGACCGGGTCATCGGAGTCGATACGGGCACGACGCTGACGGTCGCTGCCACCGGTTCGCCCATGCTGCGTTACCAATGGAAACGCAACGGCACCGTCATCGACGGCGCGACTGCGGCCACCCTGGCGTTTGCCAACACCCCGCTTTCCGCCGCCAACACCTATCAAGTCGACGTGTCCAACGACGTCGGCACCACGCCCAGCCGCATCGCCACGCTCGCCGTACTCGACGTGCGCGCGACCCACGCCCTCACCGCCGCGAGTGCCGGCGGCTTCGTCCCGGGTAAGACCGTCACCCTTACCAATACCATCACCTATGCGGGCGCGACCCCCACGAGCCTCGGTTGGCGGGTGCTGCTTCCCGCCGGCTGGAGCTTCGCCTCCGACGCCGGGACCGCGCCGCAGACCAAACCGGCCGTCAACGCCACCGGTCTCGCGGAATGGACGTGGACCGCGATTCCGCCCAGCCCCGTGACGTTCACTTACACGCTCAACGTGCCCGAGAGTGCCACCGGCGCCCAGTCGATCACCGGCCAACTCGTCGTCACCCAGAGCGCCGCGGCCGGGCTCGTGCTCGCGAAGAACGATCCGCTCCTCGTGCCCGCCGCCGTCCTGCCGCATTCAGCGGACACCGACGGCGATTATCGCATCGGCCTCGTCGAGCTCACCCGCGTGATCGAACTCTACAATGCCCGCAAGGACACGATCCGCACCGGCGCCTACGCGGTGGCAGGCACGCCGACCGAAGATGGGTTCGCGACCGATCTCGTGCGCCCGTCGGGTACGGTCGTCACCCTCGCGCGTTACCACGCCTCGGACACCAATCGCGATGGCACGATCAGCCTGCTCGAACTCACCCGCGGCATCGAACTCTACAATTACCGCGCCGGCACCGTCCGCACCGGGCAATACCGCGTGCAGCCGGGCACCGAGGACGGTTTTGCACCCGGTCCCTGAGGCGTGGCTCCGCGTCCAGCCCCGCGCCGCCCGGCGAAAAAATATCCGGTGAGCGAAAGCATCGGCGCCGGTCCGCTCGGGGCGTTTGGGCCGAAGGCGTGCCGCGCGTTTTCAGCCACGCAGGAACGGGCCGAACTCGGGTTTTATCGTCGTCCAAATCGACGGCCTCGGCCCGAGCGACCGGTCGAAGACGTCTCACGACGTCGGCGGGCAGAACCGCGGCGACGCCGGGCTGCCCGACCGCGGGCAATGGATCCGGGCGGCGGCGGGCAAGCGGCCCGAAATGGACCGGGCGCGCGCCGGCAGCTACGGCCCCTCTGCCGGCGGCCAAAGCGCGCTCGGCGCCCGGCTGACCCACGGCGATTGCTCCCGCGCCGCCGCGTCCGACTGCGGCGGCCACGCCAACGGCAGGGCCCAGATCGGGGGGAACGAGCCGCGGTGGGAACAGGCCGCCCGCGGCCTCACCGGTATTCGGCCAACTCGACGATCACGCCGTCCGGATCGAGAAAATATACCAGCGTCTTCCCGCCGCTGCCGGAATCGAATTTCACGACGCCCTCGGGCACGCGCGTCGGTTCGCCCCACACCTCGATGCCCGCCGCCCGCAGCTTCGCGGTCATCGCCGCGATGTTGTCCACGCGCAGCGCAAAATGCCGCAGCCCGAGGGTATTCGCCCGCGAATTCTCCGGCCCGGCGACGCCGACCGGGGTGTGATACTGCAGGAGCTCGATCCGCGGCTCGCCCCCCGGCGACACGATGAACACCGCGTGGGCCTTCACCCCGCGCAGCCCCACGATTTGTTCAATCCACTCGCCCGCGAGGTGCGCCTCCTTGGTTTTCGTGAAGCCCAGCACGCCGACGTAAAACGCCAGCGCCCGCTCCATATCGGCCACAACGATGTTCAAATGATCGATCCCGCAAATCATGCGCGCGACGCTAGGCCCGGGTTCGCGCGCCGCAACGCCTGTTTCCCGCTTTCCCTTCGTCGTTCCTTCCCTCATTCCCTCGTCCATGTCTCTGTCCCCGCTGTCCTCCGCCTATTCCGACCGCTGCCTCGCGCTCCTTGCGACCGCCCGGGAGAACAATGCCGCCACCATTGCCGCGCTCGCCCCGATCCTCGGCGCCTCCGTCGCCCGCGGCGAGGTCATCCACACCTTCGGCTCCGGTCACAGCGAGATCATCGCCCGCGAAATCGTCGGCCGCGCCGGCGGCCTCGTCTGCATCACGGCCATCAACGACCCCACCGCCGGCTTCATCGAAAACCTCGTCGGCTACGGCACCAAACTTGTCGAACGCTACGACCGCCAATACGAACTCCGCGCCGGCGAAGTCGTCATCGTGATTTCCAACTCCGGCAAAAACGCCTCGCCGATCGAAGTCGCCCTGCACGCCAAGAAAAAAGGCTGCATTGTCGTCGGCCTCTGCTCGCTCGCGATGTCCACCACCGCGAAGACCGTCCACCCCGGCGGCCAGAATCTCCACGCGATCTGCGACTACACCCTCGATAACGGCGGCGTCCCCGGCGACACCATTATGGCCCTGACGCCCGACATCGCGACCGGTCCGACGAGCACCTTCATCGGCGGCTCGCTCCTGAATTGGCTCATGCTTTCGACGATGGAGTGGCTCAAAGCGAACCAGCACGAAATCCCCGTCCTGCGCAGCCAGAACATTCCCGGGGCCATCGACTACAACCGCGCCGTCGGCGCCAAATACAAACACCGCCTGAGCAAGCAGCTCGCGTGAGTGTGATGCCGTCACCGCGGACCCGGAGGCTGCACCGCGTCCATCGGGCTAATCTACTTCGTCCGCTCTGTGACCTCTGGGCCTCCTCCGTGATCTCTGTGTCCCCACTTCCGTCTTCATGACCTACAAAATCGGCGTCGATGGCGGCGGCACCAAGACCGAATGTATCCTCGTCGATGATTCCGGGGCGATCGTCGCGCGCCACCTCGCCCCCGGCTGCAACCCCAACGTCGTCGGCCCTGAGCAGGCCCGCCGCATCGTCACCGACGCCCTTGTCGCGCTGACCTCGGCCCCGGCCCTCCCCCTTCACCTTCAACTTTCAGCTTCGACGGGCAGCGTGCAACGCACGCTGCTCTTCATGGCCGGCGCCCCGGGCTTCTGGGCGGAATTCGCCGCCGCGCTCACCGACTTCGGCCGGGTCACGACCGCCCCGGATTCGCTCCCGACCCTCGAACTCGCGACGCACGGCGCGCCCGGCCTCGTGCTCCACGCCGGCACCGGTTCCTTCGTGGCCGCGCGGGCGCCCGACGGCACGATTCATTACGCGGGCGGTACAGGCTGGCGTTTCGGCGATCCCGGCAGCGGCTACGAACTCGGGCGTCGCGCCATTGCCCGCGCCCTGCTCGAACTCCAGGGCTGGCTCCCCGCGTCGCGCCTCGGCCCGTTGGTGCGCGACCACACGCAACTCGGCGACGCCGCCGACGCCCGCGCCGTCACCCGCTATTTTTATGCGCACGCCGAGCCCAACCGCGTGATCGCCGCCCTCGCGCCCGCCATCCTCCGTCTCGCCGCCGACGGCGACGCGACCGCGCACCAAGTCCTCGTCGAGTCGGCCACCGAACTCCTCGACCTCGCCCACCGCGTCGCCGCCCAACTTTTCCCCGGCACGGCGCTCGCCACGATTCCGACGGGCCTCAGCGGTGCGCTGCTGATCCATCCCACGGTTTTGGCCGCCCTCGCCCCGCGCACGCCGCTGCCGCTCTCCCCCATCACCGAAGCGCCCATCGAGGGCGTGCGCCGCCTGCTGGCCCGTGCGGCCTGAGCCGGACTGCTCGTTCCGCGCATGCAATTCGGCCTCGCTGCTCTCTTTCCGGCCGCTGCGCTCGCGGTTCTATCCGCCGCATTTTGCACCGCTGCACCCGCCGAAAAAAATCCTGGCCAGTCCTCCTTCGGCGCCGGGCGCTACGTTGAATACGTCGCCGGCGATCTGCCGATCGTCCTCGCCGCGCCGCACGGCGGCCGCCTCAAACCTGACTCGCTGCCGAGCCGGACCAACGGCGTCACGGAAATGGACGCCAACACGCAGGAACTCGCGCGCGCCGTCGCCGACGAATTTTTCGCGCGCTCCGGCCATCGTGTGCACCTCGTCGCGAGCCACCTGCACCGCAGCAAGCTGGATCCGAATCGCGAAATCAAGGAAGCCGCCCAAGGCCACCCGGCCGCCGAGCGCACCTGGGCCGAATATCACGCCGCCATCCGCGGAGCCCTCGATGCCGCCATCGCGCGCCACGGTTTCGCTTTCCTCGTCGATCTCCACGGTCACTCCCATCCCGTCGCCCGCCTCGAACTCGGCTACGCTCTCGGCGCAAAACAGCTCGCGGTTTCCGATTCGGCCTTTGACGCCGCCGGCCTCGTCGCCGTCAGCACATTGAGCGACCTCCACGCCCGCCTCGGGGGGCGCGCCTCCGCGCTCGTGCGCGGGTCGGGCAGCCTCGGCGACCTCTTTTCGCAGCGCGGCCTCCGGGCCGTGCCCAGTCCGTCGGAGCCCGGACCCGGAGCCGGTCCCTTTTTCGACGGCGGCTACACCGTTCGTCGTCACGCCGGAGGCGATACGCCCAAGGTCGATGGCCTGCAGATCGAGTGTTACCGGACTGGCGTCCGCGACACGGCGGAAAACCGGGCGAAGTTTGCCCGGATCGCCGCCGAAGTGCTCAGCCAGTTTGTCGAAGAGCACTATCCGTTTAAGTTCCCCGCGAAATAATAATCCTCCCATGCTCGTTCGCTTCACGAAAAATCCCGCCTCCGCTCCGGCCGACATCCTCCACTGCGTCCGGCCCGACGGCACGACGACGCAGGGCCCCATGCCCCGGCAGGGCATCCTGCCGCATGACGCCTTCCACTTCGTCGTGGAAAGCACGCTCGCCTGGCGCGACGCGTTTTTCGGGCAAATCGCCCGCGGGGCCACGTTTGATCGGACCACGGCCAAGCTGCATGACGCGAAGATCGACCGGGCGAAGAATACGCAGGCGCTCCAGAGCGAAGCGCTGATCGAGTGCCTGCAGGCGAACCAATGGGGCGGCGCGCCGGACCCGGCGGCCTTCGCCGAAAAACTCATCGCCGCGTGTCGCCACCGCGGCGTGCCGCCGCCCGACATCGACGCCGACGAACTCACGGCGGTTCGCACCGCGCTCCGTGAATTCGGCGCCGCGTGGCGTCCGCTCAACCCCGGTCAGTCGCTCGAGCGCACGTTTTGACGTGCGGCCCATCGTTGGCCTTGCTCCAAAAGTAGGAATTCCCAATTTGAAAGTATGACCACGGCCGTCTCCGAAAAAGGTCAGGTGACGATTCCCAAGCGGGTGCGCGACCAACTCGGCCTCCGCGCCGGCACCGAACTCACCTTTGCCGCGGTCGGCGGAAAACTGGTCGGCTCCAAAGCCGAAGACACCGCGGATATTTTCAAGAAATGGCGCGGTTGCGCCCGCCTTCCCGCTGGCATGAGCGTCGACGCTTATCTCGTCCAGTCCCGCGATGGTGACCGCCGTTGACCGTTCCGTCCTGCTCGACGTCGTCACCGACGATCCGCGGTGGGCCGATGCCTCCGAGGCGGCGCTCCGCCACGCTTCCCGGGAAGGCAGCCTGGTGATCGGCGAATGCGTCTTGGCCGAGATCACCCCCGCGCTTGGCGCCGACGAGGTCGTCGAATTCCTCCAGGACTGGAACATCCGCTTCATCCCTTCGTCCGTCGCCAGTGCCACGCTGGCCGGCAAGCTTTTTGGCGCGCACCTTGCCCGCGGTGGCAAGGGCGGACGCGTCGTTCCGGATTTTCTGATCGGCGCCCACGCCCAGCTTCACGCGGAACGGCTCCTCGCCCGTGACCGCGGTTATCTCCGCGATTACTTCAAGAAACTTGCGGTTTGGCCGCCGGTCGTGCCGTGAACGCCGTCGGCCCATCTTCCGTTCTCCCCGAGTCCGCCTGGCCCGCCCGCGCGGCCGCGCACGAGGCCCGCGTGCGCGCGTGGACCGATCCCCATCAGGTCCGGGCGGCGCGCGGCGAAAAGCATCCGGTCTACGATTTTCTGTTCAACTATTACGCGTTCCGGCCCGCGTGGCTGCGCCGCTGGCATCCTGGCCCCGACGTCGCGTTGGCCGGCGATTCCGCGCGGGGCCATCTCCGGTGGTCCGAATACCACGCGCTCCTGCTCGCCGACGGCACAGCCGCGGTCGCCCTCGCTCCGCTGCCGGAACCGCGCCGCCGCTACGTCACGTGGCTCCGCGAACTGCTCCTCGCCACGCAGTCCCGCCCCGCGTTCTTCGGCTGCTACGGCCTCCACGAGTGGGCGATGGTTTACCGGCAGACGCCCGACGAGGTCCGCCACAACGCCCACCCGCTGCGCTTCGCGCCGGATGAGCTCGCGCGCATCGTCGAAGCCGCGCCCCTCACGTGTTCGCACTTCGATGCGTTTCGTTTTTTCACGGGGCCCGCGCGTCCGCTCAACAAGCTCGCGCCCTCCCGCGAAACCGTCCCGCAATTCGAGCAACGCGGGTGTCTCCACGCCAACATGGATCTCTACAAATGGTCCTTCAAGTTGGCGCCGTTTGCGCCCAGCGAGCTGATCGCGGACGCTTTCGCCCTGGCGCGCGACATCCGCGAAGTGGATATGCGGGCGAGCCCCTACGATCTGCGCGCGCTCGGCTTTGCCCCGATCCCGATCGAGACCGCGGCCGGCCGCGCCGAGTACGAGGCGCACCAGCGTGCGTTCACCGCCCGCGCCGAGCCGCTCCGCGCCCGCCTCCTCGCGCTGTGCGAGCGGCTGCTCGCCCAGGCCTCCTCCGCCTAGTCGGTCCGAGGCCCGCGTCGGTCGGCCTTATCCGCGGCAGGTCTCGTCCATGATCCGCACCATCGTGTCCTCGACTTCCTGCGCCGCCGCCGCCGCGCCGGGGACGCCGAACATCGTGAGGAGTGCGGTGGGTTTGATCGTCGCGAGAATCGTCCGGCCACCTTCTTCGTAGACGGAGATCCGGCAGAGGAGCGCGGTGGAAATTTCGATCGCCTGGCTCAGGACGTCCCGCGCCTGTTGTGGATTGCAAACCTCGATCACGCGGCATTCGCGGTCGAAGGGCACGCCCTTGCTGAGCATTTTTTCGCGGAGGTTGTGCGTGGCGAGCACACCGAAGTGATGGCTGACGGAGACGGCGGCCAGTTTTTGGCAGATCGTTTCGAGCGGCAGGGCGGAGGAGCGGGTGAGGACGAGATCGGTATTCATAAGGAGAAGAGGGAGCGGAAACGGGCGAGGACGCGAGGGGTGATGGGGCAAATCCGCGGGGGCGGCGGGTCAGACGTTGACGGCCATGCTGAAGGCGCGGGAGAATTTTTCGGAGACCGGGTGGCGTAGGCCGAGGTGGCGGAACAGGGCGGCGCCAAGGGCCTTCGCCTGACCGTTGTCGTAGCTGGGTTTCTCGGTGAGGACCGCAAGGAGTTCGGTGAGGCCGGCGTCGAAGGATTCGCGACGGAGTTGGGCGAGGGCGGCGAGGTAGCGGGCGCGCAACGGAGTATCGGGCAGGCGCTCGGGGACGGCGATGGCCTGGAAGGCGGCCGCGAGGATTTGTACGAGGGCGGCTCCGTCGCTCCACGGTGAAGCGGGCGGGAGCGGGGCGAGGAGTGCGAGCGCGGCCGCGGGGTCGGAAAACACCAGCGCGCGGGCCGCGAGGACGGCCAGTTCGTGGTCGGCGGGCTCGGTGGCGGCGAGCGGCCGCAGGAGGGCGGCGGCCGCGGCGGCGTGCCCGGCGCGGAGGAGCTCGCGGGCGCGGGCCATCGTTTCGCGCTTCGGCGTCGGGAGATGTTCGGCGAGCCACGCGCGCAGCTGCGGTTCGGGGACGGCCCCGGACAACTCCGCGACGACGCTGCCGTGGTGGAAGAGTTTGCAGTGGGGAATACCGCGGATCTGAAACTGGGCGGCGAGATCGGGGTGCGCCTCGGTGTCGATCTTCACGAGCACCCAACGGCCGGCGGCCTCGGCGGCGAGTTTTTCGAGGACGGGTCCGAGCATCTTGCACGGCCCGCACCACGCGGCCCAGAAGTCGACGAGCACCGGTGTGCGCTGGCTGCGGTCGAGGACGTCGGTTTGGAAATCGGAGAGTTCGTAGGACATGAAAAAAATTAGGCGGCGTGGGCGCGGAGGAGGCCGTCTTCCATTTCGAAGACGCGGTCAAAGACGTCGAGGGCACGGTGGTCGTGGGTGACGACGATGATGCCGGCGCGTTGCTCGTGGGCGACGCGGCGGAAGAGGTCCATCACCTGACGGCCGAGGCGACCGTCGAGCGCGGCGGTGGGTTCGTCGGCGAGGACGAGGCCGGGGCGATTCGCGAGTGCACGGGCGATGGCGACGCGCTGCTGTTGTCCGCCGGAGAGCATGTAGGGCAGATTTTCGAGGCGGTCGCCGAGGCCGAGGTAGGCGAGCAATTCGTCGGCGCGCGTGCGGGCGTCGCGGGGCGCGACATCGTTGATCTCAAGGGCAACCTGGACGTTTTGGCGCGCGGTGAGAAACGGGATGAGGTTCGCCTTTTGGAAAACGAAACCGAGGTGGTGGCGGCGAAACGCGCGGAGGTCCACGAGGGCGCGCGGGCCGTCCATCACGGGTTGGCCGGCGATGGCGATGCGACCGGAGGTGGCAGGGTTGATGAGGCCGACGGCGGTGAGCAGCGTGGATTTGCCGGAGCCGCTGGGACCGAGGAGCGCGACGACTTCGCCCCGGGCGACGGTGAAACTCGCGTTTTTCACGGCGACGACCTCGGTGTTGCCGCTGCCGTAGATTTTCGTGAGGTCGTCGACGCGCGCGGCGAGGTCGTGGTCGGGGGCGGTGGGAGCGGCGGTGTTCACGAGAGGACGATGTTGGGCTGGATGCGCAGGGCTTTCCAGATGCCGAGGCCGCTCGCGGCGACGGAGATGAAGAGGACGATGCCGGCGAGGAGCAGGCGATCAGCGCTCGTGACGAGCACGAGGCGCGGGAAGACGGGGAAGATCCACTGGCCGAGCACCGACGCGATGCCGTAGCCGACGGCGCCGAGGACGAGGGCTTGCTGGAGAATGAGGCCGACGATGACGCGGTTGCGGGCGCCGATGAGCTTGAGCATCGCGATGTCGTGGGCCTTGTCCAAGGTGAGCGTGTAGATGATCAGCGCCATGATGATGGCGGAGACGAAGACGAGGATGGCGCGGAAGAGGCCGAGTTGGCGGCGGGCGCGATCGACGTTGCCGAGGAGGAGCAGGTCGCGTTGCTCGCCGCGCGTGTAGACAGAAACATCGGGCCAGCCGCCGATGGTTTTCGCGAGGGCCGCGACGTCGGTGCCGGGTGCGACGGTGATGAGCACGGCGCTCACGGTGGGCGGACCGAGCACGGGCAGCGCAGCGGAGGGACTGCCGGCGCGCTCGAGAAGCGCGGGTTGTTGACGGCCGAGATCGACGGCGGCGGTGCGTGCCTGGCGCGCGGCGCGTTCGAGGCGGAGGGCCTCGCCGGGGAGATCGAACTGCACGGCCTGCGCATCGCGGAGCGTGAAGAACGTCATGGGATCGCCGGCGGAGGAGGTCATGCCGCGCGTGAGGCCGACAACGGTGTAGGTGTCTTTGCCGAGGCGGATTTTTTCACCGAGCGGGAGGCCGAGCGCGCGGTCGGCGATGAGTTCGAAGCGGGCTTGGGCGAGCGGACGGCCCGCGACGAGCGGGAGCGCTTCGCCGCGATCGCCGGGCCAATCGAGGCCCATGACAGAAAAACGCCACGGCTTGCCGGCGCGTTCGCGTTGCACGGTGTGGAAAACGAAGCGCCGCGCGGAGGCGACACCCGGGAGCGCTTCGAGGCGCGGCGCGAGGGTGGCGGGCACGCGGGAGATTTCCGCGAAAGGACCGCGCGTGCCGTGTTGCACGACCCAGAGATCGGCTTCGAGGCGGTCGATGAGGAGCGTGGCTTCGTGGACGAGGCCGCCGTAGATGCCGCCCATGCCGAGGACGAGCATCAGCAGCAGGCCGATGCCCGTCGCGGTGAGTGCGAAGCGGCCGACGTTGTGCCGGATGTCTTCGACGGCGAGATTCACGGCGAGGAAACGCGGCGTCCGTCGAGCGAGGTGCCGGGGGCGGTAGCGCGCACGACGCGGTCGCCGGCGGTGAGGCCGGAGCGAATTTCGACGAGTCCCGCGCCGCGGAGACCGAGAGTGAGCGGCTGCCACTGCGCGCGGCCCGAGCGGAGTATCCACGTGCCGGCGACCCCATCGCGGTGGACGATGAACGCGGCGGGGAGCGCGAGCACGCCGGGGCGTTTGCCGGTCTCGATGAAAACTTCGGCGCGTTGGCCGATGGTCCAATTGGCGGGCAAACGCTCGACGCGGACATCGACGAGGAACTCGCGTGTCTCGCGGTCGGTCTCGCGGCCGAGGCGCGCGACGCGGCCGGGGAACGCAGTGTCGGAGGCGGATCGGAAAACCACACGAGCGGGCTGGTCGGGCGCGAGGGCGGCGCTGGCGGTCTCGTCGACCCACGCGGAGACCCAGAGTTCTTCGGTGGCGACGAGGTGAAGGACGGTGGCGCCAGGGTTGACGACGTCGCCGGGATGGCGGTCGCGGCGGACGATGAGGCCGGCGAAGGGTGCGACGAGGCGCGTGTGGGCGAGGAATTCCTTTTGGAGCGCGACCTGACTTTCGGCGGTGGCCTGGGCTTGCACGGCTTCGGCGATGGCGGCGCGGCCGCGGGCGAGATCGGCTTCGGCGATGCGGAGTTGTTCGAGGGCTTTGTCGCGGTCGGATTCGGCGGCGCTGCGGCTTTCGACGAGCGAGACGGCGCGGGTGTGATCGAGGCGCGCGCGATTGAGCACGGCCTGGGCGCGGGCTTCGTCGGTGCGGACGCGAGCGACGGTCGCGGCGGCGGAGGCGCGGGCGGCCTCGGCGGCTTCGAGGTGGCGGCGGGCCTCGGCATCGTCGAGCGTGGCGAGGAGCTGGCCGGCGGTGACGCGGTCGCCCTGATCGACGTTCACCGCGGTGAGGCGGCCGGTGATGCGCGGGCCGATCGAGGCGGCGAGGCGCGCTTCGAGCGTGCCGGTGCCCATGGTTTCACCGATGACATCGGCGGTGGCGACGGTGTGGGCGACGCCGGGCACCGGGGCGAAGCGTAACCAGTAAATGGCGACGGCGGCGACCGCGGGGAGCAGCAGCCATTTCAACGCGCGGGCGGGTGGGAGTTTCATGGGCGGGCGGACGGAGCTGGGGCCGGGGCGATCGTGACGCGGAAGAGGCCGCGCCATTGGTCGGCGGCGTAGCCGGTGGCGGCGTCGGTGGGATAGCGGGTTTGCAGCGCGGCGCGGAGCGCGGGCGATTGGGTGGCGGGATCGCCGTGACAGACGAGGCACTCGGCCTTCGTGGCGATGGGACGGTAGACGCGCCACTCGGGTTTCGCGGTGCCGGAAGGTTGGATACGCTGGACGAGGACGGGTGGCGGCGGCTGGCCGGCGGCGACGAGTTTCGCGACGTGATCGAGGGCGAGGCGCTCGGCGGCGTCGGGCGCGTTGGCGGGATTGCGGAGGCGGAGGCTCGTGCGTTTGACGGATACGAGGGTCGGCTGGTCG
>JBIKOK010000145.1:0-16099 GCA_044358025.1 Opitutaceae bacterium
CGCGGATAACGCCATCGTCGTCGCGACCATCGCGTTCGGGATGGGCATCGACAAGGCGAACATCCGCGCGGTTTTTCACTACAACCTCCCGAAGAGCGTCGAAAACTACGCGCAGGAAATCGGCCGTGCCGGCCGCGACGGGGCACCGGCGCACTGTGAGATTCTCGCGGCGGCGGAGGACCTGACCGTGTTGGAGAATTTCACCTACGGCGACACGCCCACGCCCGAGGCGCTGCGCGACCTCCTCGAGGAACTGCTCGCCGGACGCCCGGCCGGCGCCGCGTTCGACGTCTCTGCCTACGAACTGTCCGCCCGGCACGACATCCGCCAACTCGTCGTTGCCACCGCGCTGACCTATCTCGAACTCGACGGCCTGATCGCGGCGACCGCGCCGTTCTACACGACCTACCAGTGGAAGTTCCGGCGCCCGGCGGCCGAAATTCTGGCGCGTTTCGATGCCGAGCGCCGCGCGTTTCTCGAAAAACTTTTCGCGTTCGCGAAGGTGGGCCGCGTGTGGCACTCCGTCGTGCTGGCCGAGGTGGTGGCGGCGCTCGGTGGCGAGCGCGACCGCGTCGTCAAGGCGCTGGTTTTCCTGGAGGAGAAGGGCGACCTCGAGCTGCAGGTGGCGGGCGTGCGGCAGGGCTACCGGGTCGTGCGAGTGCCGGATGATCTCACGGCCGTGTGGCAGGAATTGCGCCGGCGCTTCGCCGCGCGGGAGAGCAGCGACATCGCGCGCGTCGCCGCGGTTGCCGCACTGGTCGGAGGGGCAGGCTGTCTCGTGCGCCGGCTGCTCGCGTATTTCGGCGAGGACCACGGCCGCGACTGCGGGCACTGTGGGCCGTGCGCGGGCGACGCGCCGGCCCGGCTGGTGCGCGCCTCCGGTGAGTTCAGCGGTTCGGGGGAGGAGCTTCGGGCCCTGCAGACTGCGCAGCCCCGCGCCTTGGGCAGCGCGCGGCAAATGGCGCGGTTGCTGTGCGGGATTTCCTCGCCGGCGCTCGCCGCGGCGAAGCTCACACGCCATCCCCGCTTCGGCTCGGCGGTGGAGACGCCGTTTGCCGACGTCATGCAGGCCGCCGCAGCCGCGCTCGGGGGCCGGACCTGACATTTCCCTGACAATCGGCTGACCGCGCGCTGACAACCTGCGCGGAGTTTTGTGGTTCACTGGGTCTGTCCAATTCCGGACTCACCATGAAACAAAACCTCCTCTCGTTCCTGCCGGTTTTCGCGGCTGCGCTCCTCGGCGCGGTGTCGCTTGCTCCGCTTTCCGCCTGCGCCAAATCTTCGTCCGAGGCCGTGCGGCTGCGCATCGAACTCGACCGGCCGGTCCTTTCGGCCGACCGCACCGAGCGCGCCGTGATCAAGATCGCCCTCGACGGGCTGCGCCTGCCGCGCTCCGAGGCGCGGCCGCCGGTCAACCTCACCCTGGTCATCGACCGCTCCGGCTCGATGAACGGCGAGAAAATCCACCACGCGAAAGCCGCCGCCATCGAGGCCGTGCGTCGGCTCGGGCCGGACGATGTGTTCTCGCTCGTGACGTTCGACCACGAGGTCGAGACGCTGGTCCCCGCGACCCGCGTCGGCGATTGCCGCACGATTGAGGCGCGCATCCGCTCCATCGTGGCCCGGGGCAACACCGCGATTTATGCCGGAGTCACGCAGGGGGCCGCCGAGCTGCGCAAGCACCTCGAAGACCGCCGCTACACGCACCGGCTCGTTTTGCTCTCCGACGGCCTCGCGAACAACGGGCCGAGTTCGCCCGACGATTTTGCCCGGCTCGGCGCGTCGCTGGGGCGCGAACGCATCTCGGTCAGCACCGTCGGGGTGGGTCTCGATTACAACGAGGACCTGATGACGCGGCTCGCCCGCAGGAGCGATGGCAACACCTACTTCGTTTCTTCCAGTCGCGACTTGCCGGCCATTTTCAATGCCGAGCTCGGCGATGTGCTCAACGTCGTCGCACGCCGCGTGGTCGTCACGGTCGAGTTTCCGGTGGGCGTGCGTCCGCTGGCGTTTGTCGGCCGCGAAGGCGCGATCCGCGGGCAGCGGGCCGAGTTCGAACTGAACCAACTCTACGGCGGACAGGAGAAGTTTGCGCTGGTCGAGGTCGAGGTCGCGGCGACGCACGCCGGCGAGGAACGCGAAGTGGCCTCCGCCACGGTGGTTTTCGAGGACGCGCTCACGCAGCGCTCCGTGAACGTCACGGCCCGGGGCGCGGCGCGCTTTACCGCGGTCGAACGCGAGGTCGTCGCCTCCGCCAATCGCCAGGTCCAGACCGACTATGCGGTGAATGTGACCGCGGAGGCCAAGGATCAGGCCGTGGGGTTGGTCGATTCGAACCGCCGGGACGAGGCCGCGCGGCAGCTACGGGCGCGCACCGTCGAGTTGGAAAAAATGGCGAGCGTCTACGCCAATGCCGCGGTGGCGGAACTGTCGGCGAGCAATAAGAAGGAGGCCGATCGCCTGGAGCGGGACGGTTTGAGCAACGAAGGGCGCAAGGCGTACCGGGCGGATGCCGCGCAGGCGAGAAGCCAGCAGGCGGCGGGCTCGTCGACCTATGTCCGGCCCTGAGTTTCGGCCCACGGCCCCTTTGACTTCCCTGCATCCCTGCGGCCAAGCTCCGGTCGTGCCCGCTCCCTCGCGCCGCATTTTTCTCTACTGGCTGTTGCTCCTGGTGCCGACGTTGGCGGTGGGGACGGGGGCCCTGTTGCTCCTGCGGCGGGAGCAGGTGCGCTTGGCGGAACGGGTGGCCTCGGCCGACGAGGCGGGGCGGGCGGCGATTGCCGCGCGGGCTCGGCTCGTCGTGGAAAATGTGGAACTCCTGGTCGGCGACGTGCAGACGGGGCTCCTCGATGTGCTCGCCGCCGAGCCGGCGGCGAGTCTCGACCGGTTTCTCGAACAATGGCCCAAAACGAATCCGCTGGTGCGGGCCGCGTTCCGCGCGTCCGTCGACGGCGCGGTGCTCTGGCCGGACGCCAGAACGGCGGGAGAAGAAACGCGGGGCTTTTTGCGGCGATTCGGCCAACACGTCGGGCCGCGTCCGCCGTGGACGCTGGCGGCGCTCGCGCCGACCGCTGCGCCGCAAAAAAAGGAACAGGAGCAATCTTTGGCGGAGGCGGCCGGGCGGAAGGACGTCGCGGCCAATGTGGCGCAGGTTCAATCGGCGCGTCGCGATGTGCAGGAGTTGTTCAAGGCCAGCAATGCCTCGGGGAACCGCGCCGCACCGGCGGCCGCTGCGCCGTCCGGCCGGTCGGCCGAAGCGTCCGTGGGCGAGGGCGACCGGACACGCCAGCCAGCGGTTGAAGCGGATGGGCTCGCCTCGACGTCCCCGCGCGCGCCGGAGCCGCGCAGTGGGGCGCCGGCCAGTTCGTCCCTGGAGTCCCGCCTGGAGGCGAGCTCCGCGAAGCTGGCCGCGCTTCCGGCGGTGGCGAAGAAGGACGTCGCAGCGGGTGACCGGAGCGGTTGGGTGCCGGCCAACGTGGACGGGCGGTTGCATCTTTTCGGTTGGCTGCAGCCGGGCGGACGCGGCGAAATCCGCGGCGTGGAGATCGATGTCGCGGCGCTCGTGGGTCGCCTCGGCGGCGCGTTGCCGGCGGCCCCCGGCGGCGGCGAAGGCTATGCGTTGCGTGACGGCCAGGGGCGTGTGCTCCATCAGGCGGGAGCCGTGCCCAGCGGCGGCGCGGCCCTCGTGCGCGTGCCGTTGGCGAGTGGGCTGCTGCCGGACTGGGAGGTGTCGGCCTATTTGCGGCCGATGGCCCGGGAATCCGCCGGGACGGGGTTTTTGGGGATCAGTGTGCTGCTCGTGGCGATTTTGGTCGCGGCGATTCTGGCCGGGGGATCACTGCTGCTGAGGCAGGCCCGGCGGAGCGAGGAAGAGGCGGCGCAAAAAACCTCGTTCGTCGCCAACGTTTCCCATGAATTCAAGACGCCGCTCACGACCATCCGGCTCTATGCCGAGTTGCTCGAGCAGGGCCGCGTGCGCGACGCCGCGCAGGGCGGCGACTATTTGCGGACGATCGCGCGGGAAACCCAGCGGCTCGCCCGCCTCGTGAACAACGCGCTGGATTTCAGCCGGCTCGAGCAGGGGCAGAAGAAATTTGCCCGCGAGCCGCTCGACCTCACGGCCGAGGTGACGCGGCTGCTCGACACCCACGGCCCGCGCGTGGCGGAGGCGGGCCTGACCCTGCGGCGGGACCTGCCCGCGACCGTCCTGTCGGTCACGACCGACCGCGATGCGCTCGAACAGATCGTCATTAACCTGCTCGACAACGCGTGCAAATACGCGGCCGGGGGCGGCGAGGTGACGGTGGCGCTGGGGGCCCGCCCGGCGGGCGGCGTCGCGCTGGCGGTGCTCGACCGGGGGCCGGGCGTGCCCGCGGGGCACCGCGAGCGGATCTTCGAAAAATTTCACCGTGTCGACGACACGCTGACCGCCGAGAAAAGCGGCGCGGGGCTGGGGCTCAGCATCGCGCGGCAACTGGCGCGCGGCCTGGGCGGCGAGTTGCGTTACGAGCCGCGCCCGGGCGGGGGCGCGGTGTTTGTCGTTGAACTCCCATGACGGCCAAAATTCTCCTCGCCGAGGACGATCCGAACATCCGCCTCGGACTCGTCGCCACCCTGGAGAGCGAAGGCTACGGCGTGACCGCGGCGGGCGACGGGGCGCAGGCGCTCAAGCTATTTCCCCAGGAGAAATTCGGCCTCGTGATCCTGGATGTGATGATGCCCAAGGCCAGCGGCTATGAGGTGTGCCGGGCGCTGCGGGCGCAGGGCGCCCGGGTCCCGATTTTGTTCCTCACCGCGAAGGGCGAGGAAATCGACAAAGTGGTCGGGTTGAAAATTGGGGCGGACGACTATGTGACGAAACCGTTCGGGGTGCACGAGCTGCTGGCGCGGGTGGAGGCGCTGTTGCGCCGCTCCCGGACGACGGCGGCGGAGCAGGGGGGCGCGGCGGCGGTGTTGCCGCCGGTGTTCCGGATGGGGGCGGCGGAAATCGACCGCCGGAAATTTACGGCGACGGTTGCGGGGCGCACGAGCGACCTCACGGCGCGCGAGCTGCGGCTCGCCGAGGTGTTCGCGGCGCATCCGGGTGAAGTGCTGACCCGGGATGCGTTGCTCAATGCGGTGTGGGGCGTCGGCTACTTCGGCACCACGCGCACGCTCGACCAGCATGTGGCGCAACTGCGCAAAAAGGTCGAGGCGGTGCCGGATGAGCCGCGGACGATTCTGACGGTGCACGGCGTGGGTTACCGGCTCGACGCCTGAGCGCCGGCGGCTATTTCCGCCAGCCAAGGCCGGCGACAACCAGCGCGACCCCGCCGGCGAGGACCACACCGTAGGTGAGCATGAATTCGTTGCGCGTGATGCCGAGGGACTGCTCCTCGGCGGCCTCGATCAGCTGCCCGGCCGCGATCAGGTTGACGACCGCGGAAGCGACCGTCAGCGCGCCGATGCCGATGAGGCCGAAGCGCAGGAGTTTTTTGAAGGTCGGGTCGAGCTTCACACGTTGCACAACTTCACGGCCTCGCGGAGCGAGGTCAGCGGGTCGCGCTTCGGCAGGAATTCCTGGCCGACGAAGCCCTTGAAGCCGGTGGACTTGATCGCGCGCATGATGGGCGCGTAGTTGAGTTCCTGCTGGTCCTGCGCCTCGAACTCGTTGCGCCCGGGATTGCCGGCGGTGTGGTAGTGGCCGATGTAGGCGGCGTTGTCCTTCAGCGTGCGGATGACGTCCCCTTCCATGATCTGCATGTGGTAGATGTCGTAGAGCAGTTTAAAGCGCTCTGAGCCGATGCGCTTGGCGAGTTCGACGCCCCACGCGGTGTGGTCGCACATGTAGTCCTTGTGGTTCACCTTCGAGTTGAGGAGCTCCATGACGAGGGTGACGCCGCGTTTTTCCGCGAGGCTCATGAGGCGCTTGAGTCCGATGGCGCAATTTTCGAGGCCCTGCTGGTCGTCGAGCTTCTCGCGGTTGCCGGAGAAACAGATGAGGTTCGTATAACCGGCATCGGCGACTTCGCCGATGCGCTTCGTGTAGATCTCCACCAGCGTGTCGTGGTGCTCGAGGCGGTTGAACGCTTTGCCGATGCCGCCGACGGTGACGCCCTGCGGAGTCTTCGCGGTGGGGTTGCTGACCATGGAGCAGAGGAGCCCGTGCTTTTTGAGTGTGGGAAAATCTTCCGGCTGGAGCAGGTCGATCGCGACGAGGCCCATGGCCTTGCCGGCGGCGGCGAAGGTCTCGAGGTCGATTTTCGGCCAGCACCATTTGCAGGCCGACTGGCGGATTTCGCCGCCGGGGGCGGGCGCAGCGGGGGCGGATGTGGCGGCGGGCTCGGCGGCGCGGGGGCGCGGGAGGGCGGCGACGGCGGCGACGCCGGCGATCGAACGGAGGGCGGTGCGGCGAGACATGGGGGAGGTCATGGCGAAAGCCCGAAGGGTCGGCCGTTGCACGCGGATTGGCAAGCATGCTGGGAAGCGGATCGTCCGGCGAGGAAACCCTGGGCCGATGTTCGTCTGCCGCGCGCGCCGTCGCCATCTCAGTTTCCCCGGGTTGGGCGGTGCCCTCCGCGTGCGGCTCAACGCGTCACGCCACGACCTGCGAGCCGCCGCCCGCGGAGCGGCCGGCCCAGCTCGGATGGCGCTTGCAGGAAAGTGAGCTGCGCCCGGGTGCCGTCGCCAGACCTCCCGCCTCACGTTCCCTCCGCCCCGTGGTGAAAAGCCGCCTGCGCGCGAGTCCCTTTAGCTTTGCGGAGACAAGCGGTGAGACGATTCCGACGGCGAGAATCGGCGGAGCGTGCATCGGTCGGCGCCCAGCGATGGGCTGCGGTCTTGACCGGTGGCCTGACTCCCATCCGTGGCGGCGGGGGCGGGGAAATACCGCCCGTCGCCACGGGGCCACCGGGCGTGATTTGCCGGGCATGGTACGCCGCCGCGCCCCAGCGCCGCGGTCGTCCAATTCGAATTCGGCGGGCCATGTGTCGTTCCCGCTCCCGTTGGAGGAACTGGCCGCGCAACGCCGGCTGCTGGATGCGAGCGGGCATGTGCCGCCGCGCCCGACAGATCCGATCGTGGCGCGCCGCAGGGGAGAAGAACCGGAACGGAGGGGGCGGGCACTCCCTGGCCGCGCATCGATATTGGCGATGGTCGCATCGAACTTAACGATTAACGCGTGGAGGCCGGAATCGGTGAGGGTGCGCTTGCACCTGCGATGGCCCGGCTCTCTGCCGGGTCGGGTTCAGGTGAACGCCCCAGCAAGGTTTCGCCATGAATCCGTGCAAACAAACTGGTTCCACGCTCCAGCGGGACGCCGCGGCCCGGCCCGACCCCGGGCACCCTCCGGGCGCGCTCGCCCAGCGCCAGGCTCCGCGCCAGCGCCGGGGTCGCCGGCGTGGTCTGACGGCGCTTCCGCCGCCACGCCGTCCTCGAATCGTCCTCGAATCGTCCTCGAACCGTCCTCGAACCGTCCCCGAAGGATCCGGCCAGCATTCCTCACCGCTCGCACCACGCCCAGGCCGCGCGGCGGACGGCCGTTTGCGCGCCGTCCGCCCGCCGAACCGCCACCGCCGACCCGCCGCTCCCCGGCCTCATTTTGGTGCGCGACTCGGCTCGCTGGCGCTCGCCGCCACCACGAAGCCGGCAGGACGGTCGAACAGGGACCGGTAACATGAGCGGCAAGTCGGGATAGCCCCTGCGCGAGTGGCGCGGGGGTAGACTGGCGAGCGCCATGATCTATACCGGAGTTGACTCGCCCAAACGTTACTCGGTGGCCGGCACGCTCGACGCGCAGGGCCAGAAGCTCCACGAGGCGCGGATCGACGGCAACGTCCCCGCGGCTTTTGCCGCCGACTTCAAAAGCTCGGCACGCCCAGCGAAGTTGTCATCGAAGCCTGCTGGAACTGGGGCGTGCGCTCCAACGTGCTCGAAGACGCGGCCGGCGTCGCCAGGGTGGTGCTCTCGCATCCGGCGAAGAACCGCATCAGCGCGGACGCGTAGATCAAGAACGACCGCATCGACGCCCAAGCTCTCGCCGCGCGCTTGCGCGGCGATTTTGCGGCGCGCGTCCGCGTACCGTCGCGCGACGTGCGCAACACAAGAACGTCGTCCGCCAGCGCCTCTGGCTGACCCGCGGGCGCACGATGATCCGCAACCGCATCCCCTGCATGATCGACCGCCACCCACGCCTCAAACTGAAGGTGATCGATATAGAGAAGTCGGTCGCTCTAGCAGCCGCTGCAGGAGGTTGGCAATGGGACGCGTGGGCACACGGGTCCATGCCCAGGTTGAAGGTCGAACTCGCTTTGGAGTGACCCGATTTTGTTGGTGCGGCGGCCAGCGCGTGTCAGTCGCGCTGTTCCTGCAATTTCGCTTTGAGCTCGGCCACCCTCGCGGCGACCGCGACAACTTCGGCGGCGACTTTCGCCGCGACCGCGACGTTGGCGGCGGCGACTTCGGCGGCGGTGGCCAAGATGCGTTTTGCAGCCTCCTCGGAAACATTTTTGGAACGTGCAGCCGCGATGGTCGCTTCGGCAAGTTTGGATTCGGCCACTTCAACGCTTACAGTGGCTGTTCTGTTTTCGAGCCTGGCGATGGCCTTTTTTACTTCGTCGGCGACGGCTTGGGCGGCGGCGACTTGAGCGGCGACGTGGGCGGCGGCGACTTGGGCGGCGACTGCGACAACTTCGGCCGCAACTCGTGTGGAGCTCTCAACGACTTCGGCCGCAACTTTAGCAGCGGCACTGACAACTTCAGCGGCAATTTCTGCTTCGGATGAGACCATGAGCCAACGGCCAAAGTTGGTTTGGAGTTCCTGATAATTAGTCCTCCCGGCGTTCCGGGGCGGCGGATAATTTTCCGTCGACTTTAGTGAATCATGAGTGGGATCCATGCGTCTATATAGGCTCAAATGATGGGGTAAGGCAATGTAATGTGTGGTGAGGCTGGATCGACGGCCGGCAACGGCTTGATCCGAGCAAATGAACCGCGCACGGAGAGGACACCCGGGCGCGCAAACTGAGGCCGGAAGGGCCAAGCCAACGGGGAACAGGCCGTTACCCTGGACAGAACGCCGCGGCGCGCCGGGCGGAGACGGCGCGCCGGCGCCGCCCGTGTAAGTTCCTGCATCCACCCGAAAAGCCTCCCGTAAGCAGCGGATTCTTTCGCTTGCCCGAGACTGCTCGGCGCAGGCCTTGGGGTTTGGGGGGATGGGCCGTCATTTTTCTTTGATCCGCGCGCGCGCCCGCCCCGGCGTGCCGGGCAACCCGGCGGCACGGCGCGCGCCAGCGCTCCGTCGCAGACTCGTGCTGAGCCGACTCGCCGTGACGCGGGGCGGGCGGCGGGCGGCGAAGAGCGTTGCGTTCGCCGACGGCGCGGATTCGGTTTCGGCCCTGACCACACCGTGAGAAAACGTCTTTGGGTTATCGTCGCCGGGTTCGTCGCTGCAGCGCTCGGCTTCACCGGGCTGCTTTACGCGTTTGGTCTGTCGCTGCGGCCCGACGTGACGACCCCGCCGGCGGCGCCGCCTCCGGCGGAACTCGCGGCGGTGGAGGCCGCGCGCCACAATGCGAAACTGCTCGATCTCGCCCAGCCGACGGTGATCACGCAGACGGTGGATTATGCGGCCGGGGCGCGCGGGGGCTGGTGGCCGAAGGCCGAGGCTCCGGTGCTGGCGGAGTTGGTGCGCGAGGGTCGGCTCCCGCCGGTCGCCGAGCGGGTCGGCCCGGAGCCGGTGGTGCTGGAGGGCGTCGACGGGGTCGGCCGTTATGGCGGCGCGTGGTATCGGCTCGTGAATTCGATCACGGACATGAGCACGATCTATTGGCGGATGTCGGGCGCGAGCCTCGTGCGCTGGTCGCCGCAGGGGTATCCGTTGGTGCCCCACCTCGCGAAGGGCTGGGAGATCTCGGCGGACTTCCGGGTTTTCACCTTTACGTTGCGCCGGGGCGTGCGGTGGTCGGACGGGCAGCCGTTCACGAGCGACGACCTGGTCTATTGGTATGAAAACGAGGTGCGCTACTTCAGCCCGCAGCCGCGTTTCCTGCGGGCGGGCGGAACCCTCGGTCGCGTGGAAAAGGCGGGCGAGTTTGGCGTGCGCTTCCTGTTCGACCAGCCGAACCCGTTGTTTTTGGAGCGGCTCGCGACCACGGGAATGAACTACGAGGATTACACGGACCATCTCGTGCCCGCGCACTATCTGCGGAAATACCATCCGGTGCTCGGCGATCAGGAACTCATCCGGACCTCGATGGCGGCGCTCAAGCTTTCGAGCCCCGTGGCGGTCTACAAGAAAATGAAGCACTATCTGAATCCGGAGCATCCCCGGCTCTGGCCGTGGGTGCTGCGGACCTACCAGCCCGCTTCGACCCAGACGTTCGTGCGCAACGCCTACTACTATGCGGTCGACCCCCGCGGGAAGCAGTTGCCCTACCTCGACCGGCTGGTGATGGACGTGAAAACGAACAACCTCATCGGCGTGGCTGCGGCGAACGGCGAGCCGTCGATGCAGGAACGGCATATCCGCTATGAGGACCACATCATGCTCCTCGGCGGGGCCGCGCGGAACGGTTATGCGGTCTACCATTGGAAACCGAGCACGCAGTCGCTGTTCACCCTGTTTCCCAATCTCAACCGCCGGACGGATCCCGCCCGGCCGGAGACTGCGTTGAAACATGCGTTGCTGAACGAGGCGCGTTTCCGGCAGGCGCTGTCGCTCGCGATCAACCGCCGCGACATCATCCACGCCGAATTCAACGGCCAGACCGAACCCGCGCAGATCGCCCCGCCGCCGGAATCGCCCTACCACAACGCGCGGCTCTACCATTCGTTCACCGACTTCGATCCCGGGCGGGCCAACCGCCTGCTCGACGAGCTCGGCCTCACGCAGCGCGACCGGGAGGGCTACCGCACGTTTCCCGACGGCACGCGCATGACGTTTGTGCTGAATCTCACCGACTACACGGTGCAGGGACCGGCGCAGTTTGTCGCCGACGACTGGGCGGCGGTCGGGGTGCGGTCGCGGTTGCGCAACCGGGCGCGGCGGCTGTTCGAGCAGGAGAAACTCACCTACGAGCACGATTTCACGGTGTGGACGGGCGAGAGCGAATTCTATCCGCTCGTCGAGGCGCGCAATTTTGTCCCGACGTATTTCGAGTCGTTTTTTGCGCCGGGCTACGGCACCTGGTATCAATACGGTGGCCTGCACAACGATCCCGCGGCCCGCCGGCCCAACGCGATCGCCCCGCCCGCGGGCCATCCGCTGCGCCGCGCCATGGAACTGCTCGAGGACGCGAACCGCCAGCCGTCGGAGGCGGCGCGCATCGCGCGCTTCAACGAGATCGAGGAAATCGCCGCGGACAACGTGTGGACCATCAGCGTATCCACGCCGCCCCCGCAGCTGGTGGTGGTGAAAAACGGTTTCCGCAACGTCCCGCGCGTGTCGCTCTTCGGCGCCAACGTCCAGTCGCCCGCCAACACCGGCATCGAAACGTATTTCTGGGACCAACCGGTGAACGAGCCATCCGCCTACGCGCAGACGAAACAGGCCATCCTGGCGGTGACGCCGGCGCCCAACTCGGTGTCGGCCCTCGAGGACGATGCCGCGGCGCCGCCGCCCGGCGCGTTGGCCACGCTGGTGCGGTGGCTGCTCGGGCTCGGCGCGGCGGTCGGACTGGTGCTCGTCGCCGTCCGGCATCCCTTGATCGGCCGGCGGCTGCTGCTGATGGTTCCGACGATGCTGGTGGTGTCGGTGATCGTTTTCACGCTGGTGCAGCTGCCGCCCGGGGATTTTGCCGAGATGCGCATTGCGCGGCTCGAAATGGAAGGCACCCGGAGCACCGACGAGTTGGCCGCCGATTTGCGGAAGGGGTTCCGCCTGGATGAGCCGATGGCGCTGCGCTACGCGCACTGGATGGGCTTCGTGTGGTTCACGACCTTCGCCGTCGGCGACACCGGCCTGTTGCAGGGCAATCTCGGACTTTCGATGGAGCACGAAAAACCGGTGAGCGACGTGATCGGCGACCGCATCGTGCTGACGGTGCTGGTGTCGGTGGCCACCGTGTTGTTCACGTGGGCCTTCGCGCTGCCGACGGGGATTTATTCCGCCGTCCGCCAGTATTCCGGCGGCGATTACGTGCTCACGTTCCTCGGCTTCCTGGGCATGTCGGTGCCGTCGTTTCTGCTCGCGCTCGTGATGATGTATTTGGCGAAGCGCTGGTTTGGCCTGAATATCTCGGGCCTGTTTTCTCCGGAGTTCGCCACGATGCCCGGATGGAATTGGGCGAAGTTCGTGGATCTCGTGCAGCACCTCTGGCTGCCGGTGGTCGTGCTGGGGTTTGGTTCCGCCGCCGGCATGATCCGGGTGATGCGCGCCAATCTCCTCGACGAATTGAAGAAACCCTACGTCACGACCGCCCGCGCCAAGGGCGTCCGCCCCGTGCGGCTGCTGCTCAAATATCCGGTGCGGCTCGCGCTCAACCCGTTTGTTTCCGGGCTCGGCGGGTTGTTTCCGCAGCTGGTGTCGGGCGGAGCCATCGTCGCCATGGTGCTCAGTTTGCCGATGATCGGTCCCACGCTCCTTGATGCGCTCCTCGCCGAGGACGTCTATCTCGCGGGCTCGATGCTGATGGTTCTCAGCCTGCTGGGCGTCGTGGGCACGCTCGTGAGCGATTTGCTGTTGCTGTGGCTGGATCCGCGGATCCGGCTGGGCGGCAGCGCCCGGTGAGGGCGAAAAAAAGCGCGGGCCGAGGCCCGCGCCGAAAAACGTGGAGGCAAAGCGCAGCGCCCGTCAGCGGGCGAGGCTCGTCGACTGCGCGGCGAGGCCGCCGGTGCGCCCGGCCTGGGGCGATACGCCGAAAAACTCGACGATGTGCCCGAGTTCGGCGAAACCGCGGGCGTGAAGCTTGGCTTCGATCTCGGTCAGCGTGCGGTTGAGTTCGGCCGAGGTTTCGGCGTCCAGTTCCTCCACACGATCGGTGGCTTTGCAGACGACGTGATAGCGGGTGGGCTGGCCGAGATTGATTTCGTAGAGCGCGGTGCCGTTGTGGAAAAACGCGCGCCGGACGAGCCCGATGTCTTCGAAGGCGGCCATGCAGCGGTAAACGGTCACGAGATCGCAGGTGCCGGATCCGAGCTCCGTGTGCAACTGCTCGATGCTCGTCGGGGCGGAGCATTTGTTGAGGGCGGCGAGAATGGCGATGCGCGGCTGGGTGATGCGCAATCCGGCGGACTTCAGCTTGGCCGTGGCGAGCTCGACCGGGGCGGGGCCACGGTTTCCCGACTTGCTGCTGGCGAGAGGATGATTTGTTTGTGTGGAAGCAATCATTTGTGACGAAATTGCAACGTTCCGTCGTGGTATTGCCAGCACATTGCCGTAGGGGCTTTACCGGAGTAACCGGTTGGTAGGGATTACACCGCCGCTGCGCCGTTAGCCCGGATATTTCATGCTCAAATCGATTAAAAGTTCGGCGCAGAGGGCACGGAGCCAAGCCCACCCAGCCCGCAGAACAGACACGGTGTTGGGCTCCGTGTCCTCGGTTCCGGCCCCGGTGCGCTCGGGGAAAATAATTTCTCCCGGAAAGTGGGATGGATGCAGGCTAGCCGAGGGTTGCACGCCGCCCGGGCGTGTGCCACGGTCCCGCCCCGCTACCCATGCAAGACCCGGATTTCTCCGAAATTGTCAGCCTCATCTGCAAAGAAGACCCGCGCTTTGACCGCAAAGCCTACGACTTTGTGCGCCTGGGTTTGGATCAAACGGTGAAGGAGTTGCGCAAAAAGGACGCGGCGCGGGCCGATAAATCGCGCCACGTGAGCGGGGCGGAATTGCTCGACGGGCTCCGGGTTTACGCGCTCGACCAGTTCGGCCCGCTGACCAAGACGGTGCTCAACGCCTGGGGCGTCACGCGGTGCGCGGACTTTGGCGACATCGTTTTCAACCTGATCGAATACAGTGTTTTCTCCAAGACCGAGAGCGACCGGCGGGAGGACTTTGCCGATCTCTACGATTTTGACGCGGCGTTCGTGAAGCCCTTCCAGCCGGCCCGCCGCCCGCGCCCCAACGGCGGCCCGTCCACCGCCGAGGCGTTCGGCCCGGCCTAGCGGGTTTTTTTCGGTGGGAGCGCACCCCGGCGTGGCTCCGCTGCATTCCGCCCTTCTTCTTTCATGTCCAAACCTTTGTCTTCAGCCGCCGCCGATCTCCACCTGCTTGACGCTTTTTGGCGGGAGCCGGTCGAGCGCACCGTCCTCCCCAACGGCCTTACGCTCATCCTCAAACCCGACCGCTCCGCCGCGCTCGCCTCGGTGCAGGTCTGGGTGAAGACCGGGAGCATCCACGAAGACGCCGACCTCGGTGCGGGTCTCTCGCACTACCTGGAGCACATGCTGTTCAAGGGCACGACGCGCCGGGCCGGCCGCGAGATTTCTGCGACCGTGCAGGCGCACGGCGGCTACATCAACGCCTACACGACCTTTGACCGGACCGTTTACTACATCGATCTGCCGAGCGAACACACGGGCGTCGCGATCGATCTGTTGGCGGACGCGGTGCTGCACTCGACGCTGCCGGCCGACGAGACCGCGAAGGAGAAAGACGTCATCCTCCGGGAAATCGCGATGACGAAGGACGATCCGGACAACCGGCTGTGGGACGCGCTGTTTGCGACCGCCTTTCGGGAGCATCCGTATCGGCAGCCCATCATCGGGCATCGCGACGTGTTTTCCGCCGTCACGCGGGAAGACCTCGTCGCCTACTACCGGGCGCGCTATGTCCCGAACAATCTCGTGGTCGTGATCGTCGGAGACGTGGATCTGGCTGGGACCCGGGCGGCCGTCGAGCAGCACTTCGGCGCCGCGCCGCGGGCGCGGCTCGCGCCGGTGTTGGTGCCCGCGGAGCCGCTGCAACTCGCCCCGCGCGCCGAGCATCGCTTCGAGGACGTCGAACTCACGCGGGCGGCCCTCACGTGGCCGATCCCCGGGCTCACGCACGCCGACGCGCCGATCCTCGACCTGCTCGCGACCGTGCTGGGCGGCGGCGACAGCTCGGTGCTCTGGCAGGAAATTCGCGAAAAGGCCGGGCTCGTGCACACGATCGACGCGTCGAGTTGGAATCCGGGCAGCAGCGGGCTCTTCTTTATCGGCTTCACGGCGGACGCGGACAAACGCCTGGCGGCCGTCGCGGCGGTCGAACGCGTGCTGGCCCGCTGCGTCGTGAAAGGGTTCACGCCCGCGCAGCTCAAGAAGGCCCTGCGGCAGATCGTCGTGAGCGAAATCAACTCCCGCAAGACGATGAGCGGCCAGGCCTCGCGCCTCGGCGCCGCCGAAGTGGTGGTGGGCGACCTCGACTACAGCCGCTCGTATTTCGACCAGTTGCGCACCGTGAAGCCGGCGGATCTGCAGCGCGCGTTGAAAGCCTACCTCTCGCCCGCGCGGTTGACGTCGGTGTCGCTCAACCCGAAGGCGGCCGCTCCGGCGGACCGCGCGGCGGCGACGGCCCGGACGGCCACGCCGGACTTTGAGGAGATCAAGCTCCCGAACGGGGCGCGCCTGCTGCTGCAGCCCAACCGCCATCTGCCCAATCTCCACTTCCGTCTCGGCGCGAACGGCGGGGTGCTCTTTGAGGAGCCCGGCCAGCGCGGGGCGACGTCCCTGCTCGGCACCATGCTGACCAAGGATGCCGGGAAGCGCACGGCCGCCCAGGTCGCGCAGTTCATCGAGGAAGTCGGCGGGTCGTTCAGCCCGCTCTGCGGCAACAACAGCATCGGGGTTGCCGCCGAAGTGTTGCCGCCCGACTGGGCGCGCGCGCTCGCGATCATTACCGACGCGGTGCTGGCGCCGAAGTTCAACGCCGCGACGTTCGCGACGGAACGCGACGCCCAGCTGGCCGGCCTCGCGCAGGATGCGGACGACGTGGTCACGCTGGCCCGCAAGCTCGTGCGGAAAAAATTCTTCGGGGCCCACCCGTTGGCGCTCGACGCCAGCGGGGATGAAGCCGGTGTGAAGGCGCTGACGCCCGCCGCGCTCCGCGCCCTGCACCGGCGGCTCTTCGTGGCCCCCAACGTGGTCCTGGCGGTCGCGGGCGATTTCGACCCGAAGAAACTGGGGCCGAAGCTCAAAGCCTTTC
>JBIKOK010000146.1:0-16047 GCA_044358025.1 Opitutaceae bacterium
TCCCGAGACCCTCACCCGGATCGCCCAGTATGAAATGGCGTTTCGCATGCAGACCAGCGTCCCCGAGCTCACCGACCTCGGGGCCGAGACGCCCGCCACCCTCGACCTCTACGGTCCGGCCGTGAAAGAACCCGGCTCATTCGCCGCGAGCTGCCTGCTCGCCCGCCGCCTCGTCGAGCGCGGCGTGCGCGTCGTGCAAATCAACCACCGCGGCTGGGACCAACACGGCACCCTCCCCGAGCATCTGCGCATCCAGTGTCGCGATACCGACCAGGGCTGCTACGCGCTCATCGCCGACTTGAAACAGCGCGACATGCTCAAAGACACCCTCGTCGTCTGGGCCGGCGAGTTCGGCCGCACCGTCTATTCACAGGGCACCCTCACCCGCACCAACTACGGGCGCGATCATCACCCGCGCTGTTTCACCGTCTGGCTGGCCGGCGGCGGCGTGAAGGGCGGCGTCATCCACGGCGAGACCGATGAATTCTCCTACAACATCGTCCGCGACCCCGTGAGCCTTTTCGATCTCAACGCGACGCTGCTCCATTGCCTGGGCATCGACCACGCGAAGTTCAGTTTCAAATCGCAAGGTCTCGACCAACGCCTCACCGGCGTGGAACCCGCCCGCATCGTCCGCGAAATCCTCGCGTGAAGAGTAGGGCGGACTTCAGTCCGCCACCTTATCCCAATCCTCCCGCTCGCTCCGGTCATTGAATCGCCTCGCCCTCCAACTCTACCGCTTCGCCGTCGTCGCCACCGTCGCCTGGCTCATCCGCGACGTCGCCGTGCGCCAGCGCATCCAGGGCGATTCCCCCGTCACCGCCGCCGAAGTCGTCTCGCTTCTCCCCGCCGCCGCCACCCTTCGCCCCGACGATTCCGCGCGCGACGGCCTCTTCGTCCTCGACCGCGCCGGCCGCGAACTCGGCTACGTCGTCCGCACCCAACCCGCCTGCCGCGACATCCTCGGCTACGCCGGCACCACCGACGCCCTCGTCGTCCTTGACCGCGACTGGAAAATTCTCGGCCTCAAAATCCACGCCTCCGAAGACACCGACACCTACATCCGCGATATCGCCCTCGACCGCAAATTCCTGAAAAAATGGAACGGCCTCACGTGGGACGCCGCCGCCGATCTCGACCTCAAAGCCGCCGGCATCGAAGGCGTCTCCGGCGCCACCATGACGAGCATGGCGATCGCGCAAAGCGTCAAAGCCCGCCTCCAAGTCAACCGCGACGAGCTCGTCTCCGCTCCTCCCCTACGGTTCGCCTGGCGCGACTACGCGATGCTCATCGTCCTCGCCGCCGCCGCGCTCATGGCCTTCGGTCCGCCCGCCTTTCGCCACCGCTGGAAACGCCCCTACCAGGCCGCCCTCATCCTCTACGTCGGCCTCATCGCCGGCGATCTCCTCGCGCAAAAACTCTTCGTCGGCTGGTCGCGCTCCGGCATCCCGTGGACCACCGCACCCGGTCTCGTTCTCCTCGCCGCCGCCGCGCTCCTCGTGCCCTTCACCACGGGAAAACCGCTCTACTGCCACCAGATTTGTCCGCACGGCGCGGCGCAAGAACTCCTCAGCCACGTCCGGCCCGCGCGCTGGCAAATCACGCTCTCCGCCCCGGTCATCCGCGGTCTCGAAAATCTCCCCTTCGCCTTCCTCCTCCTCACCCTGATCGTCGCCCTCACCGCCATCCCGCTCGACCTCGCCGGCCTCGAACCCTTCGCCGCCTATATCGTTCGCTCGGCCGGCCTCGCCACCCTCGTCGTCGCCGCCGTCGGGCTCCTGGCCGCCTGCTTCGTCCCCCAGGCCTACTGTCGCTTCGGCTGCCCCACCGGCGCCCTCCTCAACTTCGTCCGCGCCCGCGGCCCCACCGACCGCTTCTCCCGCCGCGACACCGCCGCGCTCCTCCTCGTCGGCCTCGCGGCCTTGCTCAACTGGCAATACCTCCCGCTCATCCTCTGGCTCAAAGGCACCGCCTGATGGCTCGCCTCCTCCTCGCCCTCCTCGCCACCCTCGGCCTCGGCCGCGCCGCCGAACCCGTGACGCTCGCGGGCCGCGCGATGGGGACCACTTGGTCCGCCAAATTTCTCCCGGCGCCTCCGCCCGCGCCCGCCCTCGACCCCGCGCTCGTCACAACCCGCCTCGCCGCCGCGCTCGAGCATCTCGAAACGCTCTTCTCCACCTATCGCCCCGACTCCGCACTCTCCCGCTTCAACGCGTCGTCGTCCACGGACTGGTATCCAGTTTCCCCTGAAATCGCCCGCGTCGCGCACGAAGCCCGCCGCATCAGCGACCTCACGGGCGGCGCCTTCGACGTCACGCTGGATCCGCTCATCCGCCTCTGGGGCTTCGGCCCGGCCGGCCGGCGCCACACCCTTCCGTCCGACACCGAGATCGCCGCCGCCCGCGGCCGCGTCGACTACCGCCGTCTCTCCGCCCGCCTCGCTCCGCCCGCCCTGCGCAAATCCTCCCCCGAGCTCTCCGCCGATTTTTCCTCTCTCGCGAAAGGCTTCGCCGCCGACACCCTCAGCGACCTCCTCACCGCCCTCGGCGCCCCGGACCACTTCATTCAAATCGGCGGCGACATCCAAACCGCCGGCGCCCACGTTTGGCGCGCCGGCATCGCATCCCCTTCCGCCCCCGCCACCCCGGTTACCCTTCCCCTCCCCGCCCCGCCGTCACCGCCGGCCCTCGCCGCCGTCGTCGCCCTCTCCGGCCACGCCCTTTCCACGTCCGGCGATTCCCACAATTTCCTGACGGTCGCCGGCCGCCGCTACGGTCACATCCTCGATCCCCGCACCGGCCGTCCCGTCGTCGGTTCCCTCGCCTCCGTCAGCGTCGTCCATCCGTCCTGCGCCACCTCCAGCTCCCTCGCCACCGCGCTCTTCGTCCTCGGCGCCGACGCCGGCTTCGCCCTCGCCACGCGCGAACACCTCGCCGCCCTTTTCCTCGTGCGAGACGGCGCCAGTCTCGTCCCGCGCGCCACCCCGGAATTCGCCCGCCTTTCCTCGTCCGCTCCCCTCTGACCATCACGGATTCTTCTTCCCCGAATGTGGGGTTGCCAACCCTTCTCCCCTTTTGCAGGTTTCCCCATCTCCCATGGAAGAAGCCTCCGACCCCTTCGTCATCCCCGGCTGGATTTGGGTCATGGTCGTGATGTTCGTGGTCGGTGTCGTCGTCGCCCTCGTCATCCGGCGCGACCGGCGCAGTGAACGCCGCAGCCGTGGCCGCAGCCGCAGCCGTGGCCGCAGCCGCAGCTCCGGCCACGGCAGTAGCCGCCGCTCTTCCACCTCTCGCTCGAGCCACCGCCGCACCCGCGACCCCTTCGAGAAACTTTAGGCCGCCCACTCGCGCCCCGGCCCGCCCGCCCCTCTTGGGCGCGGGCCCTGGCCTTTACCATTGACCCGTCCACGGCCCCGCAGGAACGTGGTCCTCTATTTATGCTTAAAGCTGGCATCGTCGGCCTGCCCAACGTGGGCAAATCCACTCTCTTCAACGCCCTCACTCGCTCCCGCAAGGCCGAGGCTGCGAACTACCCGTTCTGCACCATCGACCCCAACGTCGGCGTCGTGATCGTCCCCGACGAACGCGCCTACGTCCTCCAGACGATCGCGAAGACCAAGGTCGTCGTCCCCGCCGCCATCGAGTTCGTCGACATCGCCGGCCTCGTCGCCGGCGCCAGCAAGGGCGAAGGCCTCGGCAACCAGTTTCTCGCCACCATCCGCGAGGTCGACGCCATCGTCCAAGTCGTCCGCTGCTTCGAGGACAACGACATCATCCACACCATGGGCGGCGTCGATCCCGTCCGCGACATCGAGGTCATCACCACCGAACTCGTCCTCGCCGACCTCGAGTCCGTCACCAAGCGCATCGACAAGACCCAGAAAAAGGCCAAGTCCGGCGACAAGGAAGCCATCATCGAGGTCGCGCTCCTCGAGAAACTCGCGCCCCATCTCAATTCCGGCAAAACCGCCAACACCCTCCCGGCCACTCCCGAGGAGATCGCGATGATGAAGCTCTTCCAGCTCCTCACCGCCAAACCCGTTCTCTTCGCCTGCAACGTCGCCGAGTCCGACCTCGCCACCGCCGAACAAAATCCGTTCGTCCAAAAAGTCGCCGAGTTCGTCCGCACCCACCACGACGCCGCCTACGTGCCGATCAGCGCCAAAATCGAGAGCGAACTCATCGACCTCCCCGCCGAGGAAGCCAAAGCCTTCCTCAAGGACCTCGGCGTCGACGACTCCGGCGTCTCTTCCCTCATCAAGGGCACCTACAATCTCCTCGGCCTGATGACCTACTTCACCGCCGGTGAAAAGGAAGTCCGCGCCTGGACGATCAAGAAGGGCTGGAAGGCCCCGCAGGCCGCCGGCGTCATCCACACCGATTTCGAAAAAGGCTTCATCAAGGCCGAAATCGTCTCCTACGACGATCTCACCCGCCTCGGCAGCGTCGCGGCCGCCCGGGACGCCGGCAAATACCGCCTCGAGGGCAAGGAATACGTCTTCGCCGACGGCGACGTCGCCCTGTTCCGTTTCAACAACTGACCGGCCTCCGCCACGGGCCCGCGGCCTCCGCGGGCCGCGTTGGTTTTTCGCTGACTACGTAGTTTGCTACGTAGCGCTACGTAGCATTTGACGTTGTGACGCTGACGCATTGGCTCATGCCAACAGAGCTCCCTCATGTCGAACGGTACCTCCCAGTCATCGCCGCAGCGCCCCTTGGGCCGCCCGACCTCGGGTTTGCGTCGGCTGTCCGGTGCGGTACTCGCCTTCCTTGGCCTAGCGGCCGACCTCCCGGGACAGATCATCCGATGGGACAACGGCGGCGGGAATCTGCTGTGGGGCACCGCCGCCAACTGGAGCAACAACACCGTTCCCACAGCCTCCACCACGCTCACGTTTGACAACACCTACGTCGGCACCAACCAAACGATCAGCCTCAGCAATACCAACTATACGGCGGGCACCCTGACTTTTTCCAGCGCCTTGGACTACACCTTTAACAACGGCACCAATCGGCTCCAGATCAGCACGGCGGGCACGAACTTCACCCAGAGCGGCGCGGGCAATGTCGTATTCAATTCGGCGATCTACTTCACCAACGGCCTCACCTTTGCCGGATCGGGCGCCGGCACCGTCACCCTCAACGGCAACCTTTCCGACAACGCCGGCACGGATAACCTCACGAAGAACGGGACCTTCACCCTCGTCCTCAACGGCGCCAACAACACGCAGGACGGCACCATCATCAACGCCGGCACCGTCGAATTTGGCAGCAATGCCGCCAGCAGTAATGGCATCACGCTCAACGGCGGCACGATTCGCGCCGGCAACGGCGCCCGCTCCATCGCCAACGCCCTCACCGTCGGCGGCAATTTCACCGTCGGCGGCAGCAACGACCTCACTTTGTCCGGCACCGTCGGCCTCGGCGCGGCGACGCGCACCGTGACGGTCGACAACACCGGCACCACGACGCTCTCCGGGGTCGTCTCCAGCGGCGGCCTCACCAAGGCGGGCAACGGC
This sequence comes from Opitutaceae bacterium, assembly GCA_044358025.1. GTDB lineage: Bacteria > Verrucomicrobiota > Verrucomicrobiia > Opitutales > Opitutaceae > GAS368. Next base: position 5,519 of record JBIKOK010000146.1, read on the forward strand.
ACCCTCGTCCTCAGCGGCACCAACACCTACGCGAGCGCCACCACCCTCAACGCTGGCACCCTCAAGATCACCGCCGATGCCAATCTCGGCACCGCCCCCGGCGCGCCCACGGCCGGCCAGCTCGCGTTTGACGGCGGCACGCTCGAAACCACCGCCACCCTCAGCCTCAGCGCGAACCGCGGCATCGCCCTGGGCGCCGCCGGTGCCACGCTCCTGACCGCCGCGGGCACGACCCTGACCACCAACGCCCTCGTCGCCGGGAGCGGCGCGCTCACCAAGGCCGGCAACGGCACCCTCGTGCTCGGCGGCGCCAACACCTACACCGGTCCGACGAACCTCAACGCGGGCTCCCTGCGGCTCGGCGCCAATCATTCTCTCCCCAGCACCTCCGCCCTCACCGTCGCCAGCGGCGCCACCTTCGACGTCAACGGCAAGACCGACACCATCGGCTCCCTCGCCGGGGCCGGCACGGTGTCCCTCGGCGCCGGCGCGCTCACCGCCGGCGCGGACAACACCTCCACCACCTTTTCCGGCGTCCTCTCCGGCACCGGCACCCTCACGAAGTCCGGCACCGGCACCCTCACCCTCTCCGGCTCTTCCGCCAACACGTCCTCCGGCACCACGACCGTCGCCGCGGGCACGCTCCAACTCGGCAAAACCGGCGCGGTCAACGCGGTCGGCGGCAACGCCGTCACCATCGGCGACGGGGTCGGCGCGGCCGGGTCCGCCCTCCTCACGCTCCTCGCCTATCAGCAAATCCCGGATACGGCCGCGGTCACCATCAATTCCGACGGCCGGTTCTTGCTCAACAATTTCAGCGAGAAAATCGACACCATCGCCGGCCTCGGTCTCGTCGACCTCTCCACCAGCGGCTTTCTCACCGTCGGCACCCACAACGGTTCGTCCACCTTCGGCGGCACGATCGCCGGCACCGGCACGCTCATCAAAGAAGGCACCGGTTCGCTCACGTTCAATGGCGCGATCAATTTCGGCGGCCAGCTCACGCTCGCCGGCGGCACCCTCGCCCTCAACGCCACCACCCTCACCGTCGGCACCCTCCACATCACGGGCAACTCCATCCTCGATTTCGGCAACTCCACCGCCTCGGTCCTCAACGCCACCACCTTCATCATCGACGCCGGCGTCACCCTCACCATCAACAACTGGGCCAACGGCGTGGACTATTTCTTCGCCACCAACTGGACCGGGGCGACCGCCAATGTCCGCGGCGCCGCCCCGATGAACCAGGTCGCCTTCAGCGGTTTCTCCGCCGCCTCGACCGGCTGGCAGAGCTACGACAAACAGATCACCCCCGTCCCCGAACCGTCGACCTACGGCGCACTCCTGATCGCCTTCGCCGGCGCCGTCACCCTCTGGCGCCGCTCGCGCTCCCGTCCCTCCGCCGCCGCCTGATTGGCCGCCGCCGCCCGTTTCCGCTCCGCTCCGCCGCCGCCGCTCCACCCGCAGCGCACGATTGCCGGCGCCCCGCCCACCCGCTTGGCTCCCCCCGCATGCTTCCCCGCGCCGCCGTCCTCGTCCTCGCGCTCCTGATCGCCCCGGCCGCCCCCGCGCATCCGGAAATCGAGGACGCCCTCGCGCGCCTCACCGCGCAACTCGCCGCCCGCCCCGACGACGCCACGCTCTACCTTGAGCGCGGCGAACTCTACGCCCGGCACGCCGACTGGCCCTCCGCCGAAGCCAACTATCTCCGCGCCGCCGAACTCTCCCCCCGCCTGCCCCGCCTCGACCTCGTCCGCGGCGCCCTCGCCCTCGCCACCGGCCGGCCGGCCGAAGCCCTCCCTCTCCTCGACCGCGCCGTCGCCGCCGCTCCCGCCGACCCCGAGGCCCTCCTCCTCCGCGCCCGCACCCTCGCCCGCCTCGCCCGGCGCCCCGCCGCCCTCGCCGACTACGGCGCGGCCTTTCGCCTTCTCGCCGCACCCTCCCCGGACCTCTGGCTCGAACGCGTCGCCCTGTTCGACGCTCCGGCCGACGCCCTGCGCTCGCTGGACGAGGCCATCGCGCAGGTCGGCCCCGTGCTCTCGCTTCACCTGCGGGCCCTCGATCTCGAAATGGCCCTCGGCCGCACCGACGCCGCGCTCGCCCGCCTCGACCTCCTCGTCGCCGGCAGCGAGCGCCGCGAACTCTGGCTCAAGCGCCGCGGCGATCTCCTCCTGGCCGCCCGCCGCCCCGCCGAGGCCCGCGCCGCCTACACCGCCGCCCTCGCCGCGATCGCTGCCCTCCCGTCCTGGCTCGCCCGCTCGCCCGAAATCGCGGCCCTTTCCGGCGAGTTGCATCACCTCGCAACCACGCCCCCTTGACGACCGTCTTGCCCGGTTCCTCCATGTTAACTCTCCGCCGCCTCGCTGCCCTCGCTTTCACGTTCACGGCCCTCGCGCTCCCCGTCCTGGACGCCGCCACCACGATCATCCGCGGGCCCTACCTCCAGTCGGCCACGCCCACCAGCATGGTCGTCCGCTGGCGCACCGACAACACCGAGGCCTCCGTCGTCCGTTACGGCCTCTCCCGCACCGAACTCACCTCCACCGCCAAGGCCGAGGGCATCAACAGCGAACACATCGTCCACCTCAGCCAACTGACGCCCAACACCCGCTACTTCTACACCACCGGCGCCGAACCCGCCGCCAAAGCCTCGGCCGCCGCCGGCACGGGCAAAGCCGCCACCGCCGGAGCCGAAGACGCCCCCGGCAAGGCCCCGATCAGCTCCTTCGTCACCCCCCCGCTCCCCGGCCCCGCCCGGCCCACCCGCGTCTGGGTCCTCGGCGACCCCGGCACCAAGAACGACACCCAGCGCGCCGTCCGCGACGTGTATCAGAAATTCACCGGCACCCGCGGCACCGACCTCGCCCTCCTCCTCGGCGACAACGCCTATCCGGACGGCACCGACACCGACTACCAGAAAGCCATCTTCGACATCTACCCCGAAACGCTCCGCTCCGTTCCGTTCTGGTCCTGCCTCGGCAACCACGACGGCAAGTCCGCCAACTCCATCACCCAGTCCGGCGTTTACTACAACCTCTTCACCTTCCCCACCCTCGGCCAGGCCGGCGGCGTCGCCTCCGGCACCGAAGCCTACTACTCCTTCGACTACGCCAACATTCACTTCATCTCCCTCGACTCCCACGACTCCGACCGCGCCCTCACCGGCGCGATGATGACCTGGCTCAAAGCCGACCTCGCCGCCACCACCCGCGACTGGATCGTCGCCTTCTTCCACCACCCGACCTACACCAAGGGCACGCACGACTCCGACAAGGACAGCGACAGCGCCGGCCGCATGAACGAAATGCGCCAGAATTTCCTCCCCGTCCTCGAAGCCGGCGGCGTCGACCTCATCCTCACCGGCCACTCCCACGTCTACGAACGCTCCTTTCTCCTCGACGGCCACTACGGCAAATCCACCACCTTCGACGCCACCACGATGGTGAAACAAAAAGGCGAAGTCCGCGCCGACGGCACCGTGGTCTACCGCAAACCCCGCGCCCGCGCGCCGCACTCCGGCGACATCAACGTCGTCACCGGCAGCGCCGGCCACGCCGGCAGCACCACCAAGCCGCCGAAGCTCGACCACCCCGCTTTTTACATCGCCCTCAACGAAGCCGGCTCCTCCGTCGTCGACGTCGACGGCCTCACGCTCACCCTCACCTTCCTCAACGACCAAGGCGTCACCCGCGACCGCTTCACGATCACGAAAGAGTGACGCCACGCGCTTCGGCCCGGACGCCGCCCGCGCGATCTCCGCGCGCCGGCGCCCCACCGGCCCCGCTCCGTCCAGCGTGATCTTCACGCCCACATTGCCCCGCGGCGCTTTCGAACAAGCCCACCGCGCCTGGGCTTTCGCCAGCACCCGCTCCGCCTGGTGCTCGTCCAAATCCGGAAGGCTCACCCGCAGTTCGGGTGCGGGCCGTCCGGATACAGCGGCACGCGGGCCGTCTCGGCGATGCCCGCCTCCGCGGGGCCCGATTCCTTGGCGATGTCGTTCACCGCGCCATTGGAACGCGCGGCCCACGCCGCGCCGCACCGAGGCTCCGGCGTCAACCCCCGCGGGTTGTCCGTCGAGGGCGCTTTGAACGACAGGTTGAAACCGGCCCCGGCGGTTGCCCCAGATCCGGCGCGACCGCCTTGGGCAATGGCTTCGGCCATCGGTGGAAGCCGACGCATGCTTTTTCCGACGGGGGGCGGATGGGGCGGACATAAAACCCCGGCGCCCCGTGCGCCGGACGCCCGACCGTCGGGCGAATCGGCCCCCAACCGGTGAGGACTGCGCCTCACCGAAGCACCCCGCCCCTCGCGCAAACCCCATCGCGCTTCCGCCCGTCGTCGTTCGTCACAATTCCGGCATCAGACCACGGCGACGATCACGCCCTTTTGCCGTCCCCGGCGCGACCTCCGCCCGTGCGCCCGCTCACCACGCGACCTCCGCCCGTGCGCCCGCTCACCGCGCGGCGCACACCAAGGCCAGCGCGACCGCGCCCGGCACCGCCTGCACCCAGAGAATCTTCCGATTCGCCGTCGCCCCGCCGAAAATTCCCGCGACGATCACGCAGCCGAGGAAAAAAACTTTCTGCGGATAACCGTCGGCCCCCGCGGCGACGCCCCAGAGCAATCCCGCCGCGAGGAACCCGTTGTAAAGTCCTTGGTTTGCCGCCAGCGTCTTCGAGGCCGCCGCAAATTCCGGCGTGAGCCCGAACACCCGCCGCCCGAGCGGCTTCGTCCAACAGAACATTTCGAGCACCAAAAAATACCCGTGCAAACCAGCCACCAGCACGACCGCCACCGAAGAAACCGTGTCCATCCGTCCAATCTTTCGCCCACCCCGCTCTGCCGCAATCCCGAACCCTGCACCCCGTCGCCACACCACCCTTGAGTTTCCCTGCCCGAACGCATCTCGTCCGGTGGCCACACGCCGCGCCATGTCCGACTTCGTCAACATCTCCGTCTACAAGTTCACGCCGCTCACCGGCCTGACCGAGCTCCGCGATCATCTTCGCGCGGTCAGCCACGCGCGCGCTCTCCGCGGCACTGTGCTTCTCAGCCCCGAGGGCATCAACCTGTTCGTCGCCGGCACCCGCCCCCACATCGACGCCTTCGTCGCCGAACTGCGCTCCATCCCCGGTCTCGCCGACCTCGCCCCCAAAGAAAGCGTCAGCTCCGAGCCGCCGTTCAACCGCATGCTCGTCAAGATCAAGAAAGAGATCATCGCCTTCGGCGTCCCCGGCATCGATCCCGCGCTCCGGCCCTCGCCCAAACTCCCCGCGCGCACCCTCAAACAATGGCTCGACGAGGGCCGCCCCGTCACCCTGCTCGATACCCGCAACGACTACGAGGTGCGCATGGGCACGTTCCGCGGCGCGACCATCCCGCACATCGACCACTTCCGCGAATTCCCCGACGCCGTCCAACGCCTGCCCGCGGAACTGAAAGACCGTCCCCTCGTCCTGTTCTGCACCGGCGGCATCCGCTGCGAAAAAGCCGGCCCGTTCATGGAGCTCGCCGGCTTCAAACACGTCCACCAGCTCGACGGCGGCATCTTGAAATATTTCGAGGAATGCGGCGGCGCCCACTTCGACGGCGAATGCTTCGTCTTCGACCGCCGCGTCGGCGTCGACCCCGCGCTCCGCGAAACCAAGTCCGTCCTCTGTTTCAACTGCCAGATGCCGCTCACCGAGGCCGAACAACGCGACCCGCGTTACGTCCCCGACGTCAGCTGCCCGCACTGCCACGTCGCCCCGTAGCCTGGATATTTCATGCTCTCTCTGAGGAAAGCCGCACGATGTTCGCGCGACCAGCCAAGGATTCTCCCGCAGATTCAGGACCCCACAGAGGTGAATCTGCGGAGTCCTGAATCTGCGGGAATCTTCTTCATGGAATTTGCGGGTTAGAGCCTCCGGCCGGCGGGCGCCTCACCCACCCGACAAAAAAACTGGCCTCCGGCACGCCTCCCCGCTCCCCTGTGGCCGTGCCCGCCGAGCCTGCCACGCCCCTCCTCTCCCCCGCCCAGCGCCGCATCACCGGCTTCGCGCTCACCTTCCTCGCCCTCCTCGGCTCCCTCGCGCTCCTCATCCTCGCCGTCATCGCGCTCGGTCAGCTCGTCGGTTTTTTCTCCGGCGTGATCTGGCCGCTCGCCGTCGCCGGCGTGCTCGCCCTCATCCTCCGCCCCGTGGTCGAGCTCGCCGAGCAACGCCTCCGCCTCCGCCGCACCGCCGCCGTCCTGCTGCTCTACGGGCTCTGCGCCCTCGTCGTCACCGGGCTCCTCGTCTTCCTCCTTCCCCCCGTGATCGAGCAGGCCCTCGCCTTCATCGCCAACGTCGGCGAGTATTGGACCCGCGCCACCGTCTACGTGCAGGACCACTCTCCGCAATGGAGGGAATTCTCCCAACGCCAGCTCGCCAACCCCACCATCCGCAAACTCGCCGACACCCTGACGGCCGAAGCCAGGGGCATGGTCTCGCTCGCGCTCCCGTCGCTCCGCGCCGCCGGCGGCGGCGTCCTCGGCCTCTTCGCCTTCGCCACCCATCTCGCGATCGTGCCCGTCTACCTGTTCTTCTTTCTCCTCGCCCGCGGCGAGCCGACCCGGAATCTCTCTGACCACCTGCCGTTCCTCCGGCCCGAACTCCGCCGCGACGTCGTCTTCCTCGTCCGCGAATTCGTCGCCATCGTGGAATCGTTTTTCCGCGGCCAACTGCTCATCGGCTTCCTCCTCGGCGTGCTCCTCGCCCTCGGCTTCACCCTCGTCGGCCTGAAATTCGGCCTCGTCGTCGGTCTGGCCCTCGGCATCCTCAACGTCGTCCCCTACCTCGGCACCATCATCGGCATCGCCACCGTCGTGCCCCTCGCTTTTTTCCAACCCGGCGGCGGCTGGCAGCTCGTCGGCCTCGTGCTGGTCGTGAAGGCCATCGTGCAGACCATCGAGGGCTGGGTCATCACCCCGAAAATCATGGGCGATCGCACCGGCCTGCACCCCGTGACCATCATCGTCGCCATTTTCTTCTGGGGCACCGCCTTTGGCGGCATCCTCGGCATGCTCCTCGCGATCCCGCTCACCGCCTTCTTCGTCACGGCCTGGCGCCTCGCCAAACAAAAATACTTCGCCGCCGCCCATGGCTGAGCACCCGCCGCCCGACGCCTGCGCCAACTGCGGCGCCGCCCTCCCCCGCCGCGCCCGCGCCTGCCCGGAATGCGGCGCCGACGAACGCTCCGGCTGGCGCGAATCCACCGACTCCGTTTACGACGGCCTCGACCTCCCCGACTCCGCCTACACCGACGAGGCCGACGCCCCGCCCGCCCGTCGCGGCATCGCATGGTATTGGTATGTCGTCGCCGCCCTCCTGCTCGTTTCACTCGTGCTCGGCCTCGTGCGCTTTCGCTGATGGCCAGGCCCTGGGAGATCGTTTTCCGCAAGGGCGTCCACCTTCCGCAAATCGGCTGGTGGCTCGACGCGCAGGCCCGCACCGCACGCTCCTTCGTGTCGCACGCCCACTCCGACCACGTCGCCCGCCACCAGGAAATCCTCTGCACACCCGGCACCGCCCGCTTCCTCCACGCCCGCATCCCCGGCAAGCGCCTCATGACCGAGCTCCCCTTCGGCGTCCCGCACGCCCTCGAGTTCGGCGTCACCGCCACCCTCCATCCCGCCGGCCATATTCTCGGTTCCAGCCAGATCCTCCTCGAGTCCTCCGACCACGGCTCGCTGCTCTACACCGGTGACTTCAAACTCCGCCCCGGTCTCGCCGCCGAACCCTGTGCCGCGCCCCGCGCCGACACGCTCATCATGGAAACGACGTTCGCCCTCCCGCGCTACGTCATGCCCCCGGAAGCCGAAGTGATCGCGCAGATCGTCGCCTTCTGCCAACAGTCCGTCGCCGACGGCGCGACGCCCGCCCTGCTCTGCTACAGCCTCGGCAAAAGCCAGGAAGTCCTCCGCGCCCTCGGGTCCGCCGGGCTCCCGATCATGCTCCACGCCGAGACGCTCCGCCTCACGCGCGTCTACGAAAAACTCGGCGTCACGTTCCCTGCCTTCCGCGAATTCGACGGCCGCGAGGTCGCCGGCCACATCGTCATCTGCCCCGCCCACTCCCAGGGTCTGCTCAGCCGCATTCCCGCCGTGCGCACCGCCGTGATCACCGGCTGGGCCCTCGATGCCTCCACGATTTACCGCAGCCGTTGCACCGCCGCGTTTCCGCTCTCCGACCACGCCGACTATCCGAGCCTCCTTAAGTTTGTCGAACTCGTGCAACCCAAGCGCGTCTTCACCCTGCACGGCTTCGCCCGCGAATTCGCCGCCACCCTGCGCCAGCGCGGGATCGATGCCCTCGCCCTCGGCCACGCCAACCAGCTTGATCTGTTTGCCCCGGCCCCCGCGCCCACGTGACGGAGCCCCCTCTCGCCGTGCCGCCTCCGGCCTCTGCCCGCCTCCGCCCCTTTGCCGTGGGGTTGACTGCGCTCGGTCTTGGCGCCCTGGCCTACCTCTCCCTCCGTCCCTCCGCCTTTCTCACCGAGGTCGGGTGGATTCCGCGCTGGCTGAGCCAGTGGGCCGATCACCACGGCGTGCTCCGCAATGCGGTCGCATTTTTGGCCCTGGGTCTCTTCGTTTTCACCTGGGTGGGGCGCCGTCCGCCTCACGCGCTGGCCCTCGCCGCGTTCGCCATCGTCATTGAGGTCCCGCAAATCTGGCTGCCCCAGCGGGTCTTCGATGGGCGTGATATCGGCGCCAGCCTTGGCGGCATCGGCCTGGCCTGGCTGCTGGTCTGGGTCGCCCGACAACTCGGACGGTCGCGCGGCGCGTGAACCTGCGCCCCGCGGACCTCCGCTCGCCTCGCGGCGTCTGGGTTTCAGGCGCACCGCAATTCGGCATCGCCCTTGGGCACCCGATCACGTTCTGTCCGAGCACGTCATGGTTCCGAAAATCGCCCTCTTTCTGCTCGCCGCCCTCCCGCTCGCGGCCGAGACCGCGCTCGCTTTGCGCGACGGCGAGGCCTTCACGTTCAAAGTTTCCTGGGCCGTCCTCCCCGGCGCGGGCGAAATCAAGGTCTCCGCCGCCGCCGACACCTCCGGTCCCGCCCCGCGTCTCCGCGTGACCACCACCACCCACACCCGCGGACTCGCCCGGATGCTGCTGCCGTTCGAGGCCAAAGCCGAATCCCTCTTCGACCCCGCCACCGGCCGCCTCCTCTCGCTCACCGAGTCCAACGAGCAGCGCAACAAACGCTCCGCCCACGCCGTCTCGTTCGACTACGCCGCCGCCCACGCGATCTATACCCGCACGATCCCCGAGCAACCGCCGCGCCCCCTCCCGCTGCCCCCCGGCGACCCGATGGACCTCATCACCTGCCTCCTGCAAACCCGCGGCTGGGACCTCAAGCCCGGCGAGAAACGCGACGCCCTCGTCCTCTTCGACGACGACTTCTACGAGCTCACCCTTCACGCCGCCCGCTACGAGGAAATCAGCACGTCCTTCGGCACCTTCAACACCCTCGTCCTTGAGCCGCGCATGGAAAAAACCGCGCCCAAGGGCATGTTTAAAAAGGGCTCGAGCGTCCGCGTCTGGATTTCGCAGGACGCGCGCCGGTTGCCCGTGCGCTTTGAGGTGGAATTCAAAATCGGCACCGGCGTCGCCACGCTCACCCGCTACGATGCGCCGCCCTCCCCCGCCGTCCCGGATGCGAAAAATTCTCGTCCTTAGAGGCGGCGCGCTCGGCGACTTCCTCGTCACCCTGCCGGCCCTCGCGCTCCTGCGCCGCCGCTGGCCCGCCGCCCACCTCACCCTCGTCGGCAACGCCACCGCCGCCGCCCTTGCCCTCGACTCCGGTTTGCTCGATCGCGTCCACTCGCAACACGAAGCCCGCTGGGCCGCGCTCTATGCCGACGCCCCGCTCCCGCCCGACTTCGCCGCCGAACTCTCCTCGTTCGATCTCGTCCTCAATTTCTGGCCCGACCCCGACCAAATCCTCGCCCGCCATTTTCACGGTCATCCTGCGCCGATCTTCCTGACCTCCTCCGCGCTTCCAACCCTCTCCCCTGCCGCCGCCCACTACTGCGAACCCCTGCGCACCCTTGGCCTGACGACCGTAACCTTCCCTCACTCGCTCGCCACGCCCGCCCCCGGCGCCCGGCTGATCGCCATTCACCCCGGCAGTGGCTCCGCCCAAAAAAACTGGCCGCTCGCCCGCTGGACCGAACTCTGCGCCTGGCTCACCCGCGAACACCGCGCGGAACTTCTCCTCATCACCGGCGAAGCCGACCCCGCCGCCGCCACGGCCCTCGCCCGGTTCGGCACGCCCGCCCATCAGCGACCGCTCCGCGAGCTCGTCCCCCTTCTCTCGCAGTGCCGTTTTTTTCTCGGCCACGACTCCGGAATCAGCCATCTGGCCGCCGCCTGCGGCGTCCCCAGCCTCCTGCTCTTCGGTCCCACCGACCCCGCACTCTGGGCGCCGCCCGGTCCGCACGTTCACGTGCTCAAACGCGGCCCGACCCTCGACTCAATCGCACTCGCCGACGTCGAGGCCGCGCTC
>JBIKOK010000357.1:0-4746 GCA_044358025.1 Opitutaceae bacterium
GTTTTCGCGGAATTGTTGTTGGAACTGGAAATTGAGCGTGGCGCCATCGGCGCTGCCGATGGGGGCGGTGAGGGCGAAGCGGGCGTAGTGCGGTTCGCCGTATTTTTTCGAAATGCCCCAGCCGTCGCGGGCGCCGTCGGCTTTGCCGTCGATGGCGGTCTTGACGTCGAATTTGGCCTGGGAGAAATCGGCGCGGGCGTCCTGGAAGGGGGCTTCGGCGGCGGTGCGCTTGCCGCCTTTTTCGGACCATTTGAGCGTGAATTCGGTGAGGACGAAATTGCCGGCGGCGCGGCCGGGCCCGAAGGCGGGCAGGCTGTCGTGGGGGAGGACTTCGAGCAAGATGCCGGTGATGCCGGCGAGGGTGGTGTCGGCGGCGACATCGTAGCTGACGAAGTTGGCGGCGGGGCCGGAGGCGAGGTAGGAGCCGTCGGGGAGCTTGGTGAGTTTGTTGAGGTTATTGGCGGTGGCCTTGGTGACGTCGAGCGGGACCCAGGCGGTGCCGCGGCGCGCGGGGTCGAGTGCGGATTCCCAGGCGGGGAGGTTCGCGGCGAGAGCGGCTTCGGCGGCGGCGAGGGCGGCGGTTGCGGCGGCGATTTTTTCGTCCCGTTTTTGCGCGGCGGCGGCGGCCTGCGGGGCGATCTCGGCGGTGCGGGCGGCGACGGCGGCGGTCGCGGCGGCGATGGCCTGCTCGCGCTCTTTTTGTTTTTGGGTGGCGAGGGGGGCCCACCAGGCTTCGCGGTCGGCGAGGGCGGCGGCGAGTTGGGTGTCCTGGGCGCGGATGGTTTGCCACGAGGCGAGGGTGGAGTCGGTTTCCCTGGGCGTGGCGTGGCGGTTGAGGGTGCGGAGGAAAATTTCGTCGACGAGGGTGCGGTCGTCGGTGGCGGTGGTGGCGAGGCGGGCGAGTTCGTTTTTCGGGTCGTTGATGGCGCTGGAAACGGCGGGGCCGGCGAGGAGGGCCATAATGGAGCCGAGGCCGAGGTCGCCGCTGCGTTCGCATTCGCAGGCGGATTCGCGGACGGGGCGGCCAAGGCTGGCGAGGAAACCGCTGGGCACATCGATGGCGGAGTCGGGGAGCTGGGCGGCGCGCGTGCCGGCCTTCACGCCGGGAAAATTCGGGACGGAGCCGGTGACGCGGAGGACGGCGTCGAAGAGGACCTCGGCGGGGAGGCGGCGGGCGAGGGCGTGGGAATAGTTGGTGCGGTCGTCGGCGTTCCACTTGTGGGTGGCGAGGGAGAGTTGGTAGGTGCGCGATTGGACGATGGTGCGCTGGAGGTGGCGGACGTTGAAGCCGCTCTGGACGAACTCTTGGGTGAGCCAGGCGAGGAGTTCGGGATTGGAAGGAGGATTGCCGGCGCGGATATCGTCGATCGGGTCGATGAGGCCGACGCCGAGGAGGTAGCCCCACATGCGGTTGACGTAGCTCAGGGCGAAGTAGCGGTTGTCGGGGGAGGTTATCCAAGCGGCGAGGGCTTCGCGGCGGGTGGGGGTGGGGGGGGAGGACGAGGGAGATGAGTCGGGGCGTGAAGCCCCGCCCACCCCGGCGGAGGCGACTTGGGCGGCGTAGGGGAAGTCGGGCGGCGTGACCTGGCCGGTGCGGCCGTGGGTGACCTCGCCCTCGTCTTTGTCGTAGGCGATTTCGTAGAGGGGTTTGGCGCCTTCGACGGCGGAGCCGGCGATGGTCTTGTTGCCGGCGGCGGGGTCTTTTTTGAGCTCCACGCGGGCGAAAAAGGCGGAGAGCTGGAAATACTGGTCCTGCGTCCAGCGTTCGAAGGGGTGGTCGTGGCAGGCGTTGCAGTTGAAGCGGGTGGCCAGGAAGAGGTGGGTGGTGTTCTCCATCGTCTCGGCGGGGGTGCGGAGAACTTTGTAGTAACTCGCGGCGGGGTTTTCGCGGTTGGAGCCGGTGGCGGTGAGGATTTTTTGGGCGAACTGATCGTAGGGCGTGTTGGCGGCGACTTCCTGGCGGATCCAGTCGCGGAAACCCTTCGCGCCCTCTTCGCCCAGGAACTTGCGGTTCACCTGGAGGAGGTCGGCCCATTTGTTGGACCAGTGGTCGACGTAGTCGGGCGAGCCGAGGAGGCGTTCGATGACGGCGTCGCGTTTCGGGCGGGTCGGGCGGGGGTCGGCGAGGAATTCGCGGACCTCGGCGGCGGTGGGCGGGAGGCCGGTGAGGTCGAGATAGATGCGGCGGAGAAATTCATCGTCGGTGCACAGGCCCGACGGGAGGATTTTGAGGCGCTGCCATTTGGCGGCGGTGAAGCTGTCGATGCGGTTCCACTTTTCCGGCTCGCTCCAGACGAAGCCGGAGCGGTCGCCCATGACGGTGACGGTGGTGGCGGCGTAATTGCCCTCGTACCGGGCGAGGATGGGGGCTTCGCCGCGGCGGAGCGTGGTGACGAGGCCGCCGCGTTCGGTGAGGGCGACGTCCTGGTTGCCGGATTCGATGAACCCCTCGGCGGTGACGTCGCGTTGGCGGCCGTCGGCGTAGGTGGCGAGGATGCGCATCTGCTGCTTGGCGCCGATGGCCTGGAGGACGGGATTTTGCGGAGTGACTTCGATGCGGGTGACGCGCGGGGTGGCGAGGTCGAGCTTGGCGCCGTCGGCGATCCAGGCGCGCATGATGCGGTAGTATTTGTCGTCGAATTTCGTGCGTTGGCCGCCCTCGTGCGGGACCGCGCCGGTGGATTTGAGCAACATGAGGGAGTCGTCGGGGGAGGCGAAATTCATGCGGCGGCCGGCGTGATCGTCGACAAGGGAGCGGACGTCGAAGATCGGGTCGTAGCCGCGGAGGGAGAGCTTGAAACCGGCCCTGCCGTCCTTGGCGCCGTGGCAGGCGCCGGCGCTGCAGCCGAGTTGGGCGAGGACGGGATTTACGTCGCGGATGAAATCGACTTTGGCGTGGGGATCGTAGCCGACGACTGCGAGGGCGGCCTGGGCGGACTTGCCGGCGAGGGTCGCGGTGAGCGAGGTTGTGCCGTTGGCGAGCGGGGCGACCTGGCCGGTGGCGGTGATCGCCGCGGACGGCGTGGCGACGGTGTAGGTGACGAGGCGGGTGACGTCGACGGTGTCGCCGTTGGCGAGTTTGGCGGTGACGAGGAGTTGGACGGCGTCGAAGCAGCCGAGGAGGGTGATGGTGGCGGGGGCGATTTCGAGGGCGGCGATTTTGGCGCCGGGCGGGAGGGCTTCCTTGGCGGCAAAGGCCGGGGCCATGGCGGTGGGTGTGGCGGCGAAGGAGGGCGCGCTGAGCGTGGCGGCGCAGAGGAGGGCGCGAACGAGGTTCAGGCGCGGAAAGGCGGGAAGGGTTTTCATTCGCGGGAGCGGGGGGCGGCGGCGGTCACTTTTGCGCCGGCGAGCGGCACGGGGATGAAGTCTTTGGCGACGGTGCCGTCGGTGGTGGCGAGGAGGCGGACGTGGCCGTCTTCGCCGGCGGCGGCGAGGAGGCGGCCGTCGGGGCTGAAGGCGAGGGCGTAGATGCCGCCGGTGAATTGGGTCGCGGCGAGGAGTTTTACCTCGGCGGTGGTGAAGCGCTCGATTTCGGCTTTTTCCTCCTTCGAGTAGGCGGTGGCGACTTTGTCGGCGTAGGCTTTGAGGAGGAGGGCGGGGATCTGGGTGTCGAATTCGCCGGGGTAGAGATGGACGGAGCCTTGGCCGTTGAAACTGGAGGCGGCGGCGATGAGTTTGCCGTCGGGGCTGTAGTCGACGGCGAAGATGCGGCCTGCCATCGCGGGGAATTTGCGGAGGAGGTTGGCGTTGTCGCCGATGCGGCGCTTGGTCTGGCGGAAGACCTGGTAGAGCTGCGGGACGCCGTCGGCGCCGCCGATGAGGACCTCGTCGCGGCCGGGGCGGCGGGCGACGGCGTGGAGGCCGCCGCGCAAGGCGCCGGGGGTGATGGAGCTGATGTTGTCGACGAAACGCTGGGTTTCGACCTCGGTGAGTTTGGTGCTCATGTCGCGGCCGACGGAGACGAGGTGCGAGCCGTCGTGGCTGAAGATGGTGCCGAGCACCCAGTCGCTGTGAGAACCCTGTTGGAGGACGGCTTCACCGGTGGCGGCGTCGATGGCCCGGAGGTTATTGTCGGGGCAACCGAAGGCGACGAGCTTGCCGTCGGGGGACCAACTCACGCCGTAAACGGTGTCGAATCCGACGGGGACGGAGACGACGAGGGTGCGTTGCGCGACGTTCCAGATTTGGACTTCGCCCATGCGGGCGGGGAGGCCGCCGGAGACGGCGAGGCGGGTGCCGTCGGGGGAGAAACGCACGGATTCGATGCGTTCCGCGAGGCCGATGAGGCGGGCGACGAGACCGGAGCCGTCGGCGTGGTGGAGGAGGACCTCGTGAAAGCCGGCGACGGCGAGGAGTTTTCCGTCGGGGGAAAAGTCGAGCGACGTGATGGCGGGCGAGCGCTGGTAGACGGGCGGGTGGGCGGCGTCGATGTGTTGGACGGCGTTTTTCGGGGTGTCGTCGAGGGCGCCCTCGGCGATCCATTTCGCGATGAGGGCGACCTCGGGCTCGGCGAGGGGCGGTTTGCCCTTTGGCATGTCGGCTTCGCCGTCGAACAAGGTGATGGCCGTGACGAGCGGGCTCAGGGTGGGCTGGTGGGGGACGACGGCTTTATCGCCGCTGTCGCCGCCGGCGAGGAGGCGGGTGAAATCGGTCATCACGTAGCCGCCCTTGTCTTTGGCGGGTTGGTGGCAGCCCTGGCAGTGGGCCTGGAAGAGGGGGCGGATTTGTTTCCAGTAGCTGACGGGG
>JBIKOK010000148.1:0-15905 GCA_044358025.1 Opitutaceae bacterium
CACATGTCAAACCGTTACCTCGACCTCCAGCCCGTCGTCGAGCGCCTCGCCGCCGAATTCGGCCTCGGCACCGCGTGCATCTCCGACGACTACACCGAGAGCTGGTATTACTACGACACGACCTGGATGCTGCTCACGAAGAACAAGGCGTTTCTCGCCACGCCCGACATCTACGCCGCCACCGACGAGCCCAAAACAGACGCCCGCAAAGCCGCCCTCTGGACCGACGACAGCGCGAATCTCTACAGCATCATGAAGTAGGGCGGGCCCGGCCCACGCCGCCCAAACTGCGGCGCAAAAAAACCGGCGTCCTGCTTGGAGGACGCCGGTCGGCGTAAAAAATCAGGTCGCGCGCCTCACAGCTCCGCGATCTTCACATTCCGATACTCGGCCTTCATCACCACCCCGCCGTGCAGTTGCAGTCCGATCGGGGCCGCACCGGAAAATTTCGTATCGGTGTATTCCGACGCCTTCGTGCCATTGATCCAGCACGTGAACGTGTTGCCCTTCGCCTGCACGCGAAACGTGTTCCACTCCCCTGCGGGTTTCATGAGTTTCTTCGCGTCCTTGGCCTGCCCGATCTCGGGATAGGCCGGCTTGCCGCCCGTGTAGAACGATCCCGTCATGTCCACCCGCAGGCTGCCGGAAACGCCGAGCTGCAATTGGATCTTCGGCTTGCGCATCTCGATCCCCGTGTCGACGCCCCGGTCCGTCGTGGCCTTCCAGCGCACGTCGAACTCCATCACGAAATCGCCGTACTCCTTTTGCGTCCAAAGGTAGTGCTCCTTCTTCGCCGCGTTGTTTTCGCAGATGAGCACGCCGTTTTCGATGCGCCAGAATTCCGCGGCACCCTCGGTCTTGAAGCCGGTCAGATCCTTCCCGTTGAACAAGGGCACGAGCTTCGGCTCGGCCGCGGCACCGCCCAGGGCGGCCGCGAGATAAAGAGAGAACGCCAATCCAAGGGTCCGGGGTTTCATCGTCGTCACGCTGGCCACCCCGACCCGTCATGGAAAGCCCGTTTTCGCAATTCGCCACCGGAGCATCCGATGGCACACCGCCGTCGCTTCCCCCACGTCCGCCTGTCTTTTTTCCATTCGGAAATACCGCTCCGCCACCTTGGCGCTTCTGCGTCAGCCTGGGTTCCTTACTTGAATCCTTACTTTGAAGGCTCTAACTCGGAGCGCATGAAAGCCGCCATGACCAGCAAA
This sequence comes from Opitutaceae bacterium, assembly GCA_044358025.1. Classification (GTDB taxonomy): domain Bacteria; phylum Verrucomicrobiota; class Verrucomicrobiia; order Opitutales; family Opitutaceae; genus GAS368. Next base: position 1,209 of record JBIKOK010000148.1, read on the forward strand.
GGGCAGATCACCATTCCCATCGAGATTCGCGAGCGCCTCGGTCTCGAACCCGGTCAAGTGCTCGATTTCGATGAGCAGGCCGCCTACCTCAAGGCCACCAAAGTTTTCGATGCCGCCCGCATGGATTCCGCCCTCGGGCGATTTCGCACCCACCTCAAAGGCAAGTCCTCGTCCGCCCTCCTCGACGAGACGCGCGGAGCCGTCGCGCTGCCGCCGGAGCCAAAGCCCGCGTCCAAGCCCGCTCGCCGTGCGTGAAAACCGCCGTCGATACCTCGGTCTTGCTCGCCATTTTCAAAGGTGAGCCGGACGGAGCCGCGTGGCTGGACTCGCTGAAGCGTTGGCGGGCCGAGGGCGGTCTCGTGGTCTGCGATGTCGTCATCGCCGAACTCTCCGCCGGTATCGCTGAACGTGCGGCATTGGCCTCCGCCCTCCACGATCTGGGCCTCGCCTTCGATCCGCTCACCCTCGCCTCGGCGCACCATGCGGGCCAGGCCTTCGCCGCCTATCGCCGGGCGGGCGGACCACGGCAACACTTGATCCCGGATTTTCTCGTCGGCGCACACGCCACCCTGCAAGCCGACCGACTCGCCGCCAAAGACCGCGGCTATCTTCGCCCCTACTTCGCCCAACTGTCGGTCGTGACCCCGCTCACTTCCCCGCCGTCTGCTCCTTGAAAAACTTCACGATCAGCCCCGACGCCTCCGCCGGATAGCGGTGCTTCCCCGGGTAGATCAGGGACACCAACGGCGTGCCCGTCTGCGACGGATACAGCGTGCCCGTAATCGGCCCCGCCTGCGCCCACGCCGTGCCCTCCGCCGCGCAACCGTTGAGTTTGCGCACCAGCTTCATCGCCCGCTCCTGCACCGCAAACTTCACCACCTCGTCGTTCGTGCCCGCGACGTGCAGCGCCGGCTTCGGCCGCAACCGTTCAGACCACCCCAAACCCGGGGCCGCCGCCGACGGCGCCATCGCCGCGAACACCTCGCCGCGCATCGCCCACAGCAGATAGGTGAACTGCCCGCCGTTCGAATGCCCCGTCGCGAACACCCGCCGCCCATCGACCTTGAATTCCTGTTGCAACGTCGCGAACACCGCGTCGAAAAACGTGAGGTCGCGGTCCCCGTAGTCGCCCGGCGCCTTCTGCCAGCCGGGCCGTTTCCCTTGCGGATCGGTCATCCCCGTCGTGGGCAACCCTTGCAGGTAAACCACGATCGCCTCCGGCCATAGCGTATGCACCCCGAACGAGCGCGCCGCCTGCGTCATGGTTCCCCCATGCCCGTGAAACGCGAACACCACCGGCGCCGCCGTCCCCGCCGCGTTCACCGGCACCCGCACCAGGGCTTTCCGCACCACCCCGCCCACCGTCCACTCCCGCGGCGCGAGTCCCGCCTCGGCCGCCCGGCCCTGCGCCAGCCACCACACGCCCACCACGAAAAAAAGCACCTTCCCGCCGATGTTTTTCATCCTCCGACGCTGGCCGCCCCATCGCCCCGGAGACAAGCGCGCCGCGCTTGGCATTCCCCCGCCGCCCTGCGTGACTCCGCGCGTGCACGCCGCCCTCGCCCACTTCAGCCTCGCCGACCTCGAACACCAGCTCGCGGCCTGGGGCTACAAACCCGCGCATGCCGCCCGCGTGCTCCGGGCCTTCTACGCCACCGGCGGTGCCGCCCCCGAGGCCATGCCGCCGGACTCCGCCGTCGCGCCCGCCCAACACCTCCGCCTCCCCGCCGGCCTCGCCGAAAAACTCCGCACGCTCTCCCCTCCCGCCCTCCGCCCGCCGCCGGCTCCGCCTCTTCGCTCTGCGCTCTCCGCGCTCAGCTCCGCCGCCCCCTCCTCCCTCGCCGCCCGCCAGGTCGCCGCCGACGGCACCACGAAACTCCTCCTCCGGCTCTCCGACGGCCGCACGGTCGAGTCCGTGCTCATGCCCGATTTCCGCCCCGACCGTGCCGCCGGCTGCCTCTCCTCCCAGGTCGGCTGCGCCATGGGCTGCGATTTCTGCGCGACCACCAAAACCGGCTTCGAGCGCAACCTCACCGCCGGCGAAATGGTGGAACAGTTCCTCGCCCTCCGCCGCGAAGCCCTCGCCGTCGGCCGCAAGCTCCAGACGATCGTCTTCATGGGCATGGGCGAACCCATGCTCAACCTCGACCACGTCCTCGCCGCCATCGACCGCCTCGCCGATAACCGCCTCGGCGCCCTCGGCTGGCGCCAAATCACCGTCTCCACCGTCGGCATCGTCCCCGGCATCGACGCCCTCACCGCCGCCGGTCTCAACGTCCACCTCGCCGTCTCCCTCCACGCCCCCGACGACGCCACCCGCGCGCAACTCCTCCCGATGGGCAAACGCTTCCCGATCGCCGACATCCTCGCCGCCGCCGACCGCTTTCAAGCCAGCCGCGGCCGCCCCGTCACGATCCAATATTGTCTCCTGCGCGGCGTAAACGATTCACCCGACCACGCCCGCACCCTCGCCGCCGTCCTCGGCGCGCGCCGCATGCACGTGAACCTCCTCCGCTACAACCCCACCGGCCTCAGCCTGCGCGGGGTCGCCTACGCTCCGTCCTCCGACGACACCGCCGACGCCTTCGCCGCGATCCTCCGCGAGCATAAACTCGTCGCCCACTTCCGCCGCTCCCGCGGCCCCGACATCGACGCCGCCTGCGGCCAACTCCGCCGCCGCGCGGTCACGGCCTCCTGATCTGTCGGCCCGGGGGCGCTCTCCCTTCGTTCGCGCGGCCCGTTCCAAACTCGTGGGCCGTTTGGCGGACGCGGCCCTCTCCTCTTTCCTCGAGCACGACCGATGGGCGATGGCCAATGACGCTCGCTGGCTGCGGCGTCACCTCCGGCCGCACCTCGCCGCCTCTGCGGAGGAAAGCCCGCGGTGGGCCCGACGGGCCTGCGCTCAGCGCGGGCCGTTCAAGGCGCCGCCATGACTGTTGTTGTAGGCGTCACACCAATCCTTGGCCCACAGGATGTCGGTGCTCGAGTACTTGCCGGGGTTCGCCATCACATGCTCGCCCCACCACAGAAAGCACATCGTGAGGTTCTGGTTGCCGCCAATATAGGCCTGGTTCTGGTAATTGTATTGCGAGGCCAACAGCTGCTTGGACAGCAGCAAGGCCGGCGTCGAACCGGTGTAGGCCATCGTCGACACGGCGGTTTTCATCGAAATCGCATCGTGCGGCGGCAGGGCAAACGACCCGATCTTCGACGTATACGAGGTCAGCTTGGACTTGCTGACTTGGCAGCCCTTGCTGTCGCCGGAAATCGCCTTTTCGAGATTGGTCTTCCAGAAACCGATCGTGCACCCCTTCGCCGCCATCGGCCGGATCGCCGCAAAATCCAAAAAGACCCCGATGCGCGGCACGCACACATCCACCCCGGCCACCGATACGGTCCGCTCCGTGACCGTGCCCAACTTCAGCCCCGCATAGGGGGTCGGCACCGCCCGATAAGTGCCGGCCGTGAGATTGCCGAACGAGTAGCCGCCGTCACAGTCCGTCACCGTGCTGCCCACCACCCCGTTGCTCGCATTGTAGAGCTTCACCGGGATGCCCGCGAGTTCGTAGTCCTCGCTGTCATAGTTTCCGTCGCAATCCACATCAAAAAAGATCGACCCGTAAACCCGCCGCGGCGGCACCACCACCACGCTAAACGTACGGACGGCACTCGCCGTGCCCACGGCGTCGACGGCCGTGACGCCGATTGTGTAGGTCCCCGCCGCGCTCACCGTCAGCGTCGCGGCGCCCTGGGCCACCTGCTGGTTCAGCGTCGTCGACGTCACGGGCAGGGCCGTCCCGTTCAACGTCGCCTTGAGTTGCGTGATCACCGCAGTGGCGGCCGTGCTCGTACCCGTAAAGGTGAGCGGAATGCTCAGCGCCGTCCCGGTCGTCATGCGGGTGTAGCTCGCCCCCGCCGCGGGCGTGTTGATCACCACGGTCGGCGGCGTCTGCGACGCGGTAAGGGTAAAGGACGTGGACTCCCTCACCACGATGCCCGCGCTGATCCCCGTCACCACCAGGGTGTGCGTGCCGGCCGTCACCCCCAGCAACGTGCCCGTGCTCGTCGCGCTCGCCGTCCCCAACCCCGTCGTGGCACCGAGGACGATCGGGGTGCTGTCGAGCGAGGCGCTCACGGAATCCACAAAAAAGCCGTTGTTGGACGTTGTCGTGAACGCATACGCCACGTCCAGAGTCGTGGCCCCGGCCGCAATGGCCTTCGTCGACCCGCTCGCCGGCTGGCTGATCGCGATCGTCGGCGTCGGCGCGACCACGTTAACCGTGAAATTCGAGAACGCCGCCGCCGTCCCGTTGTCATCGGTCATTTCGACGCTGACCGCATGCGCGCCGGCCACCGTGTAGGGCAGCTGAATCGTGCCGCTCGCCGACAGGTTGCCGGCACCAAACGTCGGCACAAAGGTTTGCACCACCCCGTCGACCTTCGCTGTCAATGATCTGAAGGCCCCCGAGCTGCTGGTCGCGGTAAAGGTGAAGGGGACCACCGTCGGCGTCGTCCCGGCCCGGTAGGTGTAGACACTGTTCACCGCCGGCGAACTGATCACCACCGTCGGCGCGCCCTCGCCGGTCACCACCACCGCAAATCGGTTCATAGCGGTCGCAACGCCGCCCAGATTCGAGGACTCCACCGTCACCGAGTGCACCCCCGGCGTATCGATCCGCAAAGTTCCCGTCGCACTGGCCGAAGTCGTGCCGAGACCCGTCGTCGTGGCCAAGACGACCGTCACCCCGTCCAACTGTGCCGTCACCTGCGTGATCGGAGACGCCACCGTGGCGATCGAATTCGCCGTCCCAACCGTGCCCGTCGAAGTCGCCAAGATGGCCAACGGCACGGTCACCGGCAGACTGGTGAAGGGCACCGAGATCACCGAGGCGTCCGCCGGATTGGCAATGACCACGGTGGGAGGGGCGTAGTTCACGGGAGCCACCAGTAATTTGCCATTGATCTGCGTACCCTGATTCACCAACCCGGCCCCTAGGTCAACGAAACCCAGCGCGACCATCTTCAACGCGTAAGCACCTTCCACGGCATCGGGAGGAATTGAATAGATCACTTGGATCTTCTGCGTCTGGCCGGGTCCCGTGAACACCGGAGCCGCGGGGTTCAGGGTCACATACGATATGGCGGTGGCGTCCGAAACCCCGGCGGGAATCGAGAGGGGCGTGACGTCGAAGGTCACCTGCACCGAAACACCGGGAAGTCGGTCGGCCGGAGACGTCAGGTCGAACGTGTAGGTTCGGGTAAAGGGAAAGATTCCCTGCAACTCGACCCTGTCCTGGCTATAGCCGACCACCCCGGGGCCATCCGTTGTCTGCTGAGCGCGAGCTGACAAGGCCAACGCGAGCACTGCGCCCGCCAACAGGAGACCAGACCGGCCACGGCCGCCGATCACATTCAAGACGGTAGAGAAGAAAGATTTCATGTTGGGTGAGGGTCGCACGCGGAGGGCATTTGGCGCGGATGAAGCGCAAGACAGACCGTTTGCATTAGGCGGAGAAATCAGTTCGGCCGCACCTCATCAACATTTCTTTCGTCTTTGGGGCACACAAGAACTTGTCAATGCCACCGCCTTGACGGCGGGCGGCCCCCTTTCAGCTTCACTTACTTTTTGTCAGAAAAGCCCCCCCACCCATTTCCTTAAACTCCCACCGTCCCTCTTTTTCCCGCAGCCGACGTTCCCTTCGGTGTCTCTCCCTCTCATTAGTATGAGTCACGGCCATTTTCTCCGCGGCCCCCTCCGGGGGACTCCGTCGGCTGTTCTCGGGTCCTGTGCGGCGCCCCCCGGCCCCGTCCCCGGGCCGGCTGCCGCCGTGGCCAGCGTCGACCCAAGGGGCGCGGCCAGCCCGCCTCCGTTCCTGCCGGCGTGCGGTGGGCGGGCCCTGTTCCGGCGCAATCACCGCACCCCCACGCCTGCCGCTCCGGCGCCCGCCCCCCTGCGCTTGGCGGTTTTGATCGCGCTGGCGACCTCGGCTCACGCCGCCCCCTTCCTTTGGGACGGCGGTGGGGTAGATAACAATTGGTCGACCGCGAACAATTGGATTTCGAACACCCCACCCTCGACGGCCGTCAACGACTACGGCTTCTCGGGCTCGGTGGGCTTGGCCTCGAACGCGGACGGGGCTGCCGCGTGGGCCGTCTCGAGCCTCGTCTTCACCCCGTATGCCGGAGCTTTCACCCTCACCGGCACCACGCTGAACCTTGGTGCCACCGGGATCGTAAACAAAAGTACCGCCAACCAAACCATCGCCAACGCGATTGTCCTCCAGGCGTCCACCATTTTTAGTACCGCCACCACCGGCGGGCTCAGCTTGGGCGGACTCATCAGCGGCGCTTCCGGCGGCATTAATAAGACCGGGCCCGGCACCCTCACCTTGGCCGGTGCGAACACCTTCGCCGGCCTCACCACGATCTCCGCCGGTACCATCGCCCTGGGCGCCGCCGGCGGCGCCACCAATACCCCCCTGGGCACCACCGCCGGCGGCACCCTCGTCAAAGGCACCGGCGCGGCGCTCGACCTGAGCGGCTTCACCCTTGGCACCGCTGAAGCCGTTACCCTCATCGGCACCGGGGTCGATGGGACCGGCGCCCTCACCAATTCCGGCGCGGCCGCCTCTTTCAGCGGCGTCGTCACCCTCTCCAGCAACACCGCCACCAACGGCGCCGCCATCGGCGGCTCCGGCGACATCACGCTGTCCGCCGGCATCAGCGGCGATTTTAACCTCACCAAAGTCGGCACCGGCACCCTCACCCTCTCCGGCGCGAGCACCCGCGCCGCCGGCAACACGTCGGTCGACCTCGGCACCCTCAGACTCGGCAGCGCCACGGCCCTCGGCACGACCGCCACCCCCCTGATCCTTAGGGGCGGCACCCTCGCGCTCGCCCTCAACACCTCCGTCTCAGCCTACGCCACCACCCTCACCGCCGGCTCGACGATCACCACCGGGCGCGCGACGGCGGGCGCCGGCGTGACCCAAACGCTCGGCACCCTTTCGGCCAACGGCTCCACGCTCGTCGTCAACACTCAGGATACCACCGTCACCAGCGGCACCGCCGGGCTGACCTTCGGCACCACCACCCTCACCGGCAACCCGACCTTCAACGTCGTCAACGGCACCGCCGCCGCGACCGTCCTGACCCTCGGGGCCCTCAACGACACCGGCACGCCCCGCTCCCTCACCAAGACTGGCTCCGGCACGCTCACCCTCGCCAACGCGGCCACCAGTTTGACCAACGGCACCGCCGTGACCGTCTCGGGCGGCACCCTCAATTCCAACAACGCCACCGCCCTCGGCTCCCTCGCCAACCTCACCGTGACCGGCGCCGGCGCGACGTTCGGCGTCGGCGCCACCCAAACCGTCGGCGCGCTCAACGGCGCCGGCAGCGGCACGGTGGCGCTCGGCGCGAATACCCTCACCGTCGGCAGCGCCGCCAATAACCTCACGTCCGCCTTCACCGGCACCGTCACCGGCACCGGCGGGCTCACCAAAGCGGGCAACGGCTCCCTCACCCTCACCGGCAACAACACCTACTCCGGCCTCACCACCATCTCGGCCGGCACCCTGAAGCTCGGCTCGGCCGGCGACGCCACCAACACCCCCCTCGGCACGACCGGAGCCGGCACGACCGTCTCAGCCGGCGGCGCCTTGGACCTCAACGGCTTCACCCTCGGCACCGCCGAAGCACTCACCCTCAACGGCACCGGCGTCCGTTCCGGCGGCGCCCTCACGAACACCGGTGCCGCCGCCACGTGGAGCGGCACCGTCGCCCTCGGCGCCGCCACGTCCATCGGCGGCACCGGCAACATCCTCCTCACCGGCGTGGTCAGCGGCGCCAACCCGCTCACCAAGGTCGGCACCAACACCCTCACGCTCCAAGGCGCCAATACCAACAGCTCCACGGTCACGATCCTCGGCGGCGGCCTCACCCTCAGCGGGGCCAGCGGCGCACTCACGACCGCCACCGGCTACACCCTGCGCTCCGGCGGCACGCTCACCCTCGATAACTCGACCAACAATAACACCAACCGCCTCGCCTCCGTCGCCTTCGGGGCCAACGGCGGCAATGTGGTCTTCACCCACAGCGGAGCCGCCGCGACCAACTATGCCGAGACGACCGGGACTCTATCCGTCAATAGCGGTGGGCTCAATCTCACCACCAGTCAGGCTGCCGTCGGTCAGACCTCCGGCCTGATCTTCGGTGCGGGGGCCCCGACCCGCGCCGCCGGCGGCACCGTGATGTTTTCGGGCCTCGGCTTTGGCGCCTCAAACCGCAACACCGTCGCCTTCGGCGCCGCTCCCACCCTCTCGGCCAACAGCAATATTATTCCCTGGGCCGCCATTAACGATAACGGCACCTACAGCTTCGCCACCTACAACGTGACGGGGTTCACTAGCGTCAAGCCCGTCACCAGCACCAACACCGGCCAGGCGGCCTGGGCGAATACCATCAACGCCCGCCCCACCGCCGATGTGACCCTCTCCGCCGCCCGCACGGTCGGCTCGCTCATCCTCGACTCCGGGATCGACCTTCTCGCCCCGACCGCCGACCGCAACCTGACCATCGCCAGCGGTGCCCTCATGCAAACCGGCGGCTCCAGCATTATCGGCGCAACCGCAACCTTGGAAAACATCCTCACGTTCGGCGCCGTAGAGGGTATCCTCACCACCATCGGCACGCTGACCCTCCAGCGGGGCAACGCCGCCGCCGGCATCATCGGCACCGCCGGCATCACGAAAACCGGCCCGGGCACCTTCATTAACGAAACGACCAACGCCAACAGCGGCCTCCTCACGATCAACGATGGCACCTATCGCGGCGTCACTCGGGCCGGCGCCATCAGCGGCGGCGGCGTCACCGCCAACCAAGGCACCCTCGAAGTTGCCTCCGACACGTCGACCACCTTCACCAACACCGCCACCACGATCAACGGCGACTTCACCCTCAAGCCCGATCGCGCGACCTCCGGCTCCGGCTCGGGCCTCACCCAAACCATCGGCACCGTCACGCTCAACAACGCCGCCACCCTCACCGTGGCCGCCGGCGCCAACGTCACCACCGCCCCGATCACCCTCTCAACCGGGGCCGTCACCCTCGGCGCCACCAACGCCACGATCAACACCTCGGGCCTCCTCACCGCCCTCACCCTCGCCTCCATCACCGGCGCCGGTAACAACCTCACCGTCACCGGCGACGGCAACACGGCCGTCACCGGCGCGATCACCACCGGCACGGGCACGCTCATCAAGGAGGGCTCCGGCAACCTCACCCTCAACGGCGTAAACACCTTCACCGGCCTCACCACCGTCAACGCCGGCACCCTCACACTCGGCCAAGCCACCAACACCTTCGCAGCCACCGCCCCCATCACCGTCAATGGCGGCATCCTCGCCCTCGGCGCCAACTCCGACACGCTCGGCGCCGTCACCCTCCAAGCCGGCAGCATCACCGGCTCCACCGGCGTCCTCACCCCCGCGTCCCTCGACGCCCAATCCGGCACCGTCTCCGCCATCATCGGCGGCGCCGGCACCTTCACCAAGTCGACGACCGGCACCGTCACCCTCACCGGCGCGAACACCTACACCGGCGCCACCACGATCCAGACCGGCACCCTCGCCATCGGCAACGGCGGCACCACCGGCTCGATCGCCGCCGGCAGTGCGATCGTGAACAACGGCACGCTGTCCTTCAACCGCTCCAATGCCCTCACGGTCGCCAATACCCTCAGCGGCAACGGCGACCTCGTCCAAGCCGGCACCGGCACGCTCACCCTTTCCGGCACCAACACCACCTACGCGGGCGCCGTCACCGTCAACAGCGGCAGCACGCTCAAACTCACCTCCACCACCGCCCTCGGCTCCACCAACACCGCCGGCACCACCGTCACCTCCGGCGGCGTCCTCCAGCTCGACGCCGGCGCCACCCCCGCCAACGGCACCCTCACCCTCGGCGGTACCGGTATCGCCAACGGCGGCGCCCTCGTCGGCGTCGCCACCGGCAACAACCGCTGGGCCGGCAATCTCACCCTCACCGCCGATACCACCGTCACCAACAACGGCGCCGGCGGCCTCGCCCTCGGCACCACGTCCTCCGGCGGCAATTTCCGCGGCACCTCCCCCCCTGCCCAGACCCCCGTCGATACCTTTACCACGTCACTCGGGGCCCATACCCTCACCCTCAACGGCACCGGCACGATCTATCTCAACGGCCGCCTCACCGGCACCGGTAACATCAACGTCAGCCTGGGCTCCAATACGGCCATCGCCGAATACGACGCCTACATGAACACGTTTACCGGTACCACCACCGTCACCCGCGGCGTCCTCAACCTGAACTCGATCGCCAACAACTATCCCGGCGACCCCTCCTTCAGTTCCTTCTTCGGCATCAACGGCCCCCTCGTCATCGGCGACGGCCACGCCACCAACACCGCCACCTTCAATTCCGGCGCCCTCGGCCGACCCGATCAGATCAACGTCACGAAAGACGTCACCCTCTTCTCCAACGGGACCTGGAACCTCAGCTCCACTCAAACCATCGCTAGCCTGACCATGAACGGTGGCGCCATCGACTTGGGCACCAGCGGCGGACTCTACCTCGACGGAAACCTCACCACCAACGCGGCGGCCACCGCCGCGACGATCAGCGGCCCCGGCACGACCACCCTCAGCCTGACGCCGAAGCAGGGCGGCGCCATCACCGTCTCGAATGCTACCCGCACCTTTACCGTCGCCGACGGCGCGGCCGCCTCCGACCTCACCCTCGATGTCACTATAAACAACGGTTCCTTCATCAAGGCCGGCCCCGGCACCATGACCATCCTGAACAGCAACATCGGCGGCTATGAGGGCACCACCACCGTCAACGGCGGCATCCTGAATATCCGCAACGCCGCCGGGCTCGGCCAAGCCTCCAATGTCGACGACAACAGCACCACCGTCAACGGCACCGGCACCACCACGCTCGCCGGAACCACCGTAGGCACCGGCACCGCCAACGGCTCGCTCCAACTCCAACACGCCACCGGCCTGAACGTGGCCGTCGAAAAGCTCACCCTCAACGGCACGGGCTACCTCAATAACGGCGCCCTCCAAAACGTCAGCGGCAACAACACCTGGTCCGGCATCGTCACCCTCGGCTCCGCCGCCCGCATCCAGTCCGACGCCAACACCCTGGGCATCACCACCCCCTCCATCGCCGGCCCCAACACCGACCTCGATATCCGGGGCACCGGCAACACCACCCTCACCGCCACGCTCGATACCGGCAGCGGCGTCCTCACCAAGAACGGCACCGGCACCCTCACCCTCAACGGCGTCGGCCTCAGCACCTACACCGGTGACACCCTCATCAACACCGGCGTCGTCAGCCTGCAGACCGCCGGCGGCCTCGGCGCCACCACCGCCGGCACCACCGTCGCCTCCGGGGCCGCCCTCGAACTCAGCAACGCCACCTATGGCGGCAACCTCGTCACCAGCCAGGAACCGCTCACCCTCGCCGGCACCGGCATAGCCGGCACCGGCGCCCTCCTCAACCGCGCCGGCACCAACACCTTCAGCGGCCTGGTCTCCCTCAACGGCGTCTCCACCGTCGCCGGCGCCACCCTCATCACCGCCGTCACCGGCCAATCCCTCACCCTCGCCGGCGGCACCAGCGCCACCACCCAGGCCCTCACCGTCGGCACCACCGCCGAAAACGGCAACGTCGTCATCTCCGGCAACGCCGCCAACGGCACCAGCGAGTTGTCCAAGAACGGCAGCGGCTCGCTGACCTTCTCCGGCACTCTGACCCAAACCGGCAACGTGAACCTGAATCTCGGCACGCTCGCCTTCACCGGCACCGCGGCGACCGTGGACCAAGTCCACTTGCTCGGCGGGGCCGGCTCCACCCTCTCCGTCGGCGCCGGGACCACCCTCACTACCGACGAGTTTGATTCCTCGCCCCTCAGCACGCTCAACATCGCCAGCGGGGGCACGGTCATTTCCACCTACAACGTGGGCAACACCACGTTCTCCGGTCAGATCACCGGCACCGGCGGCGCCTTCAAGGCCCTCGGCACCGGCCAGGTCACCTTCGATCGCACCATCATCAACCCCGGTCTCTCCGTCTACCTCGGCGGCACCAGCATCGGTACCAACCTGACCCCGCTGACCTTCACCCTCGCCGGCGCCACCACGCTCCAGTTCGGCTCCCTCCACATCACCGGCGACACCATTCTGGATTTCGGCGACAGCGCCGCCAGCGTCCTCAGCTCCGCCAACCTCATCATCGACGCCGGCGTCAAAATCACCGTGCAAAACTGGATCAGCATGACGGACGCGTGGTACGCCACCTCGGCCCTCGTGCAGAACAACAACGGGGTCATCACCTCGGGTTCCCTCAACCGCACCGGCTCGACTCCGGAAAACCAGATCACGTTCACGGGCTTCTCGAACAACAGCACCGCGTGGATCGATCAAACCGCCTACCCCGGCTTCAACCAGTACGAAATCCGCCCCGTCCCCGAACCCTCCACCTACGGCGCCATCCTCGTCTCCGGCTGCGGCGCTCTGCTCGCCTACCGCCGCTTCCGCCGCCGCCCCCCGGCGGCCGCCCCTCAGACCCCGCCTGACGGCGGCGCGTGCTGACCGCTGCTCTCCCGCCCCCCGCCGACGCCTCCACCGGCCTGGCCCCCACCCTTCGGGCGCCCTGCGCCACATTTGGAGTCCCGCCCCGGCCCGCCGTCCCCGGGGAACAAAGGGTTGCCTCCCCGACCCAACGCGGGTCCTCTTCCGGACCAACGCCCCCCCCGATGACCAGCGACCCGCACACCCTCGCCACGCTCAGCCGCATCGGCGCGGTGGCGTCCGAGGTGATCGAACTCTTCGATTTCGTCGCCGATTCCCTGCTCTGGCTCAAGGACGAGGCCGGCCATTACCAGTGGGTCAACGTCGCCTTCTACCTCAACTTCGGCCTCCAGTCCCGCGCCGACGTCATCGGCCGCACCGACTACGACCTCTGCGGCCTCGCCCTCGCCAATCAATACCGCATCGACGACGAACGCGTCCTCGCCGGCGAACGCATCGTCTCGCGCGTCGAACTCGTCGGCCGCTTCGACCACACCGCCCGCTGGTGCGTCACCTCAAAAATCCCCGTCCACGACATCCACGGCCGCGTCGTCGGCACCGCCGGTGTCACCCGCCCGCTCAACGAACAGAAGCCCGGCACGCCCGCCGACTCCCCGCTCAGCGCCGCCATCCGTTTCGTCAGCCAGAACTTCAGCGAGTCCATCACCAACCGCGACCTCGCCAAGGCCTGCGCGCTCTCGGTGCGCGCCTTCGAACGCCAGTTCCGCGCCACCTACCACAGCTCGCCCCACGACTACGTGCGCCAGATCCGCGTGCGCATGAGCTGCAGCGCCCTCGTCTTTTCCAAAAAATCCCTCGCCGAGGTCGCCAACGAATTCGGTTTCGCCGACCAAAGCCACTTCACGAAGGAGTTTCGCCGCATCATGAGCGAAACCCCGCGCGCCTACCGCACCCGCTGCCAGAGCTAGCGCGGCGCCCCGTCCGCGCCCCGCTCGGCCCCCGGAGCGGCGGTTGCCCACCGCCGATTTTATCCGCCCGCGTCCCCGCACCCTCCGCGCCCCGGCCCCCCCTCTCGGATTGCTTGCGCGCCCTATGCATTTTGTGGCCCATCGCTCTCCGTAGATTTCTCCCGCCTTGCCCACTCCGATCAATCGGTCGCCTTCACCCCCGTTCCCCTCATGGCCGACCTCAATCCCGCCACCGTCATCGTCGCCGAGGTTTTGCAACGCCTCGCCGAGCGTCCGTTCGCGCCCTTCGTGCTCGTGCTCTCCAACGGCTCCCGCCACGCCGTGCCGACCCCCGACCACTGCACCGTCCAGCGTTTTTCCCGCCGCATCAACGTCGACCACGACGACGGTTCCTTTGTGACGATCAACGCGCTCCCTATCGCGCAGATTGAGTTGCTCCATAAGCCCGCCGCGTAAACGCCGGCGCGTCCATCACTCCCGCCACGATCGCGGTCGATGAGGGCCCACCACCGTGCGAAGCAGCGGCGGCTGCTCAACCGCCGATTTTTCACCTCACGACGCCCCGCCGTTCTCGATCACGCTCCACCCCCGCACCGGTCCGGCCGACTCCCCCTGGGGAAGCGTTCCTGCCTCGGCTTGACGCGCAAATCTGGCCGGGACCGCGCTCCGCCGACTCTTTTCCCGCGCGCCCCTTCGCTCACGCCGGCCCACCCCATCACCCCGACGCAATTCGACAAAAACTCGCCGTCGCACTTCTAGCGCTTCCGGCGGTCCTCGTCTAGGATCGCTCCCCGCACCCTCACCCGCTTCCCCTCCGGAGTCGGTTGAGTCTGCCCCAACCCCCTCCCCGTATGATCTCGGCCTCGCTCTCCCGCTCCCTCTTGGCCACCGTTGCTCCGGCGATCGTGCTGGCGTGTGCGACCGCCGCCACCGCGGCCCCCACGATCACCTTCAAAAAGCAGATCCTCGACGGGAAATTCTTCGCCGAGAGCATCTCCGCCGCCGACGTCAACCAGGACGGCAAGATGGACCTCATCGTCGGCCCCCTCTGGTTCCAAGGCCCCGCCTTCACCAAGCGCACCGAGATGCGCGCCCCCCACGCCTACGACAAGGAAAGCTACTCCGATGCCTTCATCGCCGACGCCGCG
>JBIKOK010000149.1:0-15879 GCA_044358025.1 Opitutaceae bacterium
AGAAAACCTCCGCGGTGGAGCGCGTTGACCCCAACGCGCTTTCCGGGGCCCCGCCTCGCCCCGCCGCCTCAAACCAGCGTCTTGCGGTCAAGCCGCTCCACCCCATGAGCCGCTCCACCCCATGAGCCGCTCCACCCCATGAGACGTTTCACTTTCCACCGCCTCTGGGCCATGGTGCTCAAGGAATTCATCCAGATGAAGCGCGACCGCCTGACATTTGGCCTGATGGTCGGCATCCCGCTGATGCAGCTCGTGCTCTTCGGCTTCGCGATCAATTCCGACCCGAAGCACCTGCCCACCGCCCTGCGCATCGCCGACCACGGTCCCTTTGCCCGCACCCTTGTCGCGGCCCTGCGCACGAGCGGCTACTTCAACTTCGTGACCGAGGCCGCCACCGAAGCCGAGGCGCGCCGCCTCCTCCGGCTCGGCGACGTGCAGTTCGTCATCAACATCCCCGAGGATTTCTCCCGCCAACTCCTCCGCGGCGAGCGCCCCACCCTCCTCATCGAGGCCGACGCCACCGACCCCGCCGCCACCGGCCCCGCCCTCGCCGCCGTCCGTGCCATCTCCGACCACATGCTCGACCGGGATCTCGTCGGACCGCTCGCCCGCCTGCGCGCCAAGGCCGGCCCGATCGATTTCCAAATCCACGCCCACTACAACCCCGAGAACATCACCCACTACAACGTCGTGCCCGGCCTGCTGGGCGTCGTGCTCACGATGACGATGGTCGTCATCACCGCGCTCGCGATCACCCGCGAACGCGAGCGCGGCACGATGGAAAACCTCCTCGCCACGCCCGTGCGCCCCTTCGAGGTGATACTCGGGAAAATCATCCCCTACATCATCGTCGGTTACATCCAGCTGACGCTCATTCTCCTCGCGGCCCGCCTGCTTTTCGACGTGCCCATGGTCGGGAGCCTCGCCCTCGTCTATGCGGTCTCGCTGCTCTTCATCGCGGCCAATCTCGCGATGGGCATCACCTTTTCGACGCTCGCGAAGAACCAGCTCCAGGCCGTGCAGATGGCGTTCTTCTTCTTCCTGCCGTCGATCTTGCTTTCGGGGTTCATGTTTCCGTTCCGCGGCATGCCCGAGTGGGCGCAATGGGTCGGCTCGATTCTGCCCAACACCCATTTCCTCCGCATCGTGCGCGGCATTCTGTTGAAAGGAAACGGCCTCGCCGAAATCGCCCCCGAACTCTGGCCCCTCCTCGCCTTCCTCGTGGTCGCCATGGCCGTCGGCGTGAAACGCTACCGCCAGACGCTGGACTGAGGTGGCGCGGGCTTTCCCGCCCGTGTTCATCCTCCGCTCGCCCCCTCCCGGGCGGGAAAGCCCGGGCCACGCTTACGGCACTTCGTAAACCTCCACGAGCGTGAGCCCGCTCGCGCCCCCGACTCCGGCGACTTGCGCGGTGTAGTTGCCGGGCGCGAGCGTCGCGAGCAGCGCCGCATCGCGGCTCACGGCGCCCAGCGCGAACGCCCCGACATTCGCGAAAGCCGCCGTCAACGCCTCCCCGCCGGCCCAGTTGTCATTGGCGTTGATCACCGTCTGGCCGCTGAAGAGATCGAGCTTCGGATCGGCCATCGCCCCGGGAATACCGAACGGCGCCACGCCGAGCGTCGGACCGACCGCCCGGATCAACACCTGCTTTGCCGCCGGCCCGCCGATCACGAAACCCGCCGTCAACGTCTCGCCCGCCGCGATGAGCTTTAACACCGAGACATTGATCAGGCGCGGGGTGGCCGCCGTCAGCGCCGCGCTGGGCGTCGCATCATAAAGCTCGGTGATCACCGTTCCCGTCGATCCGCCGACCCCGCTCACTTGCACGGTGTAGTTGCCGGACGCGAGCCCGGGACTGAACACCGCGGCATCGCGCGACACGGCCGTCGCAAACGCAAACGCGCCGACCTGCGCAAACACGTTGTTCAAGGCCGCCGCCCCGCCCCAGTTGTCGTTGCTCGCGATCACCGTCTGCCCGCGGAAAAATTCGAGCTTCGGGTCCGCCATCGCGGTGGCCACGCCCAGCGCCCCGAGGGCCGGACCGGCGGCGCGCACCAGCAGCGGTTTGTCGCCGCCCGTTCCCGCCCCGCCGACCACCGCACCGACCGTGAAAAACGGTTCCGCCGCCGTGATCGCCGTGAGAATGGAAAGATTGACGATCCGGCTCCCCGGGCCCGCCACGACCGGCGGCGTCACGGGCGGCGTGACCGGCGGCACCACCACCGCGGCCAGTCCGAGGCGCGCCATCACCGTCGTGCGCGTCGTCGTGCCGTCGCGGATCACGACGTCGTAGTCGCCCGCATCCGCCGCCGCCACCGCCGCAATCGCCAGCGTGCGATCCGTCGCACCCGGGATCTCCACGCCGTTCTTGCGCCACGCATACGTCAGCTCGCCCGTGCCGGTCGCCGTGACGCTGAAGTTCGCCGTCGCCCCCGCCGCCACGGTCTGCGCCAGCGGCGGCGCCGTCACAAACAGACCCGGACCGACCAGGGCAAAACTCCCCTGGGCCGAAGCGTCGATCGTGTGCGCCCGGGGCAGACCGGCCGGCACCAGGGTCTTGCCGCCCGTCGCGCTGCCCCACGCGACCACCGAGCCGTCCGCTTTGAGCGCGAGTGAATGGAAATCGCCCGCCGCCACCGCGGCCACATTCGAGAGACCGGCCGGCACGGTGGCCTGGCCGTTGGCGTTGTTGCCCCACGCGACGACGGTGCCGTCGCTGCGCACGGCCAGCGCGTGGGTGCCGCCGGCCGCGAGCGCGACCACGCTGCCGAGCCCGGCCGGCACCGCGCGGATCGCCGTGCCCCCCAACGCGACGACCGTGCCGTCGCGCCTGCGCACCACCGTGGTCTGCGTGCCCGCCACGACCTCGACGACGTCGTTGAGCCCCTCGGGCCACGCCAGCTGACCGACGGCGTTGCTCCCCCAGCCGACGAGCGTCCCGTCGTTCTTCACCGCCACCACATGCGTCGTCCCGATGGCGAGCTGCTTCACGTCGGCGAGCCCCTCCGGCGGCGTCAACATCCCGGTATTGCCCTGCCCCCACAGGCGCACCGTGCCGTCGGCGAGCACGGCGCCACTGACGTTCCCGCCGGCCGCGACCGCATTCACAAACTCGTTGATCTGCGGCACCGTCGTCTGGCCAAACGTGGCGTCGCCCCAGGCGACCACCGTGCGGTTGGCCCGCAGCGCCACCGCATGCGTCGTCCCGCTCGCCAGGCGGCGGATCTGGGTCGTGCCGGGCGGCACGTAGCTCACGCTGTTCGGCGTATCCAGGAAATTTTCACCGGTACCCCACGCCGCCACGACGTCGGGCGGCGCGGCCGGCAGCGTGATCTCGACGTCGAGCCACTCCGACGGACCGTCGCCCCCGCGGGCGACCGGCCGCACCTTCACGCCCGCGAGCGGGTCGTCGAGCGTCGCGCCGATGGCCAGCCCGGCGTCGTTGGGCGTGGCGCCGGGTGTCGTGCAGTCGAGCAGCACGCTTTCCTGCACGGAATTGAACCCCCACACGATGCTCGCGCCGGCCGCCAGGGTGGGCGTGGCCGGAAAGTTCTGCCGGTAGCCGAGCCAATACCACCGCACGCCGTCGCGGAAAAACCGCAGCGCCTGCGTCTGCGTGCGCGGCGCCTCCTTGCTGTCGAAACGATAAACCCGATAAACGCCGCTCTCGCTCACCGTGTTCACCGCTCCGTCGGGGAGCCACCCGAGCTGGTTCTTGCACCACTGGTTGAAATGATGCCGGCCGTCGCGCGACGCGTTGTTGCCCATCACGTCCCACGGATCGCCGTATTCGAGCACCGCCCCCGCATTGGAAACCGGATTGCTGTCGGTGACCGTCCAACTGCTGGAATGTTTGAGCCCCCAGTTGTGACCGAGCTCGTGCGCGATCGTGCGCATCGTGGGCGCGTTGTTGATCCACGAATTGGTGCCGCCGACCGTCGCGAGGCCGGCGAAACCGAACTGCGATCCCGTGATCCCGCCGGTGCCGGCCCCGAGGTTGCCGAAGCAAACCATCACGCGCTCGTAGCCGCTCACCGCATAGTCGGCCCCGGCCAGCGTGCGCGCGTCCGCATGCAGACCGGACGTGTTGTTCGCGGTCGCATACGCCGCCGCCGTGCGCGGCATGCGGTAGACCTTGCTGCTCACCGTCGCCGTCACCGTCGTCTGTCCGTAACTCGCCTCTTCGAAGAACTGCTTCACCGCCCCGTTCAACGTGTCGGTGAGCGTGCCTTCGGCCACCGGTTCGCCCACCACATCCGAAAAATCCACCCGGATCGCGAGGATGCGCTTCGCCCCGATCGTGTTCGCCGTCGGCGCCGCCGGCGCCCGGGGCGGCTCCGTCCCGTCGAGGTCCACGACCGGCACGCGCGGCCCGGGCAGACCTTCGGCCTCGATCAGCCGGTGCTCGATTTGCCCCACCCCCTCGGCGTCCGGCGCCACCGCCCACGTGCGCCCCTGCGCGGCGAGGCGCCATTCGCCCGGCGCCGCCTCCGCCACCTCGAGCAGCCGCACCGGGCTTTCATGCACCGCCATCGCCGCGTCGAGCACGATGCCGTGCAACGAGGCCCCTTCCTTCGTCGGCTGCGTCGCGCGCCGCCCATAGGTGGAGGCCGTGTAAGTCTCCCCGCCCAGCCCCGCCACCCGGCGGCTCGTCGGCGCGAGGATCGGGCGCGGCCGGTCCTCGTAACAGATCGCCTGCCACGCCAACTCGCCCACCCCCGCCACCCGCACTTCGAGTTGGCCCACCACCGTCGCCGGCAGCCGCGCCCGCACGTCCGCCGGCACGGTCACGGCCAGCGCGCGCGCCGGCGCGCGTTCGATCAGACGCTTCATCACCGTGCGGCGCGCCCGGGCCAGCGCCACCCCTTCGCTCTCCAGCGCGGCCCGCCCCGCCGCGTCCGCCCCGGCATACCGCTGCACCCACGCCCGAAACGCCGCCAGCGCCGGCTCCTCCGCTCCGTCCCACGCCTGCGCATACGCGAGGCGTTCGCGCAGGGCCCCCTCCGCCACCCCGACCGGCGGCGGGGTCGCCCCATCCGTGACCGACGCCGGCCGCGCGACCCCGGTCATATTTCCCCGCACCGGTTCGCGCCGCTCCTCCGCGATCGAACTTCCGCCCGAACGCCACCATCCCGCCAGGGCGAGAAGCACAACCAACGCGGCCAATCCAACGAAACGAAGACGGAGCATGAGGTAAGATTCGCCGGCTCCCGACACGGGACCGGAGGACGGGGGGCAGCTAAGCCGCCGCTCTTGCGATTGCCAGTCAATCTCCCGCTTTTGCGTCCGCTCCGCGAACCGCGCCCGTTATTTCTGCCCCGCCAGCTGCTTCGCCAGCGGCCCGTCCAGGTGCATGACCGACGTCGGGAACGCGAACGACATCCCGCGCGCCGCCACCGCGCGCATGATCGCGAGATTCATCCGCTCCTTCAGCGCGGCACCCTTTTTGAAATCCGCCTCTTGGCTCGCATAGACGATCCACACGTCCAGCGACGACGCGTTGAAATCACGGAAATAGACCAGCACCGACGTCGGATCGACCTCCGCGTCCGCCAGCAACAACCCGCGGATGTCCTCCACGATCGCGGCCAGCTGGTCCGGCGTCGCGTCATAGGTGAGCCCAATGACCTGCTCCACCCGGCGCTGCGTGAAGCGCGACAGGTTCACGATCGCCTCGGACGACACCAGCTTGTTCGGCATCACCACGAGCGACTTGTCCACCAGCCGGATCTTCGTCGAGCGCAGGCCGATGTCCTCGACCGTGCCGGTGTGCGTGCCGATCCGCACCGTTTCGCCGACCTTGAACGGCTGGTCGATGGCGACGACGATCGAACCGAAAAGATTCGCGATCGTGTCCTGCGCCGCGAGGGCGAAGGCCAGGCCGCCGATGCCGAGACCCTGCAAAATCGTCGAGACATTGTAGCCGAGGCTCTGGACGGTCATCAACGTGCCCACGACCACGAACACCGCGATGAGCGACTTCTTGATCCACGGCATGAACGCCGCGATGCCCAGCTGTTTCTCCCGCGCGATCTCGGTGGCATGGTCGATAATCGCGTCGAAGGCCCGCAGCAGCCCCCAGAAAATCACCAGCGAAAACGCCACCGTCGAACCGGCCGCGATGCTGTGGTCCGCCGTCTCGGACAGCTTCAGCACCTTCAGGGCGGCGAAGATGCCCGTCACCATCACAAAGGCCGCGACCGGCGACTCCATCGCCGGGAAGAGCTTGTCGTCGAGCGTCGTCTCGGTTTTGGCCGCGATTTTCTTGAGCTGGTTGAAGAAAATCGTCGTCAGAAACCGCCGCAGCAAAATCGCGACGACGAGCAACAACGCACAAATGACGTAGTGCGTCACCGTGTTGCCGCTGCTCTTCACGTTGAAAAGCCCGAGGATCACATCGACCAGGTGTTCCAACAGATCGGGCGTCCTGACGTTGGCGCTGCCGGTCGCCACCACGGCCGCGACCGCGGCCGTGTTCGCCGCTTCGGCCGTGGCGGCGGTCGCCGTGGACTCCGCCGCCGAAGCGGTGCACGCGGCCCGGAGTGCGAGGGCGCAAAACCAGAGACGCAGATAACGCTTCATAGGTGCCGCCGACTCAACTGGCCGCCTCTCCTTTGTCAAAGCGGTTTGCCCCGGCTCCGACCGCTCCGTCGCCCTCGCCTTCGACCATGGAGGCCCGCGCGAATTTTTCCATCCCGCCACTCCCCGCTTGCCCGCCGCGCCCGCCTGCGGCCAATCTCCGCGCCCATGTTTCCGTTTCTCGCCGCCATCGACGCCATGCCCCTTTGGGCGTGGGGTGCGTTTTTCCTCTTCATCACCGCCATGCTCGCGCTCGACCTCGGCGTGTTCCAGCGCGACTCCCATGTCGTTTCGATGAAGGAAGCCCTCGGGTGGTGCGGCGTCTGGGTCACCCTCGCCCTCACGTTCGGCGGCATCGTCTGGTGGTGGCGCGGCCCCGAACTCGGCCAACAGTTCCTCGCCAGTTACCTCATCGAACTCTGCCTGAGCGTGGACAACGTCTTCGTGTTCATTCTCGTCTTCGCCTACTTCAAGGTCGAGCCGCGCTTCCAACACCGCGTGCTCTTCTGGGGCATCATCGGCGCCGTCGTGATGCGCGCGGTCTTCATTCTGGTCGGGGTAAGCGTCATCGCGCGCTTCCACTGGGTCCTCTATATCTTCGGCGCCTTCCTCGTCTACACCGGCATCAAGATGGCCCTCCCCAGCAAAGACGCCGAGGTCGATCCCGAGCACAACCCCGCCGTCCGGCTCTTCCGCCGCTTCTTCCCCGTCGCCCCCAGGAACGACCACGGCCACTTCTTCACCGTCCACAACGGGAAGCGCATGGCCACGCCGATGTTCATCGTCCTGCTCGTCATCGAGACGACCGACGTCGTCTTCGCCCTCGACTCCCTCCCCGCCGTGCTCGCGATCACGAAGGACAGCTTCGTCGCGCTCACCTCCAACATCTTCGCGATTCTCGGCCTGCGTTCGCTCTACTTCGCCCTCAGCGGCATCATGTCGCTCTTCCGGTTTCTCAAAGTCGGCCTCGCGGTCATCCTCGTCTTCATCGGCCTGAAAATGCTCATCGAACACTGGGTGCAAATCTCCACCGCCACCTCCCTCGGCGTCATCGGCGCCGTGCTCACGACTTCCGTGCTCATGTCCGCGCTGATCAAGCCGCCGGCCAAGGCGGAATGACCCGACGCGCGGCGCCCCGGCCCGGCGCGGTCTGGTTATTCCAGAAACCGCGCCGCCCACCCCGCCCGCGGCAGCGACCGCGGCCGCCATTCGCCGAAAATCCGGTAACGCCACCGCGCCACCATCCGGTAGCCCGCATCCCGCCACGCCGGCGGAAACACCGCCAGCACGCCCGCCAGCCCCCGCGCCAGCCCACCCACCGCGCGCAGCGCCGCGATCACCCCGTCCGTCCGCCGCAGAAACCCCGCCCCGTCGCGCCGCGACCAGTCCGGCACGAACACCAGCGAATCGAAATCCTCCGTCGGCAACCCCACGGCCCGCAAATACGCCTGCGCCGCCGGGCCCTGCAGCGGCGCATACCGCACCCGCCCCGCGCCATCCCACCGCAGCAACATCCGCACGATCCGGTGGCATAGCCCGCACTCGCCGTCGAAGAGCAGCACGGGACCGGGCAGGATACTTTCGGGTGACGACGCCATCGTGGAATCGCCCACCATGCGTCTACCCCGCGAAAAAGAAAGCCTCGGCCGCCCGTTTCGTCCCGCCACTTCACCGCCCCCACGCCCCGCCCATTCTCCCTTTCCCCGACAAAATCCCCCTCGACGCCATTCGCCCTACACCCTATCGAGCTTTTCGCCCATCCCGGACAGCACGGAAGCGGCTCGGCAACCTCGGCCGGCTTTTCCACCGTCCTCCTCCCACTCTCGCTCCGATGAACATGCCGATCCAATCCCGCCCTGCCCACCGCCTGCCGCTGCTCCTCTGCGCCCTCCTGGTCAGCACCCTGGTCTCCGGGCCCGCCGTCGCCCAGCCTGCACCGAACACCACGACTGTAACGCCACCCGGGGCGAACGCCCCCAAGACAGACGACGCCATCAAGCTCTCCGTCTTCACCGTCTCCGAAGAAAAAGACGTCGGTTACGAGTCGATGCAGACCACCTCCGGCATGCGCACGGCCCAAGAGCTGAAGAACATGGCCAACTCCATCTCGATCATGAACGCCCAGTTCATCGAGGATCTCGCCCTTACCACCATGGAGGAGATGTCCACCTGGATGCAATCCGGCGAATCCAACCCCGACCCCAACGCCCTCGTGCAGAGCCGCGTCATTCTCCGCGGCGTCCCCAATGCCTATGCCCTCCGCAACGGCTGGATCTGGTATTCCCCGATGGACGCGTTCTCCACCGAAAAGGTCGAGGAGCTGCGCGGCCCCAACGCCTTCCTTTACGGCGAGGCCGACGTCGGCGGCGCCAACAACCAGATCACCAAACGCGGCCTCCTCAGCCGCGATCTCACCCGCGCCAAAATCATGGCCGGCAGCAACCACCTCTTCCGCGCCGAACTCGACCTCAACCGCCGCCTGATCCCCAACAAACTCGCCGTCCGCCTCTCCGCGGTCAACAGCCACAACGATTCCTGGATGGACAACGTGCGCCGCGATTTCCGCGGGATCTACAGCGCCATCACTTACCGTCCGACGCAGCAAACGCTGGTCACCGTGATGGCCGAACACGACCGCACCGCCGCCGTCCTCTCCCAAGGCATGATGATCGATGCCTTCTCCCGCACCGCGACCGCCACGCTCGGCGCCGTCGGTTACCTCTACAACACCGCCCTCGGCACCGGCTACCGCGCCCAAGGCCGCGTGATCAGCACCGGCCCGGCCGCCGCGGTCGTCGATCCCGACCTCATCCCCAAGCGCACGCAAACCAACGGCCCCAACGCCACCTACAACAACGCCACCACCTCCGTCACCCTCGAGGTCAACCACGACATCGGCCAGAATCTCCACCTCCAGCTCAGCGGCAACTTCTACCAGCAAAACCTCGAAAGCTGGGGCGCCAGCGCCCGCAACATCACCCGCGACCGCAGCCCACTCCTCGCGAGCGGCCTGCCCAACCCGTATTTCAACGAGCTCTACACCGAGTATTTCCGCACCCACGCCTTCAACGGCAACACCGTCCGCGATATCCGCCTCTCCGCCGTCTACGACCTCGAGTTCAAGTGGATGAAGCAACAGTTCATCGCCAACGTGCAACAGCACCAGGACACCCCCGGCCAGAAGAAGGCCAAATACGCCGAGTATCTCGACCCCACGAATCCCAACTGGGTCGGCACGATCAATCCCGCCCTCACGCAGGCCGCCTTCGTCGCCAACCGCACCGTCTTCACCAACAACCGCTTCACCCGCCGCTACTATCTGCGCGACGGCCTCGATTCCTCCCGCACGGCCGACCTCGGCCCCGTCCCCGGCGTCTCCGCCTACTATCCCGATTTGTCGAGCGCCGTCGCTGCCACCGGCCAGTTCATCGACCGCCGTTTCTACACGCCCTCCTGGGGCGTTGGCGCCTCTGGCTCCTATTTCAAAGACCACCTCTTCACGATGATTGGCTACCGACAGGACAAGTTTAACATGAAGACCACGCGCGGCATGGTGCGCGCGCAAAAGGAGTGGGAAGTCGATTACCTCGAAGCGTTCAACACCCCCGCCCAACAGTTCGTCCGCTACAAAGTCGACGGCGCCAACTATGGCGGCGTGCTCCGCTTCAACGAGATGTTCGCCATCGGCTACAACTACGCCCAATCCTTCCGGATCTCCGTCGGCCAAGGCAACGCGACCTTCAACGCCGGCGAACTGTCGAGTATCCCGGTCGGCGAGGGCCGCGATATCTCCGCCCGCTTCACGCTGCTCCAGGGCAAACTCGAGCTGAACTACGTCAATTATAACAATTTCACGCCCAATGCCCGCTTTGCCGTACCCGGCGTGACCGCTGCGTTTCGCGACGAGATGACCACCAACTTCGGCAGCGGGTTCGACGTCACTGCCACCGGCGACTACCAGACCACCCGCACCAAGGGCAACGAAGTCGCGGCCATCGCCAACCTCACCCGCCACTGGCGCCTGAGCGCGTCCTACTCCGACAACGACGTCGCCAACGTCGACCGCGTGCCAATCCTCAAAGAGTTTCAGGCCGAAGGCAAAGCCCAGGGCAAAACCACCCCGCTCCTCAACGATCTCATCTCCAC
This sequence comes from Opitutaceae bacterium, assembly GCA_044358025.1. Classification (GTDB taxonomy): domain Bacteria; phylum Verrucomicrobiota; class Verrucomicrobiia; order Opitutales; family Opitutaceae; genus GAS368. Next base: position 10,726 of record JBIKOK010000149.1, read on the forward strand.
CGTGCCCGAAGGCGTGCCCAACGGCGGCTTCACCAAGGCCCGCGGCAACCTCGTCAGCCGCTACGCCTTCTCCCAAGGCACCCTCAAGGGCTTCGCGATCGGCGGCGGCGCCAACTGGCGCCTGCGCACCTACCGCGGCGCGGTCAATCTCACGGGCGCAGCCGGTGCGGCCTCGACCAATCTCTACTCGCCGGCCTACACACTCTACAACGCGTTCTTCAGCTACAACCGCAAGGTCCTCAACCGCAATACGACCTTCCAGCTCAACATCGATAACCTCCTCGACAAGGACTACTACCGCTCCGCCGCCATCGGCTCCGCCTCATGGGGCGACCCCCGCTCCTTCCGCCTGACCGTCTCGACCGATCTCTGATCCCGCGCAAAAAAACGCCGGGGCCGCCAACGCGGCACCCGGCGGTGCGACGACGGTCTCCTCCGTCGGGAGGTGCCTGCTCGCCGGCCATGCTTTCGCTCAGCTCACCGCGATCTTGCGCGGCTTGATCGCTGCGTGCTTCGGCAGTGTGACGCTCAACACGCCGTCGCGCAGTTCCGCCGCGACTTTGTCCGTCTCGATCGCGTTGTCGTGCGACAGGACCAGCTCGTAGGCCGCGTCGGCACTTTCACGATACAGCGCCGTCCACGCCTCGGGCCGCTGCCAGCCGCGCCGGCCGACGATGCGGACCTCGCTGTCGTCCGCGGTCATCTCGAGCGTGTCCTTGGTGACGCCCGGGACAAGCACGGTGACGGCATACGCGTCGGCCGTCTCTTTGATTTCATAGGTGGGCTTCACGGTCGGCCCCGGATCGGAGGCGGCGGTGGCGTCGGTCTGCGCCGGCGTGCGGGCGAACGAGGGAATCAGATTTTGCATGAGGGACATGGGAAGGTTTCCTTTTTGGATCTCTGGCATTGGGAGTTCTGGGCGTTGGTCGTGCGGCCGTTATTTCACCGCGACGGTGATCTTCTTCGGCGTGGCTTCCTCGCGCTTCGGGAGCGTGACGGTCAGGACGCCGTTTTCGTAGGCGGCCGCGATCTGGTCCGCCTGCACTTCGTCGTTGAGCCGCAGCGAGCGGTTGAGCGCGAAGGACTGCTCGGACTGGCCCTCGGACGCGGGTGTCTTGCGCACCGCGGCAATGGTCAGGTAGCCGTTCACGACCTCGATAGTGATGTCCTCGCGGCTGACCCCGGGCAGCTCGGCGCGGACGTAGGTGTGGCCCTTGTCCTCGTAAAGATCGACCGGGAAGCGCGCACCGGTCACCGGAGCGTTGGCGAGCTCGCCGAGCGTCGAGGTGAAAAGACGGTCGATCTCGGTCTCAAGACCGGACCACGGCGAAGGCGAAAAGCGGCCCGACACGGGAGCCAGGCTGCGATAGGAAGGATAGCTGTAACGAACGAGTCTCATGGGAGTGTTCTCCGGAGGGAGGTGATTGGGATGGGTTGACTGGTTTGAACTGCGAACCTCCCCTGTGCATACGCGGTGCCGGCGGGCCGATTCGCGCCAAGTGTCGCGCCCGCCGCATCTTGGTCGGACCGTCGCCCCGTGCACCGGGAAAACCCGTCGCGGGTGTGCCGTCGCAGCCGCGAATTTTCGGCGCGCCCTCGCTGCGGCAGGAACCACGGTCGGTTTTGAGCAATAGAAAATCAGCGAACTCGAGACAGGCTCTCGCATAACCGCGCCGGCTGGGGGGGATGCCCCTGGTGTCGTTAAAAGTTCCGAGTGGGCGATGGCGTGATGGGTAAGTTTCAGGGATGGGTGGATGGAACAAGAGTCGTAGGACTCGGGGAGGTGGGGACGGAGCTCCCCGGGCGACGACAAAAGCACTTCCGGTCGGTAGCGATGACTGCCGTCAGGGGGCCAGGGCACCCGCCGGCCGCGCTCACCCAGCGCACGGCTCGGCGCCCTCGCCCGGTTGGCCGGCGTGGTCCGCCGGCCCTTCCGCCGCCACGACGCCCTCGAATCGTCCTCGAACCGTCCTCGAATCGTCCTCGAACCGTCCCCGAAGGATCCGGCCAGGGTCCCCGAAGGATCCGACCACCGTCCCCGCCGACCGCGCTCACCCAGCGCACGGCTCGGCGCCCTCGCCCGGTTGGCCGGCGTGGTCCGCCGGCCCTTCCGCCGCCACGACGCCCTCGAATCGTCCTCGAATCGTCCTCGAATCGTCCTCGAATCGTCCTCGAACCGTCCCCGAACCGTCCTCGAACCGTCCCCGAGGGTTCCGGCCAGCTTCCCCGAAGGATCCGGCCACCGTCCCCACCGGTCGCGCTCGCCCAGCGCAAGGCTCGGCGCCCTCGCCCGGTTGGCCGGCGTGGTCCGCCGGCCCTTCCTCCGCCACGACGCCCTCGAATCGTCCTCGAACCGTCCCCGAACCGGCCCCGAAGGTTCCGGCCAGCTTCCCGCAAGGATCTGGCCAGCCCCCCCCACCCGGTCGCGCTCGCCCACGCCGCGCGGCGGACGTCCTTCTGGCCGCCGCCCGGCCTTCCAAAACCAGCCACCTCCAACCACCCGCTTCGCGGCCTAATCCTCGCAGTTTGTCGGGCTTGGAGCTTTCGGAATCCGGGGTCGGGAGAAAATTTGGCGGTGAAAAAAAGAGATCGGCGAAGGGTTTTTCGAGCGGAAGGGCGAAAGGCGGGCCTAGGGTGGTGGCGCCGGGCGGTTTCAGGCCGCGCGGTGGGCGGCGCCGAGGCGGTGGAGGCGTTTGCCGTTGTCGGCGAGGCTGACCGACTCCCCTTCGAGGGTGTCGTTGGCCAGAGCGCGCAGGCAGCAGCGCCGGAATCCGCGCACGTCTTGGATGATCCCGAAGACGGGTTCGACGGCTTGCGACCGGAGTTTGGAGAGCACGCGGCCGGCGGTGGTCGCGGTGCGGTGGCGCATGCCTTCGGCAAAGGGTGCCTCCTCCGGAAGCGGGGCCGGCGGGTTGGAGCGTTTTTCCAACTGCGCCACGGGGCGGCCGTGGGGTTCGCGCTGCAGCGCGGCGAGGATCGTGAGGCCCGGCGTGGCCAGCTCCACGGCCGTCACGGCGGCTTCGCTCACAAAGCCGCTGGCGACTAGCAGCGTTTCGGACCGCACCGGACAGCGCACCGCGGCCACGTTGGGGAGCCGTTCGCGCTTGTCGTTGGCGGCCTGCTGACACGCGGGCTGACGATCAGGCGCGAGGGGGTCTCCAGGCTGGCCCGGGCGTTGTAGGCTTGTTGGAAGCCGTCCTTGGTTTTCATGAAACGCTATCTGACGCTGGCGGTCCTCGTCTTGGACGAGCTCGGCGACCTCCCGCTCGACAAGACCGCCGCCGGCCCTCGGCCTGCCCCGGCGTCTGCGGCGGCCCCGGCCGAGGTCGGGCAACGATCCGCAGGCCGTGCCTCCCGGCGCCGTCGGCTCCGGCGGCGCAGAGGAGCGTATACGAAACTCCCGACCCCGCAGGCGGCGCCCGGCCGCGGGTTCCCCGTCTCCGGTCCCCGGCCCACACCCAAAAAAACGCCGGAGGCGGTGGCCTCCGGCGTGGGTTGAGAACTTACAGGGGGAGCAGGTCGCCCCACCCCCCGGATCGTCGGTTTACTTTCGCGCGATCGCGCGGGTGACGGTGCCGCCCTGGCTCGAGGTCACCACGAGGGACGTCGTCGTCGTCGGGATCCGCACGGTGGGCCTGGCCGCCCACGCGCCACGGGCATCGGCGGTGGCGGTCGCGATGACCGTGCCGCCGGCCGTGATCGTGACCGTGGCGTTAAAGCCCGCCGTGCCGGCCAGATTCCACAAGGTCTTGGCGACCGTGTAGTCCGCCAGCGTGGTCCTGACCACGTCTTTGACCGTGACCGTCACGTTGGCCGTGGCGCTGCCCCCGCGACCGTCGGAGACCGTGTAACTGAAGGTCTGCGGCGCCGCGCTGGACGCGCCGGCCACCGGCGTATACGTCACCGTCGCGCCCGCGCCCGTGATCGTGACCCGGCCCGACACCGGCTGCGTCACGGCGGTGACGGTCAGCGCGTCGCCATCCGGATCGCTGTCATTGGCCAGGACGTTGACGATGACCGCAGTGGTCCCGGCGGTCGCCGCGGTGTCGGCCACGGCCACCGGCACGCGGGTGGCAACCGTGACCCGCACCGTGCCCGTGGCCGTGCCGCCGTTGCCGTCCGACACCGTGTAGGTGAACGTCGCGACCCCGATGGCACTGGGCGTGAACACCACCGCCTTGTTGGCTTGGGCACCGGTGGTGACGATGCTCACCGTGCCGTTGGGGCTTTGGGTGACCGCCGTGAGCGTCAGGCCGTTGCCATTCGCGTCGGTGTCGTTGGCGAGGACACTGATCGTGAGGGGCGCCCCGATGATCATATTGGCCGCATCCGCCACCGCGACCGGCGCGACATTGATCGCGACCGCCACCGTGCCGACCGCCGAACCGCCCCGGCCGTCGCTGACCGTGTAGGTGAAGCTCTGCACCGTAGCCGGATTGGCCAGGCTGGAGGTGAAGATGACCGCGGTCCCGCTGATCTGCGCCGTGGCACCGCCCGTGGCGGTCACGCTGGCGATCGACAGCACATCGCCGTCCGCATCGGTGTCGTTGGCCAGCACGTTGACCGTGACCGGCAGGCCAGCCTGGGCGGACGCCGCATCGTTGACCGCCGCGGGCGTATGATTGAGGACCACCACCACGGCGGCGGTGGAGAAGCCGCCCCGGCTGTCGGTGGCGGTGTAGCTAAACTGAGCCGGGCCGGTGGCGCCGTCATTCCACGTGAAGGCCACCGTCTTGGCGTCGGGGCTGATGACGGCGACCGCCCCGGTCGGCTGCGTCACGGCACTGATCGTCAACCCATCCTTGTCCGGATCGGTGTCGTTGGCGAGGACGGCCACCGTCGTGGAGGCCCCAAGATTGGCCAAGACGGCGTCCGCGACTGCCGTCGGCGCCAGGTTCTGGCTCACCGTCACGTTGGCCGTGGCCGAGCCGCCGCGGCCGTCGCTGATCGTGTAGGTAAAGGTCTCGACCGGCAGCACGCCGGCCAGCGGCGCGAACTGGATCGTGGTGCCCACGATCGTCAGGGTAGCGCGCGGGTTGGCCGAAACCGCGGTGATCGTCAGCGGGTCGCCGTCGATGTCCCGGTCGTTGCCCAACACCGCGATCGGCAGGGTCTGGCCGGGGAGCGTGAAGACCGCATCCGCCAGCGCCACGG
>JBIKOK010000358.1:0-4723 GCA_044358025.1 Opitutaceae bacterium
CCCTTTTTTGCGCCGCCTGCGCCTCTTTGCGGCCATCACATCACCTCCGCCCCCATGCGCCCCCGCCTCCCCCTCTCTCCGTCTCTCTGCCTCGTCCTCCTCCTCTCCGCCCCCGCGCCTGCCGCCCCTCCCGACCCGACGGCCACGCCACGCACCCTCCTCGCCACCGCCGAATCCCCCACCGCTCCCCTCGCCGCCCGCGCCCGCGCCCTCCAACAACTCGCCCTCGTCGCCTCCGCCGACGCCGTCCCCCCTCTCGCCGCCCTCCTCACCGACGAAAAGCTCGGCCACTACGCCCGCGACGTCCTCGAGCAAATCCCCCACGTCGACGCCGACACCGCGCTCCTCGCCGCTCTCCCCCGCCTGACCGGCGACGCCCAGCTCGGCGTGATCAACTCCCTCGGTCTCCGCCGCACCGCCCGCGCGGTCGATCCCCTCAACGTTCTCACGATTTCCGACCACGCGCCGACCACCGCGCCCGCCTTCCTCGCCCTCGGGCGCATCGCCACACCCTCCGCTCTCGCCTCGCTCCGACCCGCGCTCACCCGCAAGTCACCCGCCGTCCGCGCTGCTGCCGGCGAAGGCCTCATTCTCGCCGCCGAACGACTCGTCCTCGAAGGCCACCGCTCCGCCGCCCTTCCGCTCTATCACGCCGTCCGCCGGGCCGACCTCCCCGCCCCGCTCCGTCTCACCGCCACCCGCGGCGCCATCCTTGCCGACGTGACCGCCGGCCTGCCCCTGCTCCTCGAGCTCCTCCGCTCGCCCGAACTCGACACCCGCGATCTCGCTCTCCTCACGCTCCGCGATGTCCGCGGCCCGAAAATCACCGCCGCCTTCCTCGCTGAAATCAACGGCCTCCCCGCGCCCACCCAAACGCTCGCCCTCGCCGCCCTCGCCCCGCCCACGACCGAACCGCCCGTTCCCACCGTTCCCGTCTCACTCTTCAACGGCCGCGACCTCGCCCACTGGGACGGCGATCCCACCGTCTGGCGCGTCGTGGACGGCGTGATCGTCGGCGGCTCCCTCGCCGGCAACCCGCGTAACGAATTCCTCACGACCCTCCGCCCCTACAAAAATTTTATCCTCCGCCTCGACTACCGCCTCATCGGCACCAAGGGCTTCGTCAACGGCGGCGTGCAATTCCGCAGCGTCCGCATCGACCAACCGCCGAATGAAATGTCCGGCTACCAGGCCGACATCGGCGCCGGCCATTCCGGCTGCCTCTACGACGAATCCCGCCGCAAGAAATTCCTGGCCCGCGCCACCGACGAACAGATCAAGCGCCTCGAAAAGCCCGGCGAGTGGAACGCCTACGAAATCCGCTGCGAAGGCCCGAAAATCACGCTCATCCTGAACGGCGAAACCACCGTCACCTACACCGAGGAAAACAAGACGATCGAGCCCGACGGCCTCATCGCCCTCCAAATCCACGGCAACTGTTCCGCCGAAATCTCCTTCCGCCACCTCACCCTCGAAGCACTGCCCTAGCCCGGATCCCTCACACGCAAATTGATTAAAAGTTTGGCCCAGAGGGCACGGAGCCAAGCCCACCCAGCCCACAGAGCAGACACGTGTTGGGCTTCGTGTCCTCGGTTCGAATCTCTGTGCGCTCTGGGAAAAATAATTTCTTCCGGAAAGGGTGATTGTTGCAGGCTAGCCCGGGCGGAGCGGCGGCTTGCAACCGCCGAACCCGCGCCCTTCGCCTCGCCATCCGACTCGCCCCCCCCCGTTTCCGTCGTCCGCATTCGTGCGAAGCGGGATCGCCCGCAAACCCTCGCAGCCCGCTCCATCGGGTTGGACCTGAGCCAGGCAACGTCCTTTCGTCGTTTCCGGGTGGAGATCCCGCCCAAAGCAGCGTTCGCCGCCGATGCGAATCCTGGGCTCATGTCGCCGGGCTCTGGGACGAAAATTTGGCGCACGCTCCTTGCGGCGGGCGTGCGGTTAGGCCAGTGCGCGTTTGCCCAGTCGGACGGGCGGTTACTCCGTCCTTTGGTGCGTCCGATGGCCTGGGTCCCCGGTCGGCCGGGGGGATTCGACCCGCCCTGGTCCAGCGTGATGGGCGAACCATCCGTCGGGCGCCGCTTCCCGATCGCGCCCTGCGGGACCACCGCGAGCCGACGGGCGCAACGTCCCCTGGCACACCTCCGCCAGCCGCGCGGGTAGACCGCGCCGCACAAACCAAAAGCGCCCGGGCAAATCGCGCCGCGGCATCCCGGTGCCCACGACGTCGACCCTGGCCGCGACCATGATTTCGTCGTGCCTGACGGGCCCACCCCGGCGAAGTCCCTCCGGCTTTTGGCGCGCGCGCGGTTGATTTTTTTCCGCTGCGCCACTCCCGCGGGGGAAACTCCCGGCGCGTGCTCGTCCTCCTGCGCGCTCTCCGATCCACTCCCGTGGGGGCACTGACAAAAGGATTGGCGGCGTTTTGCCAGAATGGTCTCGTCACGAAAATCGGCCGCCGCGAGGCGGGCGAAATGCCGTTCGAGCGAAAAATCAGCCAAGAGAAAAATCGTGCCCGGAAAGAGCGGCCACGATTTCTCGGTCAGGGGGCAGACTCGTGAAATCCCCTGTTTCTAAAAGGGGGCTTGGTTGGGGATGAACACCCCGGCTCTGTCGCACCAACGGCGGGGTGTTGGTGCTCAACCGGTCGCTATTGGGACACGAGAAACTGACACCCCTGCTATACTAGGAATCCTGGCTGCTGCGGTCCGGCGATTCCCATACGGGGCATCCTAGCCCTTGCCTGGTGTCAGACTAGCCGGAAGGCGCGGGGACCCCGGAGCGCGGAAGGAGTGCGAAAGTCCTACGATGACGGCCGCCGCCATCGCATTTTGGGTAAACGAACCAGCCGGCGATTCGGACTAGTGAAAAGGAGAATAGTTGCACGCGATGCCGGACTGCTTGACTCCCTTGCGGGATCAGCGCGAGTCGAGTATTACCTTCGCCGGCATGGCGGAGGCCCGAATTCGCGCCGATGCCCCCTCCCGAACAGGCTCGCTGGTTCTACGAGATCGTGCAGCCGCACGAGCCGGCCCTGCGGGCGTACCTGCTGAACCGGTTCCCCGCCTTGCCCGATCACGACGACGTGATCCAAGAGGCCTACCTGCGGATGCTGCGGATGCGCGTACAGGTGCGCGACGATTGCGCCAAGGCCTACCTCTTCGCCGTGGCCCGCAACGTCGCGATCGATCTCTGCCGCCGCCGCCGGGCCTCGCCCTGCGACGAAGGCACCGACCTTGAGGCGCTGCCGTCCGCCGCCGACACGCCCGACGCTGCGGCGCTCCTCGACTCCAGTCACCAACAGCAGACGTTGTTCGAAGCCGTATCCGCCCTGCCGCCGCGCTGCCGAGAGGTGATGATGTTGCGTTACGTCGAAGGGCTGAGCGCGCGGGACATTGCCGCCCGCCTCGGCCTGGCAGTGCCGACGGTGAAGATCCACCTCGTCAAGGGCGTGCGCGACTGCGCGCGGTTTTTCGCCCGGGAGGGCCTGCTGCAGGAACTGGCGCCGGGCGTTCAGCAGGAAACCGCATGAGCGCGAAGCCACCCCTTGACGAGCAGGCTGCGGCCTGGCTGTGCGAGCGTGACGAGGGCTTCGCCCCCGGGCGGGCGGAGGCCTTTGCCACCTGGTGCGTCGCCGACCCGCGGCACGCCGCCGCCGTGCACCAGATCGAGCGCGCGATGGCCGTGCTCGAAACGATGTCCACCGTGCGCCGCCCGCTCGAGGCCCGCTTTGGCCCGCTGAATTCCGCCCCGGCCACGCCGGAAGTTACCTCCGCGACTTCCGCCCTCCGGTCCCCGCAACGGCGGGCAAGCCTTGGTCGCCGCGCCTTCGTCGCGGCCGCTGCTGCCTTCGTGCTCAGCCTCTGCGGCTGGTGGTATTACGCGGCGCAGGTGGCCGGTCGGGACTATTTCGTGAACGACACCGCGGAGGCGCAGCAGCTCGCGCTGCGTGACGGCTCGACCGTTCACCTCGATGCGCGCAGCGCGTTGCGCGTCGACTTCTCCGGCCACGACCGCCGCGTGCGCCTCGAGGCCGGCCAGGCGCACTTCGAGGTGGCGCACGATGCGGCGCACCCGTTCATCGTCACCGCTGCGGGCGTGGCCGTGCGCGCGATCGGGACGGCCTTCTCCGTGCGGCTGGCGGCAACCGCGGTGGAGGTGTTGGTGGAGGAGGGACGGGTCGAGGTGGCGCCGGCTACGCCGCCGGCGGCGAATGCATCCGCTCCCGCGGCCTCGGCGCCTCAGCTCGGCGCGGGCGAACGCGCCGTGGTGGCGCGAGCCGACATGGCCGCCCCGCCGCAGATCGAGAAGGTGGATGCGCCGGAACTGCGCGACGCGCTGGCGTGGCACCGGCGCACCGTCGTGCTGGCCGACGTGCCGCTCGCGGAAGTGATCGCGCGCTTCAACCGGCGCAACGCGGTCCAGCTCGTGCTGGCCGACGACGCGTTGCGCGACCGCCGCCTCGGCGGCGTGCTGGCGCTCGATCAGGTGGAGGCGTTCGTGGCGCTGCTCGAACGCGGCGGCGACATCGTGGCCGAGCGCCGCGGCCCGGAGGAAATCGTCCTCCGCCGCGCGCGCTGAGCTCGGCATCAGGAGGACCTGCCCACGGAACACACGGAAGACACGGAGAACCCAGACTTCCGCCTTCCGTGTTTTCCGTGGGCCCAATCTGTAACCTTTCGATGGATATTCTCGCGGCGGCACTAGTATCACGTAACACATT
>JBIKOK010000150.1:0-15836 GCA_044358025.1 Opitutaceae bacterium
AGTGCACCGTCCTCATCCCCGCCGCCCTCGAGCGCGTCATCACCGACAAGAACGCCGCCAAGCTTCAGTGCCGCCTCCTCGCCGAGGCCGCCAACGGCCCGACCACCAACGCCGCCGATAAAATCATCGAGACCCGCGGTGATATCGAGCTGATCCCCGACGTCCTCTGCAACTCCGGCGGCGTCATCGTCTCCTACTTCGAGTGGCTGCAAAACCTGTCGAACTTCTACTGGGGCCGCGACGAGGTGCTCACCAAACTCTTCGGCGTGCTCGACAAGGCGAAGGCCGCGGTGGACGCCCAGCAGGACAAATTCAAATTCAGCCGTCGCCTCGCCGCCCTCACCCTCGGCATCCAGCGCGTCGCGGACGCCAAAGCGGCGCGAGGCCTGTTCCCGTAATCACCGCCCGCCTCCGCGGAATCCCTGCCTGCCGTTTGCCCGTGCCTGCTCTTCCCCGCGCGCTCCTCGCGCTCGTGCTCGCCTGCCTCGGACCGGCCCTCGTCGCCGGCCCAACCGACACCGCCATCGTCGCCGCGATGAAACTGCCGGACGCCAAAAACTACAGTTGGGTCACCACCGTCGAAGACGATGCGCGCACCTATAACATCAGCGGCCAGACCGACCAAAGCGATTTTTCGCTCGTCACCATGCCGATGGTGGCCGCCGTCCGCCGCCGCGTGGGCCGCGGCAGTGCCCCTTCCGACAACCAGGTGGAAGCCATTTTCAAAGGCGCCGAGCGGTGCGTCCTGCGCACCCCCGACGGCTGGAAAACCCCCGCCGAATTAGCGGACCAGGCGCGCGCCGCGGCGCGCGGCGGACCAGGCGGCGCGGGCTTTCCCGGCGGCGCTTTTCCCGGCGGCGGCCCGCCCCGCGGCCGGCGCGGCGCCGGCCACCCCCCGGCGCCCTACAGCAATCTGCAGAGCAACCTTGCCCGCCCGCACGAAGAGGTCGGCGTCATCGTCGGCAGTTACACCGACATCCGCGCCGAGGGCGACGTCATCACCGGCACCCTGTCCGAAACCGGCGCCAAACTCCTCCTCGTCCACCCCGGCCAGAACGAACTGACCCCGTTGAAAGCCGGCGGCACGTTTCGCCTCTGGGTCCGCGACGGCGCACTCGTGAAATACGAACTCCGCCTCGAAGGCACCCTCGCCGTCGAAACCCCCGCCGCCCGCCGCGAAGTCGAGGTCCACCAAAAATCCACCACCGAACTCAAGGCCGTCGGCACGACAATCTTCACCGTCCCGGAGGAAGCCCGAATGAAACTCGGGGGCTGACCGCACCCGGGGGCGCCGTCGTATCGCGCCGCGCGTCCGTCTCCCCTCCGCCCCGGCGCGGCTACCCCGTTCATCTGCGCCGCGATCCCCGCCCTCCACCCAGGCTCGCGGTGGATCCCCGCCCTCCCGCTCCACCGGTCCCTTCGCCGGGAAGCGCTCGTGGAAACCTTCGTTTCTGAACTCGCGCACAGGATCCACCCACGACACCCGCTCCTCCCGATCAACGAGGTGGCTCGGGGTGATCCGCGTCGGCGTCGCGTTGATCAACACGATCATCTCCGTGGCAAAATCCTCCGTGCGCCTGTCGAAAATCACGCATGGCACCGCGATGGCCTTCGCGTCGTCCGGATGAGTGCGTCCGAAAAACTTCCGCGCCGCGTGGCGGTGCTGCCCGTCGATGCGGAGAAATTGCTCGTCCGGATCCTACAGTTTCCCGACGACGCTCCCGTCGGTCCACGCTGCGAAAATCCAGCTTCGGCGGCGTGAACAGCCGCACCGCGCCCGGGAGCGGCGGCTACACGGCGGCTACAAAATCGCCGCCGCTTAAAAATTCCGGATCGCCGCGTTCTTCGCCTTCGACACCTGCCGCTGGAACGCCTCGTCGCTCTTCTCGATTTTCGCGATGAACGGCCCGGCCTCGTCGTCGGCCGCGCCGGCCTCGGCCGGGATGCCGCCGCCTTTCTCGTCGTAGAACCGGCTGATGAACCGGACTTTTTTTCAGCAACTGCTCCGCAGGGTCGGACGCGAAGGAGAAGACGGCGTCCTTTTGGCGGCCTTCCGTGGCGATTATGGCCTTAACGGAATTGCCGGTTGCGCAACCTCGACTCGCTGACGGACCACACCCGTCGCCGCGATGGACGCCGCCGAAAAGTGCCGATGCGACCGCGCGCAGCGGTCGACCTGCCCCCGTCCGTCCCTCCCAACGCAAAACCGCCGCGGCTTAAGGCGCCTTCTTCTGCGCGGGCGCGGCCGGCACCGGCCGCGGCGTCGACGGTTTCTTCTCGTCGAGATTCTGCATGATCTCCGCGTCGCTGACCGATGCCGAAGCAATGCCGCCGGCCGGCACCTCGAGTTTGGCGAGCCAGACAATCGCGTTGAGCATCAGCCGCCGCTGATCGTCATTCTGCCAATTGCGGTGAAAATGTCCGCCGGTGAACCCGAAGCCGCGCCCGCCGTCAGCCCGCTCCACCGCCCACATCATCGTCTCAGGTCTGCCCTTCGCCGCCTGGATGTGCGCGTAGGGGCCTTTCGGGTGAACATACGGACCGTCGCGCACCGCATCGGACGGCGTCGCCACGAGGATGTCCTTCACGCCGGCCTTGCCCTCGCGGAACCGCATATTGAAATACCACTCGTCGTTCGTCTTGAACGGCTTCACGCCGCGCGTGATCGGATGCTCCGGCAGCGTTTTGTAATCGGCCTCCCAAATCGGGTTGCACGAGAACGAATTTTCATAGTGCCCGCCGATCCACTCCTTCCACTCCGCTCCGCCTTTGTCGGCCAGCACCTCCACCGCATAATGCGCCATCCCGAGGCTCACGCCCTTTTTCACCAACGCGCCCAACACCGCGAGCCGGTCCTTCTGCACCGCCGGGTGATTCGCCCCGCCGTCGCAATAAATGAACACCGCGTCCGCCCCCTCGAAGACGGCCTGGTCGTCCACGCGCTTCCCGTCGACCAGCTTGGTCGGCCACCCGTTGGTGATCAGCACGGTTTTGAGCCCGGGCACGGCCTCGAGCCGTTTCTGCAACAGCATCGAGCCCGCCTTGAATTCATGCATCAGCGGCGGATGACTCACCGGACCGGCGATCATCACCAACTTGCGATCGGCGGCTTGGACCCATGCGGCGCCCAGAGCGAGCGTCGCGGCGAAAAAATGACGGAGTTTCATAGGGGTAAAAAAAGCGTGGTCAGCCACGCGGCCGACTCTCCGCACCCTGAAGCCCCGTTCCGCGCGAGTCGAGCCGACTCCGCGCGGACCTCTTCTTGGCTTCCTCCCCGTGCGCTTCAGGTTCTACTCCGCTCACGCCCCCTATGATTTTCCCCCGCATTGTCCGCCTCTGCCTGTTCTCGTTGTGCATCGTCAGCGCCCGGGCCGCCGACACCCCGGCACCCGCCCCGCTGCGCGTTTTGCTGGCCGGTCTCGCCCACGGCCACGCCGGCGGCTTCCTGCGGCAGGCCGAACCCGCCGTCGTCCAACTCGTCGGCGTCTGGGAGCCGGACGACACCGTCTGGGCCAGATACCGCACCCACATCCAGCTCGCCCAGGTCACCCGCTACGCCGACCTCAACGCCGCCCTCGCACAGAGCGCGCCGGAGGCAGTGTGGGCGTTTTCCGATACCCGCGACCACCTCGCGATCGTGCGCGCCGCCGCACCGCGCAAACTTCCCGTCATCGTCGAAAAACCCCTCGCCGTCTCTTGGGCCGCCGCCGCCGAAATGGCCGCACTCGCCCGGCGCCACGACACGCTCGTGCTCACCAACTACGAGACGAGCTGGTACCCCGCCTTCGAAGAGATCCGCCAAATGCTCGGCCCCGGCAGCCCGCTCGGCCCGCTCCGCCAAATCTACGCGCAGGCCGGCCACGAGGGCCCGGTCAAGATCAGGGTCGGCCCCGAGTTTCTCGCTTGGCTGCGCGATCCGGTGCGGGGCGGCGGCGGCGCGCTCTTCGACTTCGGCTGCTACGGCGCCAACCTCGCCACCTGGTGGCTCGGCAATCGCCCGCCCGTTTCCGTCACGGCCCACACCTCGCAGTTCGATAAAATCAACTATCCCGACTGCGACGACCACGCCGTCCTCCAACTCGTCTACCCCGACGTGCAGGTCACCGTCGTCGGGTCATGGCATTGGCCCTACGCGCGTAAGGACGTCGCGCTCTTCGGCGAAAACGGCTCCGTCGTGACCACCACCGACACCGCCTATACCGTCCGCCTCGGGAAAACCCCGCTCCAAGCCCGCACGGCCAAAGCGGAACGCCGTGTGCCCCTGGGCTGGTTCGCCACCACCGTCCGCGCCGGCCGCGATCCCGTCGAGGACCCGAGCTCCCTCGCCAACAATCTCATCACGATGCAAATCCTCGAAGCCGCCCGCCGCTCCGCCGCCGAGGGCCGCACGATCAAACTTTCTGAACTCGACCCGCCGCCGTAAACGGGCGACACCCGCCGCGAACGCCCACCCTCGCCCCGTGCTGCGCAACCGCGGAGCCGTCCGCGCCGGGCCTCACAGCACCATAAACGAAAACGCCACGATCACCGTCGGGACGAGCGCGCCGAGAAACAACCCGAGCGGCGAAACGCCCTCGGGAAAATATTTCTGCAAAATCGACTGCCCCGCCGGGTTCGGCGCATTGGCAATCACCGTCAGCCCACCGCCCGTCACCGCGCCCGCGACCACCGCGAACTTCAGTTCCGGACTGAAGCCCGGCACCAGCGTCGCGAGATACGTGATCAGCGCGTTGTCGTTGAACGCCGTCAGAATCGTCGCCCCCGCAAACAGCGGCACCTCCCCGAGCCGCCCAAGCACCGGCTGGATCCACCACGCCTGCAGACCGCCGTGGATCACAAGCCCGGCGAGGAAAAACCCGACCAGCAGCGGCGTCTTCAACTCGACTTTGTTTTGGTGGTGCGCCGTCGCCTGCGCAAACGCGAGGAAGAACAAAAACCCGCCGATGAAGAGCGCCGGGTAGTGCGCCATCCACACCGTGAAGCCCAGAAACACGAGGTGCATCCCCGTGACCCACGCGGGCACCGGCTCCTCGGCTTTGACCGTCTCGTCGACCGCCGCCGCCTTCAGCGCAAACAGCTCTTTGCGAAACACGAGCAGATAGGTGGCGTTCGACAGCACGATGCCACTGACCGCGTGCCAGCCGAAATGGGTGAACATATATTTCAGATCCCACCCCCACGCCGCTGCCACCATCAACACGGGCGGGGCCGCGAAATGCGTCAGCGTTCCGCCAATCGAAATATTCACGAAGAGCAGGCCCAGCGTCGCGTATTTCAAACCCAGGCTGGGGTTCAGCCCGTAAAACTGTTTCGCCAGCAAGAGCGCGGCGATCGTCATCGCCGCCGGTTCCGTGATCAACGAGCCCAGCAGCGGCGCCAGCGTGAGGATCGAGAGCCACCACGCCACCGGGCGGCCACCGCCCAGCGAGGCCACCCCTTTCATCGCCTGCTCCGCGAGCCGCAACACCGGCCGCGTCGACGCCAACGCCATGATCACCACGACGAACATCGGCTCCGTGTAGTTCACCGTGTCCGCGATGTAATGGATCGCTGTATCCAGTCCTTTGAACCCCATCACCGCCGCCCCGAGGACGACCGCCCAGATGCCGAAGATCGCCTCCACTTCGCCCAGAAAATGCAGCACTTGCCCCCCAAAACTCACTTCGTCCGGCGCGCCGTCGTCATTCGTATCGGTCGCCTTGCGCTTCCGGGCCAGCCGGGCGCAATGCCGTTCCTCGACCACATGCGCCCAGTGCCGGAACTTCCCCGCCAAAAACGTATGCAGGACCGCCATGACAAAGATGCAGGTCGCCACCACGTTGAACGGATCGGCCGCCGCGCGGGCCACGAGCGTCGCCCCCAGACCGGGCGCATCGACGCCCGCATAGTCGGCCAGCGGCCGCGGAAACGCCGGCCGCGCGCCCGTCCCCTCCGCCGCGCCGACGGTCGTCGCCGTCAGCCAAAGAACCCAAGCGGCTGCGACCACGGGGAAACGGCGAAGGGCGGCAAAAAGCATCGCGCGAGCAAACGGCAACCGGCCCAATCCGCAAGCCGGACCGCACCGGCCCGCTCAAAACGTGTGGATGAACAACCCCGACCGCAGCTTCGGCTCGAACCAGGTGCTCTTCGGCGGCATGATCTGCCCCGCATCCGCGATGTCCATCAGCTGGTCGAGCGTCACGGGGAACAGCGAAAACGCCACGCCGCCGTCGGCGTCGACCCGCCTGACCAATTCCCCCGTGCCGCGGATCCCGCCGACGAAGTCGATGCGCTTGCTCGTCCGCACATCGTCGATCCCGAGCACCGGCGCGAGCAGTTTGTCCTGCAGCACGCTCACATCGAGCCGACCGACCGGATCCGCCTTCGGATCAACCGGACAACGCAGCCCATACCACTTCCCCGCGAGATACATGCTCACCTGTCCGATCGCCGTGGGCGTCGGCGCCGCGTTCTCGGTGACTCCGCAAAAAATCGTCTTCACCTGCGCGAGCAGATCCGCCGGCGCGAGCCCGTGCAGATCGAGCACGATGCGGTTGTAGGGCAAAATCTTCAGTTCGCTCGCCGGGAAGAGCACGCAGAGAAACCAATTGTAGTCCTCCGCCCCCGTGTGCTGCGGGTTGCGCTCGCGCCGCATCCGCGCCACCCGCGCCGCGCTCGCCGCACGATGGTGACCGTCCGCGATGTAGGTCACCGGCACGCGCCCGAACGCCTGCACCCAGTCCGCGCCGCCGGCCACCCGCCAGACGGTGTGCCGGATGCCGTCCGGCGCCGTGAAATCGTGCAACGGCGTTTCCTGCACCTTCGCATTCACGAGTGCGGTCACACCCGCCTCATCGCGATACGTCAGAAACACCGGCCCGGTGTTCGCGCTCAGCGTGTCGATCAGCTTCGTGCGGTCATCCTCTTTGTCCTTCCGCGTCTTCTCGTGCTTCTTGATCAGTTCCGCGTCGTAGTCCTCGACGTGGCAGAGCGCCACCAGGCCGCGCTGCCGGTGCGCGCCCATCTGCTGCTCGTAAACATAGAGGCTCGGCCCCGTCTCGCGGCCCAGCGAGCCGTTCGCCTGTAGCGCCAGCAGGTTCTCCCGCGCCTTCGCGTAGACCGCCTCGCTGTAGTGATTCGTCTCGTTCGGCAGATCGATCTCCGCGCGGTCGACGCGCAGCAACGTGCGCGGCTTGCCGGCGGCGAGCGCCGCCGCCTCGGCGGCGTTGACGACGTCGTAGGGCACGCAGGCCACTTCGGGCGCGTGGGCGGGATTGGGCACAAGACCTTGAAAGGCGCGGATTCTCATGAGTGTGGAAACCCGATGAATTGCCCGCTCATTCCGCGAAACACACGGAAAAAGTGGCCCCCCGCGTGTCATTCGCCCCGCCCGCCCGCCGCAGCGCCGGCTTCTCCCCCGCCGCCTCGCCCCGCCGCGCCTCGCCTCACTCCGCCCCGCCGCCCCCCGCCTCGCCTTCGCTCCAAATTTCTCCGTGCCTTCGCGGGTTTCGTGTGTTTCGTGAGCCCTTCCTTCCGACCTGTTCCCATGCGCTTCCACAAATACCACGCCCTCGGCAACGACTATATTGTCCTCGATCCGCGCGATTTCCCCGCGTGGTCGCCCGCGCCCACCGTCGACCAAATCCGCGTCGTCTGCCACCGCAACTTCGGTGTCGGCTCCGACGGCATTCTCTGGGGCCCGCTCCCCTCCACGCAAAGCGAGTTCGGCCTCCGCATCTTCAATCCCGACGGCTCCGAAGCCGAAAAATCCGGCAACGGTCTCCGCATTTTCTCCCGCTTCCTCTACGACCAAGGCCTCGCCAAAAACCCGAACTTCACCGTCGAGACGCCCGGCGGCCACGTGGCCGTCGCGCTCAAAAACCACGCGCAGCTCATCTCCATCGCGATGGGCCACGTCAGTTTCGATTCCGCGAAAATCCCCGTCAACCTCCCCGGCGCCACCGCCCCGCGCGAGGTCCTCCACGAAAAAATCACCATCCTCGACCGCGAGTTCACGTTCAACGCCGCCACCATCGGCAATCCCCACTGCGTCATCCCGCTCGCCGAAATCTCGCCGGCCCTCGCCCACCGCTACGGTCCGGTCCTCGAAACCCATCCGTTTTTCCCGCGCAAAACCAACGTCCAGTTCCTCCGCGTGATCGACCGCGCCAACATCCAGATCGAAATCTGGGAACGCGGCGCCGGCTACACCCTCGCCTCCGGCAGCAGCAGCAGCGCCGCCGCCGCCGTCGCGCACCGCCTCGGCCTCGTCGACCGCTCCGTGACCGTCCACATGCCCGGCGGCCAGATCGGCATCGAAATCGGCGACAACTTTTCGATCATGATGACCGGCACCGTCAACAAAGTCGCCGAGGGGCATATGCACTCCGAATTGTTCGCCGTGAAAGTCTGAGCCCGGCCGCTCCCTTCCACGAGCGGCTCCCCCCACACTCACCCCAGCGCCGCCGCCCGCGGCGCTTTTTTGTCGCCGTCCGCCCGCGCGGTGCCCGCCTCGCCGCCGCGGCACCCCGCCGCCTACGCCCGGTCCGCGCCTCGCCCTCTCTGCGCGCCCCGCCGCAAATCAGTTTGCCGGCCCCACTTCCGACACTACCGTCCGACCGTGCTCGGCTGGTTCGCTGACCTTTTCCGCCTCGCCTGGGGCCTCTCTTACTGGAACACGCGCAAAACCCTGTTCCGCCTTCGGCGCGGGCGCATGCGCAACCCCTGCCAAAGCCAAAGCGACTCCGGTCGCGCGATGGAAACTCACTGCGACGCCTGTGTGCATTGGGACAAACCGCTCCGTTTCCGCCGCGTGTGCCCGCTCCTCGTGGTCGGCAAGGACGGTCTCGTCTGCTCCGCTCACGCCGCCGATGTCCGGCCGTTTTGGGGCGGCGTTGCCCGCTACTACGGCGGCACCCTCCTCGCCCTCTACGTCGTGGTCGTGCTCACGGTCTTCGGTTTCCTGCGCACCATCGGCTACCCGGTGAGCATTCTCCACGTCGGCCTGCCGCCCCTGTGGCACAAGGTCCCCCAGGCCCGCAGCTGGTTCTTCGTCGAAAAATCCAACCGCGCCTTCGCCGCCGGCAAAACCGCGGAGGGCCTCCTCAACCTCAACAACGCCTACCATTTCGACCCCACCAATTATAACGCCGGCCTCACCCTCGCCAAAAACTACCAGGCCGGCCAGCCGCGCCTCTCCGACGAATTTTACGAACGCCTCCTCCGCGATCACCCCGACCAACACGGCACGACCGCGCAGGAATGGTTCCGCGCCCTCCTCGCCCGCGGCGATTTTCCCCGGGCCTCAATCGTCGCCCGCAACGAAACCCTCGCCGACATCGCCCACTCCCAAGCCTGGATCCGCAGCCTCCTGTTCACCACCCGCCAGTCCGGCGACGACGCCCTGCTGCGCGAACTCCTCGCCAACCG
This sequence comes from Opitutaceae bacterium, assembly GCA_044358025.1. Taxonomy (GTDB): domain Bacteria; phylum Verrucomicrobiota; class Verrucomicrobiia; order Opitutales; family Opitutaceae; genus GAS368. The sequence goes on from JBIKOK010000150.1 coordinate 9,409, forward strand.
CTCGCCCGTCGCCGTCGTCTGGCACCAGGTGCTCGAAACCGAACTCCTGCTGCGCTCCGGCCGCACCCGCGAGGCCCGCGCCGCCCTCGCCCAAACCTGGCCCGCCCAGGCCCCCGCGTTCGCCATTTTCTACCAGGTCAACTCCCTCATCGCCCTCGGCGACACGCCCGCCGCCCTCGATCGCCTCGCCGCCCAGCCGCCCGGCCGGATCGACGACGAGGCCGGCGTCACCCTTCGCCTCGAGGCCTACGCGGCGAACAACTACCCCGGCCTCCTGCAACGGGAATTCGACCGCGTGCTCACCCAGCTCAATCCCCCGCGCATCAAAATTCTCTGCGCCCACCTCATCCGCCGCCCCGACCGCGCGCTCTTCGCCCAGCTCTGCACCCACATTGAACGCAACGGCCTCGAACTCAGCACCGAGAGCGCCGGCATCTGGTTTTCCCTGCTGTGCACGGCCGGCGCCGTCGGCGACGAACCCCGCCTCCGCGCCTTCGCCCTCCGCCTCAAACAGGCGTCCAGCACGCCGTTCGTCGCCCTCGGGGTCGTTGAATCATTCTTCCGCGGCGAAACCGTCGAAAAACGCATCACCAGTTTTCTGCCCATTCTCCCTCTGCCGCTCGAAATCAACTACGCGCTCATCGAACGCTACCCCGGCCCCACCCGCTCCGGCGCCAAGCCCGCCGCCGGCAAGAAATCATGATCGCCGCCGCGGAGCCCCCGCCTGTTTCCGTGCGCGACGCCCCGCTCCTCGCGAAACTCGTCGCGGGCGCCCTCGCCGCCGCCGTCGCCGCCCTGAGCTGGCACCTCTGGCCCGAGTGGCGCCACAATCCGGATCTGTCCCACGGCCTCTTCATGCCCGCCGTCTTTCTGCTGCTACTGCACGAAAGCCGCTCCGTCGGTTCACCGCGTTTCCTCCGCCCGGGCCTCGCCTCCGGCACCGCCCTCGTCGCCACCCTTCTGCTCTCGCTCCTCGCCCTCTCCGCCGCCGGACTCTACGCCGCCGCCCTCGGTTGGTCCCACGCCGTCGTCAATTTCATGCTGACCGCGTCGCTCGCGCTCCTGCTCGGCGCCGGCATCATCGGCTTCGCCGGCACCACCGTCCGGCTCGTCCCGCTCAACTGGAACGCCGCCGTCGCCCTCCTGCTCTGGGCCCTCTGCGCCCCGCTCCCCCCCGGCACCTATTCCCGCCTCACCCTCACCCTCCAGCTCTGGGTCAGCGAAAACGTCCTGCGCGCCCTCCATCTCCTCGGCATCGCCGCCCTCCGCCACGGCAACGTCATCGAACTCACCCACGGCAGCGTCGGCGTCGAGGAGGCCTGCTCCGGCGTGCGCAGCCTCATCTCGTGCGTGTTCGCCGGCCTGTTTTTCTCCGCCACGCTCGTCCGCGGGGCTTGGTCCCGCGCACTCCTCATCGCCCTCTCCGTGCCGCTCGCACTGGGCATGAACTTCATCCGTTCACTCGTCCTCACCTTGCTCGCCAACCGCGGCGTCAACATCGCCGGCACGTGGCACGACGTCACCGGATTCGCCGTGCTCGCCCTCACCGCCGCCTTCCTCGCCGGCCTCGCCCTCCTCCTTGAGCGCCGCGAAAAAAAAACCGCCGCCCCCGCCCCCACACCCGGCCCCACCTCCCCCGCCCTTCCGCCCGCGCCACGCCCCGCCCAACTCTTCACCCTCTCCGCCGGCCTCGCTGTCGCCGCCGCGCTCGTCGGCCTCTTCGTGCTCAACACCCGCTCCACGGTCCGCCCCGACGCCCCCGTCCCCAACCTCTACGCCATTCTCCCGGCCAGCGTTCCCGGTTGGCGCGTGGACACCACCACCGACCTCTATCAGTTCGCCGAAATCCTCCAGACCGACTACCTCGCCCAACGCACCTACCTGCGCCGCACCGTCGCCGGCCAGGAAGTCCAGGTCACCCTCTACGCCGCCTACTGGCGCGCCGGCCAGGCCCCCGTCAGCCTCGTCGCCTCCCACACCCCCGACGCCTGCTGGCCCGGCGCCGGTTGGTCGGCTCTCGCCCTGCCCGCTCCCCCCGCCCCGCCCACCATCGCCGGCCGCACCCTCGCTCCGCCGGAATACCGCATTTTTAAAAGCGGGGACTTTCCGCAACACGTCTGGTTCTGGCACCTCTTCGACGGCCGCCCCATCGCCTACCGCGACCCCTACTCGGCCACCGAACTCCTCCGCCTTGCGTGGCGCTACGGTTTCCGGCACGACGGCGATCAACTGTTCGTCCGCATTTCCAGCAACGTCCCTTGGTCCGAGATCGGCGCCGAACCGCTCCTCGCCCAATTCTTCGCCCGCACCCAATCCCTCGGTCTCTGACCCCGCTCCCTCGCCGCCGTTTTCCGCGCCATGCCTTTGCCCGTCACGCAGCTCGAGCGAAAAATCATCTCCGCCCTCGCCGTGCTCATCGTCCTGGGCCTGATCGGCCTCTGGCTCCTCTGACTCTCCGCTCCGCCCCGCCGGCGGTCCGGCTGACAAAAACCTCGCCAACCTCGCCCGCCGTGCATCTTTTCCCCGCTACCGCACGTATGACTTGGCAATGCCGCTCCTGCTGTCCTCTCTGTCCGACGTTTTCACCTACGCGGTGGCACGCACAGACGACCGCATCCGCCGGCCGGCCCGCGACCGCATGAGCGACGCCCCACCCACGCCGCCGCCCGACGAGCGCCAGCAGGAGGATGACCGCCTCCTCCGGCGGGTCGCCCAAGGCGACCGGGACGCCTTCGCCGCCCTCTACGACCGCTTCTCGCGCCCCCTCTATGCGACCGCCCTGCGGGTCGTGAACGACGCCGCCGAAGCCCAGGACATCGTCCACGACACCTTCGTCACCCTCTGGGAAAAAGCCGCCACCTTCGAAACCGGTCGCGGCACCGCGTTCGCCTGGGCTATGACCCTCGTCCGCAACCGCGCCATCGACCGCGTGCGCATGCGCCGCCGCCGCGCCGAACTCCTCACCGCCTCCGCCCCCGCCGACCTCGGCTACGACGAAAACAGTTCCGGGCCGGTCGCCGACGACTCGGCCGCCCTCGGTGACGAAGCCACCGCCGTCCGCGCCGCCGTCGCCACCCTGCCGCCCGACCAGAAACGTGCCCTCGAACTCGCCTTCTTCAGCGGCCTGACCCAACAGCAGATCGCCGAAAAACTCTCCGAACCCCTCGGCACCGTGAAGGCCCGCATCCGCCGCGGCCTCCTCAAACTCCGCGACTCGCTCGCGCGCCGGCTATGATCGAAGAACGCCACGAGGAACTCGCCGCGCTCTATGCCCTCGACCTGCTCGAGGGCCGGGAACGCTCGTCCTTCGAAACGTCCCTCGCCGCCGACGATGCCCTCTCCGCCCTCGTCCGCGAACTTCGCGACGCCGGCGCCACGCTCGCCTACACCGCGCCGGTCGCCGTTCCGCCCGCCGCTCTCCGCACCCGCGTGCTCGCCTCCGTCAGCGCCGCGAAATCCTCCCACCCGCCGGCCAAACTCCTCTCGTTCTTCTCCGTGTTCCCTTGGGCTGTCGCCGCCGCCCTCACCCTCTCCGCCGCCTGGCTCGGCCAGCTCTACCTCGCCGCCCAAGCCGAAGCCCGCCTCCTCCGCGACACCACGTCTCTCGCCGAAATCTCCCTGAAGGGCACCCAACAGCAGCTCGAGGCCGAACGCATCCTCACGCGCCGGCGCCTCCTCGACTCCGAGCAGCAAACCGCCGACGCCCTGCGCCTCCTCTCCTCCGCGCGCACCCAGCTCGCCGAACGCGACACCGATCTCTCCACCCTGAACGAACGCGTCGCCGCCCTCGGCAGCCGGCTCCAGCGCGAAACCGACCTTGCCCACCTCAGGATCACCGCGCTCGCCTCGCTCCTGAAAAATTCCCCGCAAGCCCTCGCCGTCGCCGTCTGGCATCCCGACCGGCAGGAAGGCCTCCTCCAGGTCGAAAAATTGCCCGCACTCGCGACCGGTCAGGACTACCAACTCTGGGTCGTCGACCCGCAGTATCCCATTCCGGTGGACGGCGGCGTGTTCACGGTCGATCCCCAAACCGGCGAGGCCCGCATTCCGTTTAAGTCCAAGCTGCCGATCAAAAACATCGCCGCCTACGCCATCACCCAGGAAGTCAAAGGCGGCGTCGCCCAATCCGCCGGCCCCTTCCTCCTCCTCGGCCAGTAAGCCCGCCGCCGCGCCCCGCCGCGCCGGATCGTTTCCGAACTCCCCGCTTGCTCTCCGCCCCCGCGCCGCGAAATCTCCGCGGCGCATGATCATCAAACCCAAGGTTCGCGGTTTCGTTTGCGTTACAGCCCACCCCGACGGCTGCGCCGCCCATGTGCAGGAGTGGATCAACCACGTGAAGGCTAAGGGCCCCATCCTCGGCGGACCCAAACGCGTCCTCGTGCTCGGCTCCTCCACCGGCTACGGCCTCGCCTCCCGCATCACCGCCGCCTTCGGCTCCGACGCCGCCACTCTCGGCGTGTTCTTCGAACGCCCCTCAGAAGAGGGCCGTTCCGCCACCCCCGGCTGGTATAACACCATCGCTTTCACCAAGGCCGCCCGCGCCGCCGGCCTCTACGCCAAAAACATCAACGGCGACGCCTTTTCCGCCGACGTCAAGAAGCAGGCCCTCGACCTCATCCGCGCCGACCTCGGCCAGGTCGACCTCGTCGTCTACTCCCTCGCTTCGCCCCGCCGTACCCACCCGACCACCGGCGTCGTGCACAAATCCTGCCTCAAACCCGTCGGCACGTCGTACACCAACAAAACCGTCGACACCGACAAGGGCCTCGTCAGCACCGTCACCATCGAACCGGCCAACGACCAGGAGATCGCCGACACCATCACCGTCATGGGCGGCGAAGATTGGGAAATGTGGATGAACGCTCTCTCGGAAGCCCACCTCCTCGCCCCCGGCGCCCAGTCCGTCGCCTATTCCTACATCGGACCCGAAGTCACTTGGGCCATCTACAAAAACGGCACCATCGGCCTCGCGAAGAACGACCTCGAGCGCGCCGCCCGCCACATCGATTCCCTCCTCAAACTCAACGGCGGCGGCCGCGCCTTTATTTCCGTCAACAAGGCCCTCGTCACCCAGGCCAGTTCCGCGATTCCCGTCGTCCCGCTCTACATTTCGATCCTCTACAAGATCATGAAAGCCGCCGGCACCCACGAGGGCTGCGTCGAGCAAATCCAACGCCTCTTCGCCACCCAGATGTATCACGGCCACAAACCCACCTTCGACGAAGCCGGCCGCGTCCGCGTCGACGACTGGGAGATGCGTCCCGCGATCCAGTCTGCCGTCGCCGAAATCTGGCCCCAGGTCACGACCGAAAACCTCGCCGCGCTCACCGACATCGCCGGCTACCGCACCGAGTTCTTGAAACTCTTCGGCTTCGGTCTCCCCGGCATCAACTACGAGGCCGACACCGAGCCGCACGTGCCGATGCTTTGAGTCTGCCGGTCGGAACGTCTTTCCGAGACGTCCCCGACCGCTCCCCGCCGACCCCACGTCGCGCCCGATGGCTGGGGGCTTGTCCCGCATGTGGCGGTGGTCGCCAAAGCCGGCAGATGTCCCCCGCCGCTTCCGCCCGCCGCCCGGCGACACCTCGGCCTGCCCGCCGGAGCGCTTGCCGCGCCCCCACCTCATACGCCTTCCCCTCCGCCTCCGCCGCCGGCCCGTCACAATAGTTCTGGGCCATCCACGCCGGCGTCGACGCCGTCGCCCCCGCCGCGCGCATCCCCCGCACTTCCTCCGCTTCCGCCGCCTCCGGCCCTGGCTCGGGATTCTCATCGCCACCGTAAAAGATCTTCGGGAGCTTCGCCGGAATCATCGTCATGCGCGCCGTCATTCAACGAGTCAGTGAAGCCCGGGTGAGGATTGCCGGCGTCACCGTAGGCGAAATCGGCCCCGGCCTTCTCGTCCTCCTCGGCATCGCCCCCGCCGATACCGACGCCGATGCCCAGTGGCTCGCCGACAAGATCGCCCGGCTCCGGATCTTCCCCGACGCCGACGGCCATATGAACCGCTCCCTCCTCGACCTCGCCCCGTCCTCCGGCTTCCAACGTTCAACTTTCGACGCTCACCTGCCGCCGCCCCCGGCGGCGACCTCGGCCCCCACCGCCCTCGTCGTCAGCCAATTCACCCTCTTCGCCAGCACCCGCAAAGGCACCCGCCCGTCCTTCAACGACGCCGCGAAACCCGACGTCGCCCTACCGCTTTACGAAACGTTCTGCCGCCTCCTCTCCGCCGCCCTCGGCCGCCCCGTCGCCACCGGACAATTCGGCGCCCTGATGGCCGTCTCCCTCGTCAACGACGGTCCCGTCACCCTCATCATCGACTCCCGTCAGCGCGAGTAACGCCCCCGCCCCTCCGCCCCCGCATGGTCGCTTTCGAACACGCCCTCATTCTGCTCCTGCTGATCGCCAGCCTGAGCGTCGTCGGCCGCTGG
>JBIKOK010000360.1:0-4702 GCA_044358025.1 Opitutaceae bacterium
GTCGAGGCGTTCATTTTGCGGCGACGCTGGCCGACGGCGGAGATTGTGGCGGTGGACTTTAGTCCGCGCTCGATCGCAGTGGCGCGGAAACTCCAGCGGACCGTGGTGACCGGAAAGCCGATCACGTTTTTGGTGGCGGATCTGACGGACGAAAATCTCGTGCAGACGGTCGGCGGGGACTTCGACCTGATCACGTGTCACGGCGTGCTCAGCTACATTCCGGAGCCGGCGCGGGTGATGAGGAATCTGGGCCCGTGCCTGCGGGCGGACGGCGCGCTGTATCTCGGGGTCAACGGCGAGGCGCATCCGGCGACGCGGCTGCGGTCGTGGCTCGCGGGATTTGGGTTGGCGGTTGACGAGTTGCGGGACGAACGGCGGCTGCGCGAGCTGCTCGGGCTGTGGGATGCCCTCAACGACGACGGGAGCGGCGAACTGGCGACGATGTCCGCGAGCTATCTGGGCGGCGATGTGTGCGGGGCGCATTTCAACAACTGGCCGCTGGCGCGGTGGCGGGCGGAGGCGAACGCCGCCGGCTGGGAGATCGCGGGGACGGACATTTTGCCGCTGGCGCTGCATCTGACGATCGAGCGGAAAGATTACCGGCCGTTGTATCCGGCGGGGGCGGGCGAGTTGGCGGCGCGACTCGATCACGCGCGGCCGGCGGGATTTCACCGGATCATGCTGCGGCGCGCGAGCGCGGGCGGAATGGATCTGGTTTTCGACGCTGCGCCGGAGCAACGGCTGCGGTGGACGGGCTTGTATGGGGTGACGATCGGCGCGGCCGCGGGGCGGAGGGCCGTGAAGGCCGTGTTGCGGTGCCCGATGTTTCACGTGCGCGTGGAGTGGACTTTGACGCCGGCGCAGGCCGCCGCGCTGCGCGCCTGGGTCGCGGCCGGGATTTCAGGCGAAGGTCAGTTGGCCCCGTGGACACGGACGCAAGCCGGGCGGGAAATGGTGTGGGTGTGGGCCGGGCTCGGGGCGGTGGCGGTCGATCCCACCGTCGCGTCACGCGGGCGCGAGTGACGGCAGATCAAAGGTGGCGCGCAGGCCGGGGGCTGCGGGCGAGGCCGGGGTCAGGAAGAAGCGGCCTCCGGCCAATTCCGCGGTGGCGCGGGCGATGGCCAGCCCCAACCCGAGGCCCTGTTGCTCGCTGTGGTTGCGGTGGAATTGCGTGAAGGCGGTGACGTTCGCGCGCTGTTCCGCCGTCATGCCCGGCCCGTGGTCCACGATTTCGATCCGGTAGCGGTCGCCCTGGCACGTGCCCGTCACGGTGACGGGTTGGCCGGGTGCGGAGAAATGCAAGGCGTTGCCGACGATCTCGGCGACAGCGGCGGCGAGGTGCGCGGTGTGGACCGGGACGTGGCCGGGATCGCAGCGTACGGTGAGGTCGGCGGTGCGCCGCTCCGCCTGCGCGGCCTGGGCGGCGCCGGCCGCGATGGATTCGGCCGCCGCGCACCGGAAGGTCCCCGAGGACGGAGGCGCGGCTTTGAGGCCCTCCAATTCGAAATAGAGCACGAGTTTTTTCGAGAGCGTGTGCTGCCGTTCGGCGCCGGCGCGGATGAGGCCGAGCAGGCTCTTGAGTTCGCCGGGCCGGATGGTGTCGGCCTCGGCTTCGATCAGCTCGAGTCCGCCGAGGACGCCGTTGAGCGGGGTCATCAATTCGTGGGACCAATTCGCGCCGACCTCGGTGCGGCGTTGGGTGAGGAGTTGCTCGACGCGGTCGCGGAGCGGCTGCTGGCGGCGGACGCGGGCGGCGATGGAGTCGAGGATGTCGCGTTCGGTAAACGGCTTGGTGATGTAGTCATCGGCGCCGAGCGCCATGCCGCGACGCTGGTCGTCGCGCTCCGCGCGGGCCGTGAGAAAAACGAAGGGGATATCCTGGCACGCGGGCAAACGGTGGAGGGCGGAGATGACCTCGTAGCCGTCCATGCCGGGCAAGCCGATATCGCACAAGATCAGGTCCGGGCGGTCGGCGGCGAGAGCGATGCCCGCGGGACCGTCGCCGGCGGCGAGGACGGTGTGATCATTGAGTTCGAGGAGGTCGCGCAGGGTGTCGCGGATGGACGGTTCGTCTTCGATGATGAGGATCTTCATGAGGAAAAGAGCGCAGGCAGCGGGGCGGCGGGTTTGGGGTTGGGCGCGGTGGTCGGGAGTTCGAACCAGAAGCGGGAACCGTGGCCGGGCTCGCTCTCGACCCCGACGGTGCCGCCGAGTTTTTCGACGATGCGGCGCACAATGGAAAGGCCGAGGCCATGGCCGCCGGTGCGCGCGGTGGCGAGGCGGGTGAAGGGCACGAACATTTTGTCGTGGTCCTCCGCCGGCAGGCCCGGTCCCCGGTCCTGCACCCAGAAGCGGGCGGAGCGCCCATCCGGCGCGGTTTCCGCCCCGAGCGTGATGGGGTGGGTGTCGCCGCCGTATTTGGCCGCATTGCTGATGAAATTGACCCAGACCTCGATGATCCACGGCGGGTGGCCGAAGGCGGCCGGCCAGGCGGCGGGCCGGTGGACCGTGGCGGAGTGGCTCTTGAGGAGCGTTTCGAGCCGATCGATCGCTTCGGTCGTGAGGGCGGCCATGTCGAGCGGTTGGGCGACGACGTTCTGGCGGCGGACGCCGGCGAGGACGAGGATGGCTTCGATGATGCCGTCGAGCCGGCGCGCGGAGGCGGCCGCCTCGTTGAGGTGGTGCCGCATGGTCGCCTCCTCGGTTTTCCCGAGCATCATGGTCGCGAGTTCGAGCCGGCCGTTGAGCGTGCAGAGCGGATTCTTGAGATCGTGGGCGACCGTGTGGGCGAACGCATCGAGTTCCTCGAGGAGTTCCTTTTTCTCCAAGCGGGTGGCGATGGAGCGGATCAATTCGTCCTCGGTGAAGGGTTTGGTGATGAAGTCGGCGGCGCCAAGTTCCATGCCGCGGCGCATGGCGGCGCGGTCGACTTTGGCGGAGATGACGATCACGGGGACGGTGCGGAGGGCGGCGTCCGTCTGAAAGGTCTGCAGCAACTCGAAGCCCGTCAGGCCCGGCATGGCGAGGTCGGTGAGGATGACGGCCGGATTTTCGGCGTGGGCCGCGGCGAGCCCGGCAATTCCGTCGGCGGCGGCGACGGGGTGGTAGCCGTTGAGGGTCAGCATATCGACGAGCATCTTGCGGACCGCTTCGTCGTCCTCGATCACGAGAATGGTCGTAAGTTTGGGTGGGTTCATCGGGAGGGGGTGGGAGCCGGTAGGGGAGGAAGCTGGAGGGTGAAACGGCTGCCGACACCGGTGGAAGGTTCCAAGGTGATGGTGCCGCCCAAGAGTTCGGTCATGCGCTTGACGATGTTGAGGCCGAGGCCGGTGCCCTTGATGGTGCCGACGTTGGAGCCCCGTTCAAAGGCTTCAAACAGGCGCGGGCGGTCTTTCTCCGGGATGCCGATGCCCTCATCCTCGATGGTCACGCGGAGATGGCCCGCGGTGACGTCGAGGTGCACGGTGACGAGCGTGTCGCCGCGGGAATAGCGCACGGCGTTGCTGAGCAGATTGGAGATCATGTGGTGGAGGAGACCGGGGTCGGTCACGAAGGGCGCCCCGTCGCCGGAGGGATGGAAGGCGAAGCGGTGGCCGTCGCGGTCGCCGAGGCGGATTTCCTCGATTTCGGACGCGAGAAAGGACCGGAGGTCGACGGGGGACGGTTTGACCTCGACGCGGTTGGCATCGATCCGGTTCAGCAGGAGCATTTCGTCGAGCATCTCGTCCATGCGGTGCAGGGAAGAGGCAATCCGGGCGAGCAACTCCGTCCTTTTCGCCGGGTCGAGCCGGTCGAGATGGTTGGCGAGGATTTCGACCGAGCCGAGGGCGGCGGCCATGGGGGTGCGAAACTCGTGGGAGGTGAGCGAAATGAAGCGGGTCTTCATTTCGGAGATCTGGTGTTCTTTTTCGAGCTGAGCCGCGGTTTCGGCGGTGGCGCGGCGCTGCGCGGTGATGTCGTCCTTCAACGCGACATAGTGGGTGGCGCGGCCGTGATCGTCGACGACGGGGGCGATCACGGCGGATTCGAGGATGAGTTCGCCGTTCTTGCTGCGATTGCGCAGTTCGCCCGTCCAAACCTCGCCGCGGGTGAGGGCTGACCACATGGCGCGGTAGATGTCGGGGGTTGTCTCCCCCGACTTGAGCACCCGGGGATTGTGGCCGAGGACTTCCTCCGGCGCGTAACCGGTTACCCGGGTGAAGCGGGGGTTCACATATTCGATGGTGCCGGCCAGGTCGGTGATGACGACGGACAGCGGTGCCTGCTCGATGATGGTCGACAGTTTGCGCAACCGGGCCTCCGCCTGGTCGCGCCGGGCCTCGCCGGCCAGAATATCCAGGGCGAAGGACAAGTCGGTCGCCGCCTGTTCCAAGAGGGCGATCTCCTTCGGGCCAAAGACGTTTTTATCGGCGGCGTAAACGGTGAGCAGTCCCGCGGGGCGGCCGTCCTGCCGGAGCGGCAGGGCGATGGACGACTGAAATCCGCTGCGCGCGGCCGCCTCGCGCCAAGGCCGGGTCGTCGGGTCGGCGAAGAAGTCGTTGCACACCACCACGCGGCCCTCCCGAAAGGCGAGGCCGCTCGGCCCCTGACCTTCCGGGAGGTCGGGGTTGGCTGAGATGCGCAGCCGGGGCACATAGCCTTGGTCGTCGCCGGAGACCGCGACGGGGTCCAGCAGCCCGGTCTTCGGATCGAGCCAGCCGAT
>JBIKOK010000023.1:0-51263 GCA_044358025.1 Opitutaceae bacterium
GCGCCGCCGCCATTTCCTTTTCCCTTCATTCAGTTCGTCCATTCCTGCACTCTAGCAATTCCAAGCCGGACTGTCTTCACGTCCGCACTGAACGCTTACGTTCAACGTCGGGTTGAGGTCGGCAGGCTTGTACCGAGGCAGGGCGCATTTAGGGCCGTACCAGCGAAACCGCCACTGTAGGTCGGAGTTATTTGCGGGTTTTCGAGTCCCCATACCTCTGTTGATTGTCCCCCGGCGGACAAACCGTGCGTGTGGATCGGATACACCACCGGAACGGCCTCAATTTGACACTGCGACGCGAGGGAGTCGGGCTTTCAGATGTGTCACAGGCGTTCAGCCATGTGTGCTTATCGAGGTTCATCATTTGTTTACTTGACAAATGAATACCCTTTGCGCTCAGTAGCCGCATGCAGTCCTCCACACCTGTGAAGTGGTGCCCACCCCCTGGGCGAGTTCAACCCTGATCCATCGGATACTTGAGATATCTAGGCTCCAGCACCCGCAACTGCCCGCCCTATGAAACTCAGGCCTAAAATACAGCTCCTAAGTTCGCTGCGATTGGGCGCCGCTGCTCCGAGTTCCGGAGGCCTCCCCCGTCATTCAGTTCCGTCAAAATCCAAGAAACAGGGAACGACTACGCAACAACTCCTGCTCTCGCTCGTGTGCCTCCATGCTCTTTACGCCAATACCACGGCTGCAGAGCCAGTTCCGTCCTCATCAGCCCCAGCTCCATCTGCGGAAAGAGCTGGAACGTCTAAAGGAACGCCGCGAGACCCGGGCCGCGCCCGGGCCCATCCGCTGCAGGACGACGAGAGATTGCAGCTTAGCGCCTTCGAAGTGCGCGCTGAATCCGACAAAAGCTATGGTGCGCTCAACTCGACGTCGATCACGGGTTTCGCGGTGGAATTGGAACATCTGCCGATCTCCGCCGATATTTTCAACGAGGCCTTCATGAAGGACACGGGATCGAGATCCGTCGAAGAGATGCTACAAACCTATTCGGCCGGCGTCGGCTTTGACACCGGCGGTGGTGCCGCCTCGGCACCGAGCACACAACAGGGTGATCGTTCTGGCGGGGTGCTTACCTTGCGCGGTCTCACGATTTCAACAATGACCCGCAATGGTGCCTTTCCGCTCATTGGTCAGCGCACAACCGGTACCGGCATCACAAGCAACTTTGACCTGGAGCGCGTGGAGATCATCAATGGCCCGCAGTCATTGTTGTACGGCAATGGCGGCGGTGGTGGCGTCATCAATGTGGTGACGAAGCAAGCCCGATTTGGAAATCCACTCTTCGGCTCCCTGAAATTTCAGGTGGACCAGTACGGGCATAAAGGGGCCGCAGTCGACGTCGGCGTTGGGGGGCGGAGGTTCGCTGTACGCATGTCAGCCGTAAAGGAGGAGGTCGGAACCCGCAGGACAAACATTAACGGGCCGCTTAATGGAATCTACATCCAAATTGCGGGAAAACTCTTCGAGCATACTGTGGTTCGATTTAGCGGCGGGCACAGCACGTACAAGAACACGGCTCCAACCAATCTTGCACTCACGGCTGCCAGTACCGCCACCGACGCTCGAAACACTCAGCCGTTGGCTTATTTGCTCGCGTCAGGTCAGATTGACGCAAGCGCCGCGGGGCCCAGTGGGGCGGGTCCGATCGCCAATGGCACTATCGACTGGGACAACGTAAATTCGTTCGCGGGCCGGATGCAGTACGAGGTAACGGTCACGACCTGGGGTACATTGGCCATTGAGACGCGGTGGAACCGGTGGCTTTCGACCAGGCTTTCCGGTGGTTACCAGGACGTATTGAACGATTTTGCGGTTTTGCAGGGAGCGACGTTGTATGCCCCAAACGCGCCGGTTAATCCACTGAGAGTGTGGGCCGTCGGCACGGCCAGCGCCATTCCTCTTGCAGACTTTCTCACTCCCAATCGGACGAAATCCATCAGGTGGGAGGCGTTGGCGACAAACTCCCTCTTTGGGGGGCGCGCACGCTCCCAGACAAGTTTCGGTGCGGACTTCGCCCGCAATGACTCGTTCCAGATCAATTATGGCTACTTCCAAGCGGACAGTGCCTTGAACGTGACTGTAAATCCGGCGGTGATGGCAAACAACGGCCGCACGAACATGCCGAATCTGTATTGGCCGGTCGCCGGCGGTCCGGTCAGCCAACCTTTCGACTTCAAGCCGCCCGCACGCTACATCGTGGTCAACGGCGTCAACTACGTGAGGCAGATAGTAAATCCGATCAACCCGGCGCTGATCTCGGCCGAGAACCCGCTGGGCGTCTCCACGTTGGGAGGCAATTCCTATATTGTGAAGAAAAACCTGACCAAGGGGATTTACGCCGTCAATCACACCCATTGGTGGGATGGCCGGATGGATACTCTCGCCGGGGTACGGTTCGGCAACACCTATACGGTGCAACTTTCCCAAGGTGTGGCCCCGCCCGCCCCAAGCCAGGCGACACTGCTAAAGGAGAAGAACATGCTGTCGTTTAACTTCGGGGTCGATTTTCGCCTCAACGACTGGCTGCGACCCTATGTTTCAATGTCGGACTCCTATAGCCCGCCTTCTGTGTTATCGAACGATCCCTATGGCAAGCAGCCGGACATCGCCAACGCGCTGGGCCAGGAAGTTGGCGTCAAGTTCTTCAACCGAACACGCTCCATCTCCGGGTCTCTGTCCGGCTATCATGTCCGCTCCACGAATGAAGTGTTCTCCATTCCTGCCCAACTCTTGAATGTCATCAATCCCGTCGGACTGAATGGACGATTCCAACTGCCGGCCACATGGATTAACATCGATCGGAAATCGCGCGGCGTGCAACTTGTCCTGACAGCAAGCCCAAGCAAAAGGTGGCGGATGCGGATGTCCGCGTCGTGGATCGATGGAACGGTGGGCAACACCACCCGCTATGCGCCTCTGTATAATGACCAATTTCACACCAACAGTCAGGGACAGGTTACATATGCGGATGGGACTCTGGTCTATGTCAATCCGACGTTTACAGCGAGCCGGCCGGTCGTGACCGCAGACACGCCGGGGGCCGTTCCTCTCACCGTGGCAATGATGAGTGATCGGAGCAGTACCTACTTCGCGAACCCGGTGGCGACTTCGGGACAAATTACCGCCAGTTCCGGGGCCGGAAGGGTGTTGACCACGAGCCACCCCGTGCATGGATCGATTCTCACCGGGCGCACCGGACTTCCAATCTCGGCGATCCAAATCAACCCCGGTTTCACTCCGCCGGAGTCGATCATCACGGCCCAGGCTGGTGACTCGACCACGGCTTACCCGGAATACAGCTTAAACTTCACCAACTTCTATACAATTGGCGGGGGATTACTCAGAGGCGTAAGTGTCGGCGGGTCCGCGGTGTTGGGCTGGAACCATCGCAATTTCTACTATTATCCGAGTGGAATCGGAAACGGCGTAACGTCTCCGCGGGCGCTTTTCAAGTATCCGATTCGTCCGCAGTTCGGATTGATTGCCAGCTACGAAAAAAAGGTCCGAAAGCTCGTTTTTAGTTCACAAATCAATATCAATAACATCTTCAACAAGTATCATGTGATCATTTTGCCGAATGCGACCAATGGATGGAATACGGGCGCCGCTTTGAATGCTGTATTTGATCAACAACCGCGCTCGTTCGTATGGACAAACACCATCACGTTTTGATCGCGCGTGAAGACGAATCATCCGCCTAACCATTAATTTTTCCCTCCGCATTGCACAGCTAACGGGCAACGGCCCCGAATGAGACTTTACCCCGCATGAATTCAATCGATTCCTTTCACTCCCGCCGAGCTTTTCTCCGCCGTTCGGGCCTCGCGTTCGGAGCGACCATGTTACCGAGGTCTTCGACCAGTTTGTTGGCCGCCTCGCCAAGGCCGGATTTCAGCTCGCTCACTCTGGAGCAGCAGGTAGGCCAGATGATCATCGCGCGCCTACAGGATTGGCCCACAATGGAGAAATTCGCGAAACAGGGTGCCATCGGCGGGATGATGCCGGCGCTGACAAAGCTTTCGCCGGTCGAAGTTGCAGAGTTCACCAACCGTTTCCAGAAGCTCTCGCCCATCCCGCTGCTCTTCAGTTTCAGCGGGGTCTGCTACAGCGGGGGCACCCCACTGGGACTCCAGAAGACGATGCGACTTGGCGCTACGCGCAATCGCGCGCTGTGTCGCGAGGCCGGACGGATTGAGGCGACCGAAGCGCGCGCCCTCGGGTTTCACTTCGCCGGCGCACCGGTCCTCGACGTAAATCTGAATCCCGAGAACACCATCATCAATCTCCGGAGCATCAGCGATGACGTCGATTTGGTGACTGCGCTTGCCGCCGAAATCACCCAAGGCACCCTCGATGGTGGCGCAACGCCAGTCTTCATGCATTTTCCCGGACACGGCGCTACGCGGGGCGACTCGCATATCGAAATGTCGGAAGCCAAGCGCAGTCTGGCCGAACTGGAAGCAGTGGAGTTGAAGCCCTTCGCCGAACTTATCCGACGCGGACTTGCCCGCGTAATCTGCACGAACCACTGCTACTATCCGGCGCTCGAACCGGAGCGGAGGATTCCGGCTACGATGTCGCGGAGTATAGTCACCGGCTTGCTGCGCGAGAAGCTCGGTTTTGACGGGGTCATCTTGTCCGACAGCCTGACCATGCGGCCAATCAAAGACAATTATGGCATCGAGGAAGCCGCCATCGCGACTGTCGCCGCTGGTCACGACATGATCCTGCACGACTACAACTCCGACCCGAGAATCACCATCGATGCGCTGGCCCGTGCTGTGCGCCAAGGGCGCATCCCGCTTGCACAGGTCCGGCAGTCGGCGAACCGCGTATGGAGGTTGAAGCAGGAACTCGGGCTCTTCGAGCAACGGCTCGTGGACCCGGCGAAAATTCCGGAGGTTTTCGCCACGAAGGCCAGCGCCCAGGTTGCTCGCCGCATTGCGCGGGAGAGTGTCACGCTGCTGGAGAACAGCGCCGGGCCGCTGCGGGCCGACGCCAAGCAGAGGGTGCTACTCATCAGCAACGGCAGCGCGGCGACGGTCGACGAGGACAACGTCGTCAACCACTCACCCACTAATCATCACCTCAATGGACAAATGCGTCAGCGCGTACCCGGCGCGCAGTCGCTCCTCCTGTCCACCGCGATGAGGCCGGAAGAAATAGACCGTGCGATCGTCGCGACGCAGCAAGCCGATGTCGTGGTGTTTGGCCTGTTCACGCGCGTCCGCGCCTACGTCGAGGATGCGATCAAGATCGCCAAACCGTACCGCGAACTTATCCAGCGAACCGTCGCCTCCGGGGGCAACGTCGCGCTACTGAACTTTGGCAATCCCTATGTTATGAGTGATCTGCCCAAAGCGGGGTTCGCTCTCTGCACTTTCAGCGATGACCATGACTCCATAGACGCCGCCGTGCAGGTGCTGTTCGGAGAATTGAAACCGCAAGGCCAACTGCCCATAAGAATCTCCAGCACCTATCCCTTCGGTCACGGGCTGAAGGCGTGAGGTTTAACAATTGAAACCCTGATCGAACATGAGTCCAACCCTGTTCCGAATCGGCCTCCTGTTCAGCTGCTTCTGCTCGAAAGGGCCGATGTGACCATTTCGAACGACGAAGAGGCGACAGCAGCCATAGCGCGAATGCTGTCGGCGGGGGACATCGCGTGCAATTTCCCAGGAAGCGGGCCCCGCGATGCCGGATTGCCGGGTCGCATCCGCCCGGTCTGCCATCGCAGTTAGATTCGAGTAACAGCACTATTTCCGATGAAGACTATGCTCCTCGCCACCACTTTGATTTTCTTGGCCGCGCTATGGCGGATCGCAACGGTATATCATCCGGCGCTATTCAATGTCGCGCCAGTCACGGCGCTCGCATTTTGCGGCGCAGTCTACTTGCGCAACTGGCGCTGGTGCCTCGTGCCTCTCGCGGCGCTTGGATTCTCGGACCTGTGGCTCAACCACTACCATGCTACCGTTTTCGGCTACACTTGGACGCTCACCGAAACGCTGCTCCGCGCTGCCTGCGTCGGCGTGGCGCTCTGCTTTGGCCGTCTGGTCGCACTTCGGCCCAGCGTGACGAATTTGCTCTCGGGCACGCTAGGCAGTTCCCTCGTCTTCTACTTCGTCACGAACACGGCCTCGTGGGCCGCGGACGCCTACTACCCCGCCACCGCAGGTGGTTGGTGGCAGGCGCTCACGCTGGGGCACCCCGAATTCCCGCCCACGCTCTGGTTCTTCCGCAATACTCTTGCGGGCGACTTGCTCTTCACGGGCCTCTTTGTCGGCGCGATGTCATTTACCCCGGAATGCAATCGCGCGTGGAGGTTGGCGGAGGAAGACATAGTAGCGTAACGGAACTAATGCGACACTTGATGAGCGCATGAATAATTCGGACTAACTTTGTTTCTAAACGCGGAGCGATTAATTTCTCAGGGAAACTGTTCGCGCGAATCCAGATACTTACGCACAGGAGGCTCTTTTTTTCAGTTTTCACGTTCTTCGATTCGATCAGCGCTTTCTTGAAGTCCCTGATCCGACGAGATAAGAATCGGCAATCCACTGCCACGATAGTATGAAGTTCTACTTAGGCGGTTTCATCTATTGATTACTTGAGCGGCGAAGCCGGCGTCGACGATTTTGAAGATAGCGTTAGCGAGGGGCATGGCGGCGTTCAACCCACAGACGGGAACAGTCGCGCATTCGCGCGGCGGCGACAATCTAACGCCAGCTCACAAATGGAGCGATGCACCAGTTGCGCCTCGGGAACCTTCGCTTTGGCAAAACCCGCCGCATCCTGCGCCCACGCTTCTGGCAGGAACACCCGGAAATCGACCAGCGCAGTGTGGGCCGCGCAACCCAACAACGCGAACACGCCGACCTGACATTACTCCAGTTTGCCGCGCCGCCCACAATATTGTCGGTGCAGGCGAATGATGAAGAGGCGCTCGAATATCTCTCAACAATCGATAAACCGCCGCGCCATCGAATGCACGCCGATCGCGTCATTCTTAGGGCCGGTCAATAGCCGTCGCCATCCGTCTGTAACTGGAAACGCCATACACAACCGCCGAAAAGCAAAGCCAAATCTCACTAGAGTAGAATTAGAGCCTAGCCCTCAACGACAGTCGACCGATTCTTCATCAGTGAAAGGAAGAAAACCGGCGATCGGCGGATGTGATAGGCGAGGAAAAAGTTCAGTTGTAGCGCAAAAAACAGGTCTATAATTCGGTCCGTTGGTTTGCCGTCCGGCGGCGGAACGCCGAGGAGTTCGGTGCCGCCGGGGTTGTCCCTGCGCCGGGCGTTTCCGTTGCGATGTCCGAACCATTGCGTATTATAGACAATCAGACATAAAAATCACTATCACTTCCGAGACAAAAGAGACCTGGAACTGCTTTGGCCATTCCAGCCTTCCGTTCTGGTCATAGAAACAAAAAGCACATTCGCGTGGGAACTCGCTGGTCGACTGTTCTTTGTTTAACGCTATAAAGCCCCCTGCCTATGCAGTTCGGTCCCGTCGGACCTTCGCCCACATCGCCGGAGGCTTGCCGTAGCGGGTGCGAAACAGTCGATAGAAGTGCGAGAGGTCGTTGAACCCGCAGGAGAACATCACACCCATGACGGAGTTCTCGCCGGTTCTCAGCAGACGGGCGGCATGGGTGAGCCGCCGCTCATTGAGGAAATCCAAAAACGTTTGGTTGTTAGCGGCACGGAACAGGTCGGTGAATCGCCGTCGCGACAATCCCGCACGCGCCGCCGCGCGGTCGAGGTCCCACTGGTCGAAAAATGTTTCTTCGATTTCTCGCGTCACGGCCGCGACCCGCGAGGCCGCAGAGGCGCCGGCACCTTCCGGGGGCAGTCGCGCCAAGAGCACGAGTGTCTGCGCGGCCAGCGCACGCACCGTCACGCGCCCTCCGACCCGAGCATGCTCTTTCTCGACCATGGATCGCCGCCACATTGATTCCAAGCGCTGCCGGGTCGGTCTACTCAACTGGAGACAATGTCCCGGAACGCGCGTCAACGCCTGCCACAATTGCCCCAGTTCGGAATCCGATTGGAGATACACGTCGCCGAGGCAAAGTAGGAGCAAGGTCGAGGGCTGAACGTCGGTGAGGCGATGCGAGGTTTCGCGCGGCACGATCAACACCGTTCCTGCTTCGAGTGCCGAGGAGCCGGTCCGACGCCCTTCCCGATATGCAACCTTTCCATCAAGGAGATAGATCAGCTTGTGGTAGGGATCCCGCCGCTCGGTCATGCTGAAGCCGGCCGCATGTGCGCTCTCGGCAAAGAGCACGCCATAGTCGGGCAGGCTGATGGGAATTGGGGCGAAGACACGCATAGGGAAGAGCGCGTATGCCGAGAGTGCCCAATCTGCCAAGCGCAGCAAGCCGAATGCGCCAAGACGCCAACCTCGCTTCCTGCTAGTCTCGTGGAGTTACCGAATCCCCATGCCACCGACCCCACATCCCACCGCCACGCGTGCCGAAGTCGAAGCTGTCCTCCGCTGCGAAGCGTCGCGCAAGGCTCCACTTTTCCTGCCCGCAATCTACGAGCACAAGGCGTGGTTTATCCGCAGCACGCCGACTGCGATTTCGCGCAACGCCGACCTCCTGACTCGGGCGCTGCTCGCGGAATACGAGGCCATCGGACCGGACGCGCTCGCGGTCGGCGTCGACGTTTACAACCTCGAAGCCGAGGCGGTCGGGTGCACCGTGAGTTTTTACGAAGGCGAGGACACCTCCATTCCAGGCATCAAGCCGGGCAACCACATCGTCCACGTTGGCGACGACCTTTCTCAGGCCCGGTTGCCCAATCCGCTCAGGGATGGCCGCATGCCGGTAAACATCACCGCCGCTCGCAATATCCGTCGCGCGCTCGGCGGAGATTTTTGGCTGCGGGGCGCGATCTCCGGGCCTTTTTCGCTCGCAATATCACTCGTCGGTGCAGAGGCGCTGTTCGTCGCCTGCCTCGACCAACCGGACTGGGTTCGCAGCGTGCTCGATTACTCCGGCCGCATCATAAAGGAATTTTCTAAGGCTTACATCGACGCTGGCGCCGAGCTGATCGTCTTCGACTCGCAAGCCTCGCCCGAACTGCTTTCGCCGTCGATGTATGAGGAGTTTGTTTTGCCGGTGACGCAGGAACTCGTCCACTGGGCCGCGACGCAGGGCGTGCGCGATTTGCCCCTGATCATCGGTGGCAACACGACGCCTATCGCCGGCCTGCTCGCCCAGACCGAGGCGAACAATCTTTTGTGCGATTTCACCGCCGACTTCGACGAATGGGCTGCCGTCGCCCGCGAAAACCATCGCGCCCTGCGCCGCAACATTTCGCCGCGACTCATCGAGACCGGCACGCCCGATCAAATCTACGAGGTCGCCGCGCGCGAGCTGAGCCGAGGCCGCGATCTGCCCGGCTTCATCATGGGCACCGCCGTGATTCCCTTCGGCTCGCCCACCGAAAACGTCCTCGCCATCAAGCGCGCCTGCCTTGACGCCGCAAAGCTTTGAACCCTCCCGCACTTCTCTCCATGCCCGACTACGCCCAGATCAATCAGTTTCTCTACGAAGGTAACGCAAAAGAAGTGGAGCGCCTCGTGCGCGACGCGCTCGCCGGAGGCCGGCCGGTGGACGAAGTCCTCAACTGCGGGCTAATCGCCGGCATGTCGGTCGTCGGCGAAGATTTCAAATACAACATCCTCTATGTTCCCGAGGTGCTCGTCGCCGCCCGCGCGATGAAAGCCGGCATGGCGATCCTCAAGCCGCTGATGATCGCGGACGCCGCCAACAATCCGCCGCGTGGCATCGTCATCATGGGCACGGTGAAGGGCGACTTGCACGACATCGGCAAAAACCTCGTGTGCATGATGGCCGAGGGCGCGGGCTTCAAGGTCGTGGACATCGGCGTGGATCAGCCGGTCGAAAAATTCATCGAAGTGTGCCGCGAGCACAACGCGCAGATCGTCGGCATGTCCGCCCTGCTCACCACCACCATGCCCTACATGAAGATCGTCATCGACGCCTTCCAGCAGCAGCCGGATCTAGCCCATGTAAAAATTGCCGTCGGCGGTGCGCCGGTGAACAAGATGTTTTCCGACGAAATCGGTGCCGACGGCTACGGCCCTGATGCGCCGTCGAGCGTCGAGATGTTTCTGCGCTTCATGGGCCTCGCCGCCTAAGCTTTTCCAATATGACTCTGCGCGAAAAACTCGAAGGCACGCGCGACTTCGTGCTCGGCGTCGAACTCGTCTCGACGCGCGGCACCGTGGCCGAGACCCGCGCCGCGAAAACCGTGGCATTCGCCGACGAACTTGCCGCGTGCGATCGTGTCGATTGGGTTTCTATCACTGACAACGCCGGCGGCAATCCGCAGCTGGCCCCCGCCGCGCTCGGCGAGCACATCCGCTCAGCCGGCCGCGAGGTGGTCGTCCACCTCTCGTGCAAGGATTTTAACCGCAACGCCCTCGAGTCCGAGGCGTGGCATCTGGCGAGCCAGGGTCTGCACAATCTCCTCGTGCTTACCGGCGACAATTCCGGCCCCGGCATCCGCGGCGGGGCGAAGCCGGTCTTCGACATCGATTCCGTGGGCCTGCTTACGCTGCTCGCCGAAATGAACGCCGGCATCGACGTGGCGCGCCCCGGTGCGTTGAAGCCCGCGCACCTCGCGGCGACGGAATTTTTTACCGGCTGCGTAGTCACGAATTTCAAGCTGCGCGAAAACGAAGTCGTGCCCCAGCTCCTCAAGCTGGAAATGAAACTCCGGTGCGGCGCGCGCTGGATCATCAACCAAATCGGCTACGATTCGCGCAAGATCCACGAACTGATCGGGTGGCTCGCCGCGCGCGGCTGGGGCCACGTGCCGCTCATCGGCAACGTCTACGTGCTGAATCCTCGTGTTGCCCGGCTCTTCCGCGATCAGAAAATACCCGGCGTCGTGCTCTCCGAGGAACTCGCGGCACTCTGCGCGCGCCACGAATCCTCCCCGGATCGCGGGAAAGCGTTTTTTCTCGAACTCGCCGCGAAGCAGTTGGCAATCTTCCGCGGACTCGGCTATCGCGGCGGCTATCTCGGCGGTGTCCACGCCATCGCCGATGTCGAGCGTGTGCTGGCGATCGAGCGCGGATTCGCGACCGGCGACTGGCGACAGTTCGCCCGGGAGATTCGGTATTCCCGGCCCGGCGAATTTTTTCTCTACAACGAGGACCCGGCCACAGGACTCGCTAACACCGCCCGCTCAGCCTCCGCTGGCACCGCTTCGGCCAAGCCGATTTCCTACAGTTATCGGTTTTCGAAATTTGTTCACGGCCTGATGTTCGAGGAGGGAAGGATGCTCTGGGACGCCGGCAAAAAGATCACGGCCACCGCCCGCGATCCGTTGCAAGGACCGGCATGGCTCCGCTTCGCCGAGCACGCGGGCAAGACTGCGCTGTTTGGTTGCAAGGATTGCGGCGACTGCTCGCTACCCGACATCGCGTTCCTCTGTCCCGAGTCCGCCTGCGCAAAAAATCAACGCAACGGTCCTTGCGGCGGCACGCGCGATGGACGCTGCGAGGTGGCCGACTTCGAGTGCATCTGGTCGCGCGCCTACGACCGCCTGAAGCGCGAAGGCCGCGCCGAGGCGCTGCTCGCGCACGCGCCGGTCCTGCAGGATCAGAGCCTGCGCGGCACGTCGAGTTGGGCCAACACGTGGCACCACCGCGACCACCTCTCGAAGCGCACCGCCGTTCCCGCCGCGCAGCCCCCCATCCCGATCACCGGCCGGCCGGTCGTTTCGTCGTCGCCCGCGTCAACCGCACCGTTTTCATGAACTCCACTCCGCGTATTCGCGTCATCGGTGAACTCATCAACAACGCCTACGCCCGCGCCCGCAAAGCGTGGGAGGCGCGCGACGTCGCCGGCTTCCAGCATCTCGCCACACTGCAGGCTGACGCTGGAGCCGAGTTCGTGAATCTCAACATCGACGGCACACAGCGGATTTCCGTCCGTGTGCCGGAAATGTTGGAGTTTCTGCCGAAGCTCATTCCGGCCATCCAA
The DNA here is from genome assembly GCA_044358025.1 of Opitutaceae bacterium. Lineage (GTDB taxonomy): Bacteria > Verrucomicrobiota > Verrucomicrobiia > Opitutales > Opitutaceae > GAS368. The sequence continues at coordinate 12,044 of JBIKOK010000023.1, forward strand.
GCGGCGACCGTTGTCCCGCTCAGTTTCGACAACCCCAACATCGAATACCACAAGGTCGCCCTCCGCGCCTTCGACCGCGCCAAGTCGCGCGGCAAGCCGCTCTTCAACTCGCTCGCCGCGTCGCGGCAGCAACTGCCCGCGATGGTCGAACTGATCCGCGAGCACGACATGCGCTGCATCGTCATGGCCTCGGAATGTTTTCGGCCCGACGGCAGCACCGGCCAGAGTCTCGACCCGCGCCAAAGCTACGAGGCCGTAAAACATTTCGCCGACCTGCTCGTGTCGAAAGCCGGCCGTTCGCTCGACGACCTTATCGTTGATCCTGGCCTCGCGCCAGTGGGCGCCGACACCTACGGCCTCGTCAACATCGGCCTCGATACCATGCGGCTCTGCACCGCCGACCCGCAGCTGCGTGGCATCCATTTTTCCGTCGGTCTCTCCAACTTTGCCTGGGGCACACCCAAGGCAATCAAGGCCCGCCTCGAACGTGCCTATCTTACGCTCGGCGCGCGCGTCGGACTCGACTATGCACTCGCCAACGTCGAGGCCAACTCCACGCCGCTCCCCGAGGACGATCCGCTCGTGTCCCAACTGGAGGAGGCGCTCAAGGAAGGCCGTGTGCTCAATGGTGAGTCGGTTGAGGAAGCCGGTTTCCGCCAAGCCGCGAAAATCATGGAGCTGTGCGCTGACTACATCGACGTATGAGTGCGCTCGCCGAGATTCCCAACGCACTCGCGCCGCACTCCGGTCCCGTCTGGCTGCGCGTCGGCCGGCTTTTTTCCGGCCGCGACGCCACCGTTCTCCGCGACGCGCATCTGGTGTATGACGACACGCGCATTCTCCACGCTGGTCTTGCTGCACCCTCTGCCGACTACCTGCGAACCGGCCAGAGGGCGCCCGATCATCATCTTCCTGAGCATATCGCGCTACCCGGTCTCATCGACGCCCACACGCATCTTTTCCTCGAGGGCGGCGAGGAAAACCCGGAAAAACGCGCCGACACGCTCAAGCTCCCCGCCGCTGAACTTCACGCTAAGGCGAGCGCGCGACTCGCGCGTCTGGTCGCTCTCGGCGTGGTCGCCGTGCGCGAAGCCGGTGACAAAGCCGGCGTCGGGCTCGCGCTCCAAGCCCGCTGGCGCTCCGCCGCGCGCGGCGTGATGCCTTACGTCGATGCCCCCGGCGCGGCGATCAACCACCAAGGCCGCTACGGTTCGTTCATGGCGCGCCCGACCGAGGAGCAGGGTTCACCCGAGGCAACGGTTGCCGAGCGCATCGCCGCCGGAGCGCACCGGATCAAACTGATCGCAACGGGCATCATCAATTTCGAGAAGGGCATGGTCACAGCGAAGCCGCAGATGCCCGCGCCCGAGCTCACGCAGTTCGCCGAGGCCGCGCGCTCGCGCGGCAAGCAAACGATGGTTCATTGCTCGGGCAACGACGGTGTCGCGAACTGCATCGCCGCGCGCGTCGATACGATCGAGCACGGCTATTTTATCGACGACAACCAGCTCGCGCAGCTCCGCGATCTCGACCTCGCGTGGGTGCCGACGTTCGCCCCGGTGCAATATCAGGTCGATCACGCCGCCGCACTCGGCTGGAGCGATTTGATCCGCGACAACCTTCGCCGCATCCTCGACGGCCATGCGCGCAGCCTCGCGCGCGCCGCGCAGCTCGGTGTCCGTCTCGTCGCCGGCAGCGACGCGGGCTCGCATGGGGTCGCACACGGCTGGGGGTTTTTGCGGGAACTCGAACTCATGCAGCAAGCGGGCCTCTCCGCCATGCAAGTGCTCCACAGCGCCACGGGTGCCAGCGCCGCGCGGCTCGGTTATGCGGAAAACATCGGCACGCTTACCGCAGGAGTGAAGCCACGCTTCCTGCTCACGGAGCACGATGTGATCGCCTCCGTCGAAAATCTGCGCCGACCCAAGGCCGTGATTTTCGACGGATCCGTCCATCTTGGCGGCGATGATCCTGCCGTGCCCGGTCTCTGATCGCTCGCGTTGCCCATGTCCGTCACGCTTTTCATCAATTCGCAGGTCGCGCCCGTCGCGGCGGGAACGTCGCTCTTCGATGCGGCCGAGAGTCTCGGCGTCAACGTCCCGTCGTCGTGCCGCAAGCAGGGCAAGTGCCGCGAGTGCCTGATGGAAGTGTTCGAAGGCCGCGAGTGCCTCACGCCGCCCGCCGCCCCGGAGCAGCACCTCAAGGGCGCGTTCCGCCTGTCGTGTTGCGCGCGCGTTGCCGCCGACACTGGCACGATCCGCGCCCACACAATGCGCCGCGCCACGATGCACGTGGAGGACAGCACGATGAACCTGCCGCCGCAGGCCCGCCTCGACCGGCCCGATCCCGCCGTCACGCGCGACGGCGATCGCGTGCTGCTCGACGGTCACGAAATTGCGCGCGCCGCCGGTCCGTTGCTCGGCATCGCATTGGACCTCGGCACGACGACGATCGTAATTCGCGCACTCGATTTGGAAACGGGGCGCATCGTCGCGACGGCGTCCTTCGAAAATCCCCAGCGCTTCGGTGGCACCGACGTGATGGCGCGAATCCAATACGACACCGAGCATCCCGGCCGCCTGCTCCAGCGCACGCTCCTCGGCTATCTCTCTCGCGCCATCGCGCAACTGCCGATCAATCCGCTTCGGATCTTTGAGATCGTCGTCGTCGGGAACTCGACCATGCGCGACCTTTTTCTCGGGCTCGACGTGCGGAGCATTGGCCAGAAACCCTACTGGTCCGAAACCGAAACGGCTTATCGGACGGGCCGCACCGCGACGACGGCCGTCACGATCCAGGCGCGGGAGCTGCGGCTGCCGTGTCACCCCGCGGCCCGGCTCTACGCGTTGCCGCTCGTCGGCGGACACGTCGGAGGCGATGCCGCCGCGTGCCTTCTCGCCGTCGCACCGCAGCTCGGCGACGAACTCGTCGCGATCATGGACATCGGCACCAACACCGAGCTGTTCATGGGCAACCGCCACAAACTGCTCGCCGCCTCCTGTCCCGCCGGCCCCGCGTTCGAGGGACGTGCGATCAGTTGCGGGATGCCCGGCCTCGACGGAGCCATCGAAAAAATCTGGCTTCACGACGGCGACGTTCCGCCGTCGGTTCGGGTGATCGGCGGCGGCCGGCCCGAGGGAGTTTGCGGTTCCGGGTTGATCGACTTGCTCGGCGAACTTCGCCGCACCGATCGCATGAACGAGTTTGGTCGCTTCGAGGACGGCTCGTCGGAATTCACGATTCACGCCGAAGCGGGCCTCGTTTTCCGCGAGAGCGACATCAACGAACTCGCGCAGGCCAAGGGCGCCAACGTCGCCGGGCTGCTCACCGTCGCGAAGGCTTATGGCATCACGCTTGACCGGCTCGACCGCTTTTATCTCGCGGGCGGGTTTGGCCGGCACCTTGACCTCGCCGCGTCGCGCCGCATCGGGCTCATCCCCGATCTGCCCGTAGCGAAAATCGCGCAGGTCGGCAACGCCGCGATCGAGGGGGCCTGTCTCGCGCTGTTGTCAGTCTCGCGCCGGCGCGCACTCGAGGAACTCGTGAAAACCATCCGTCACGTCGAACTCGAAACCGATCCCGAATTCTTCGATCACTTCGTGCAAGGTTGCCAGTTCCGGCCCATCGGTGCGGCTGAGGAGGTCGCGTCGTGAGTGTTTTGTGGCAGCAGGTGAACCACCACCCGGTCGTTGGCGAACGCGACTTCAAGCGTTTCCTTCGCTACCCGGTGGCGCGCGCGCTGAAGGGGCCGCTGGAGGAAAACGCCGCTTGGGCGCGGGCGTGGTTTGCCGACCACGCGCGACCGTGGTCCGCCGCGATTCGTGCTGGTGATGGCGTGCGCGCGTCGGCCGCCGCGTGGTTTCGGGACTACGAGGACTTGGCGGTCGTGGCTGTGAGCGCCGGCCTCGAACCTGAGTTGGAAGCCGCGGCGCGCTGGGAGGCCGGCGAGCCGGACCGCTACTTTTTTCTCGAATGCTACGCGGCCGCGGCTGTGGAGGCGCTGCTGGCCGAAGCCCGCCGGCACCTCGGCGCGGATGCGCACTACTGCCCGGGTTATCCCGGCTGGCCCATTCACGAAAACGCGGTGTTGCTCACGGCTGTGCGCGCGGCCGGCGCGTTGCCGGGTTCGCTGTCCATGCTTCCGTCGGGGATGCTCGTTCCGAAAAAATCCCAGCTCGCCGTTTGCGCACTGCGGACAACTCGGGTGGTCGCTCCATGAACCCGAGCGCGAGCACGCCCACCGTTTCTGCTTACTCGTTTCCCGAGCGCGCGCTGCGCCGTTGGGCGCGGGAGAATCTCACGCTCACGCCGTGCGCCGACGGCGGCGTCGAGGCTGTCTTTCGCTTCGAGGGTAGCACGTGCGGCAACGTCGCGTTTCATCTGCTCTACCGCGTGGCGCTCGCGGCCGAATCCGCCGACCGGCGGATCGAGGCCCTGCACTGCGAAGCCGCGCCCTTTGACGAGGGGCACGCCCGCATGTGCTGTTGGCAGGAAAACGCTGCCGCCATCGCCGCGACGATGCGCCGAGAAGCGCCGCTCCTCGGCGAGCCGCTCGGCGCGGTGCTCGCGTGGCGTCCGGCGAAATCCCCCGCCGGCTGCCTCTGCAGCGAACCCAGTCGCCATCACAAATGGCAGGCGGTGCTGGAGACGCTGCACTTCGCGCTCAGCTCCGCCGGGGGCACCGCGATTACTTTGCCATGAAAATCGAACTCGCTACTGAAAATGCCACCGCCTCAGGAATGTTGCGCCCCGAAAAAAACGACCGCTCGGGCGTCGGGGTGCATTACGTCGACGCGTACTTGAAACCTCTGAAGGCCGGTGTCGTGCTGCCCGATGGCGTGAAATTCTCCGCCAAGCGCCGCGGCCTCAAGATCACGCTCGCCCTTGGCGCGCAGAAGGGAGAAGGCCTGCTGCGCCGCCTGTCGGTCAGTAAAGACCCCGTGGTCATGCTACGCGCAGCACTTGACGAGGCGGGGGCGAAGATTCGCGTCCGCGTCTGCGCGGAGGACGGCAAACTCGTTCTCGAAACCACCGATTCCTCCTCCTCATGAAGAATCCCAATCGATTCTGACTATGAAACTGATCGACGGTAATCAGATTGCAGCCGTCATCGTGGCCGAACTGAGAGCGGAGATTTCCACGATCACGGGTCGCAGGCCCTGTCTCACGCTGGTTCGTGTCGGGGAGGATCCTGCGTCGGTCTCCTACGTGAAGAAGAAGCAAGCCACGTCCGCGGAAATCGGCATCGAGAGGCGTCTAGTTCTTCCACCCGTCACAATCACGCAGACGGAAGTGGAAGCGCTGGTGGAAGAGCTCAACGTTGATTCCGCCGTGGACGGTATTCTGGTGCAGTCCCCACTCCCCAAGGGACTCGACGATGTGGCAGTGTTTCGCCGCGTCGCGGTCCAAAAGGACGTGGACGGTTTCCACACCCTCAACCTCGGCAAGCTGGCGCAGGAAGACGACACGGGCTTCGTCGCCTGAACCCCCGCTGGTATCATGGAATTGCTCCGCCGCAGTGACGTTTCCCTTCCGGGCAAGCATGTCGTGGTGATCGGCCGCTCGCTTATCGTGGGCAAACCCGCGGCGTTGCTTGCGGTGCAACGGAAGGCATGGGCCAACGCCACGGTGACGATGTGCCATTCGCAGACGGCCAACCTTCCTGTGCTCACTCGTCAGGCCGATGTGCTTATCGCCGCCATTGGCCGACGGGAATTCGTCACGGCAGATATGGTGAAGCTCGGCGCGGTGGTCATCGACGTCGGGGTCAATCGAGTGCCGGACGCGACGAGAAAGTCTGGCTACCGGCTGACGGGGGATGTGCACTTTCCATCCGTTGCTCCCTTGTGCAGCGGGATAACTCCGGTTCCGGGTGGAGTCGGTCCGATGACGGTTGCGATGCTCATGAAGAATACCGTGAAGGCGTTCCGTCTGAATTCCGCCCGCCCCGCGGTTTGAGCATGGCTGTGCTCGCCCTGCGGTTGAACCTGACCCTATCCACAGGTTAAGCGTCCGGCAGCAATTCAGACGGGCCGCCAGGTTTCCGGATGCTCACCTCGCCGTCCTGATGCCGTTGGTGAAGAGTCGAAGTGCCGATGGTAGGCTCGGGAGAGATCGCCGGCATGCCGATATCCAAGTTGAAAGGCGGCTTCCTTCACCGAGGTGCCTTCGGCAAATTTGCGGCGGGCGGCTTCCATGCGCATGCGCAGGAAATAGTCGTGAGTACTTTCGCCGAGTTCGGATTTGAATTTTCGAAACAGGGTCGAAACCGAGATTCCGAGGTAGTCGGCCAGCCGCGCCGCTGGCTGGGCGGTATCCAGGTGCGCCGCGATCCATTGCAGGCCAGATTGCAGGATCGCGGCGTCTTCGCCTTTGCTCCCGCGGGCATCGACCACGGCCATAAGTGTTGCTTCCAGCAATCGCTGCAAGGCATCGAGTGCAGTGTCCGCAGTTCGGCCCGCCCGCTGCGATTCTTCGCGGCACATCGAGTGGATGAGTTGCACGCGCTTCAGAACCGGCGGACTCAATCGAATTTTGAGACAAGAGGCAGAGTCCTCGTTCGCCAGCAGTGCGGTTTGCGGATTCCGATACATCCACAGGAGCATGCGGCAGGGGAGTCGTTTGGTGTCGGCCCAACCGTAGGCGTGATCGGGCCCCATGATCAGGGCGGTCCCGGCGTCGAACTTGAATGAGCCGGTTTGGGTCACAACCAAGGGTGAGCCTGCTTCCAAAACGGCAAACACCCAGCCGTCGTGACGGGAGCAGGGCATCGGGGAATCCCCGAAGCGCCGCTCGCCCCAGGCCAGATATTGCAGGCCATGTTTGGCCGTCGCCGTCGCCCGCCAATACGCGCGATCAGGTCGAGGCAGATAAAGGCGGCGGGGCAGGGTCGACATCGCGCCTAGCATTTTCGGTCACGCACCCGCTTGTGCAACTTCATTTTGGTCGTCGTCGCTGCCGCCGTTGGCACCGTAAACGGGATGTCGTTCACTATGCTCTTCGCACCAAACCCCGTGCATCGAAATTCGGCTGGGCCTGCCCACGCCGCAACTACAGGGACTTCGTGTTTCTTGCAGATGGTCCGCCTCATGGGCGAAGCGCGCGGCCTCATCATCATGCTTGCGTCGGTTGCGACGATCGCGTCTGCGCAGGCTGCCGCGCCCTCATTTGAGTTCTTCGCCATGGATAATGGCGTAGGCCGCGGTGTCTGGTCACCAGAGCGGCAGGCCACGACCTTGCGCGAGATCGGATTCGACGGCATTTCGTATAACTACACCAACCCTTCCGATCTAAAGGCGTGGCTCGCGGAGCTCTCAAAGAGAAGCCTGAAACTCTATGGGCTTTATTTCTCCGCACAGCTGGAGGGTGAAACGCCGTTCCCCGCTGGCCTCGCAGAGGCGGTTCAACTGCTTCGTGGCTCAGGTGCGGTGTTGTGGCTGACGATTCCCCTTCCTGGCCGTCCCGGCGACTATGAGGCGCAGGCTTTGATCCGAATAAGGGAGGTGGCGGACATGGCCGCTTCCGCAGGGCTGCGGGTTGTCCTCTATCCCCACTTGAATTTATATGTGGCGACGGCGGAACATGCGTTCGCCCTGGCGTCCCGATCCGGTCGAGCCAACATCGGCGTCACCGTGAATCTGTGCCACGAGCTTGCCGCAGGAAATAGCGGACGGCTTCCGGAAGTCATTCGTCGGGTGGCCCCCAGTCTGGCGATGGTCTCGATTAATGGTGCTACTGCCAAACTCGGGCCCGGGTGGGACTCCGAGAAATATATCAAACGCCTCGGCGAGGGCGACTACGACGTCACGGCCGTGTTGCAGGCATTGGCCGAGGTGAGGTACTCGGGTCCGGTTGGGGTGCAGTATTACGCCTTGAAAGGCGACCACCGCGAAAACTTGGAGGCATCAATGCGTGCGTGGCGTGTTCTAATCGGTGCCGTAAACGCCCCTTGATTCCACGAAATCTCGAATGCTCCCCATGACAACGAACCGCACGTCGACCCGCCGAATTTTCCTAAAGTCCGGAATCACCGGAATTATTGCCGCTGCGGTCGCCCCTCAGTTTGTCCCCTCCCGCGTTCTCGCGCAGAACGCTCCTTCGAAACGGGTCACTCTCGGTTTCATCGGCCTCGGGGTACACGGATTGGGCTACAATCTGAAGTCGTTCTTGCAGCAAGACGACTGCCAGGTGATCGCGGTCTGCGATGTATTTGGCCGCCGCCGTGCGGAGGCTCGTAAGGTGGTCGACGAACACTATGGCACAACGGGATGCTCGGAAATCGCGGATTTCCGGGATCTGCTTGCGCGCCGCGATATCGACGTTGCGGTGATCTCCACGCCCGATCACTGGCACGTGGTGATGGCGCAAATGGCCCTGGCCGCAGGGAAAATGGTCTTTTGCGAGAAACCCACGATGACAATTCTCGAGGGCCGCGAACTCGCCGACGACGTGGCAAAACGCAAGGCCCTCTTCGCCGCCGGACTCGAGGATCGATCCGTGATTCAATACCACAAACTCGCCGAGGTCGTGCGTAACGGCGGCATCGGCAAGCTGCAGCGCATCAAAGTGGGTCTCCCGACGAAACCCATATTTCCCCGTGAGGCGCCTGCGCCTGTACCGGCGGACCTCAACTATGAGATGTGGCTGGGACCTGCCCCCTATCGCCCGTACACACCCAGCCTGACCGACGCCCAGGTCTGGCGACAAATCCGGGATTTTTCCGGAGGATCCCTTACTGATTGGGGCGCGCATCTGGTCGATACCGCCCAGGTTGCCAACTTTTCGGAGAACTCCGGCCCGGTCGCCGTGACGGGCAAAGGTGTGATTCCGCCGAACTCGATCAACACTGTGCCGCAGACCTACGAACTTACTTACACCTATGCCAACGGAGTGATTATCGAGGTCATATCCAGCGACGTTTCCATCCGCTTTGAAGGAACCGATGGCTGGGTCGGCAGCAAGGGCTGGCAGGGCCGTCTTGAGGGGAGCGATGTGAATGTCTTCCGCAAGACCTACGATCCCGCCACCAACAAGATCTGGCCGCGGCGCCCACGGGAGCACCGCGACTTCCTCGACTCAATCAAGACCGGACAACCTCCGATGTATACCGCCGAGGCCCTTCACCGGCTCAGCACAACCTTGCACCTCGGGGCCATCGCGATGGAACTCGGACACCCCTTGAAATGGGACCCGGTGGGTGAGCTGTTCCCGGATGATGCGAAAGCCAACGCTCTCCGCACGCGGCCCCGGCGGGAAGATTGGAAACGCGCCTGAGACTGAGTCGGCCTCGTGGTTTGTGCCAAGAGTTGAGTGTTGCTCGTCGGTATCGCCGTGCTGCCTTTCCTACCGGAAACGAAAGACCATCCGTTGCCCGAGAGATTGTTCCAGGTTCGTCCATGATTCAAGTAATCACCCTACGGCTTTTTCGCACCGAACTGAAGACGCGCATGCCGTTCAAGTACGGGATCGCGACCATGATCGATCTACCGCATGTCCTCATGCAGGTGACGCTCGCAATTGATGGCCGTATCCACGAAGGAATTTCGGCCGATCATCTTCCGCCGAAGTGGTTCACCAAGGATCCCACGAAAGGCGTCGCGGATGAAATTCGCGAATTGGAGCGGGTGATTGCTCAGGCCGCCGCTCTGGCGCAAGGGCTGCAGGCAGGCACGGTTTTCGATCTTTGGCTGCAATTGCATCGGCGGATGGAGCGCTGGCGAAAAGAGACCGCGTTGCCTCCGCTGCTCGTCCATTTCGGCACATCGCTGGTCGAACGCGGAATGATCGACGCGTTTTGCCGGGCAACGGGAGTGTCATTTGCGCGCGTGGTGCACGGCGGCGGTTTCGGCATCAGGCTGGCGGAGATCCATCCCGAGCTGCGTGATTTCCAGCCAGACGATTTGCTGCCCCTTGAGCCGCGGCGTGATTTGATTGTCCGTCATACGGTGGGACTGGCCGATCCTATTGATGCGAGCGACCGCGTTTCAGCCATCGCTGATGGTCTGCCGGAAACACTGGAAGAGAACATCTCGGCGTATGGACTAAAGCACTTCAAAATCAAGTTCACCGGTTTGACTGACCTCCCGCGAATCGGGCGCACACTTGAAACGATTGCCGCCGCTAAGTCGCCTAAGGTCGGTTTCACACTCGATGGCAACGAGAGCTTTAGATCCGTGGCGGAGTTCCGAGGCATGTGGTCCGCGATCGAGTCCCTCCCGCAGTGGCGAGCCGTGCGAGAAGGGCTAATTTGTGTCGAGCAACCGTTTCATCGGGAGGTGGCACTCTCCGATGGCACGACCGTAGGACTAAAATCCTGGGCGGAACGTCCGCCGCTGATCATCGACGAATCCGACGCCGAATTCGACAGCGTCCGGCTCGCGCTCGACGGTGGCTATGCGGGGACAAGTCACAAGAACTGCAAGGGCGTGTTTCGTGGCATCGCCAATGCGTGTCTGCTGGGCCTCCGCCGCAGGGTTCAGCCGGAGCGGGTGTTCCTGCAGACGGGAGAGGATCTCGCAAATGTGGGACCGGTGGCCCTCCTGCAGGATCTTGCGGTTCAGTCCGTTCTCGGCGTCGAAAGTGTCGAGCGCAACGGGCACCACTATTTTCGCGGGCTCTCATTTCTCCCGGCCGAAGTGCAGGCGCAGATGCTGGCGGCACATTCCGATCTGTATCGCCGGCACGAACGCGGCTTTGCAACGCTGGCGATCCGTCGCGGAATGCTGCAGGTGGGTTCGGTGGTGGACGCACCGTTCGGCGTGGGCTATACTGTCGATCTCGCCGCCATTGCGGATCAATATTCGTGAATTTCTACACGGTCAAAGCACGGAGCGGGCCAGCGGATATTACCGCAGAATGGAACAGTCCCGACTGGCAAAACGTGCAACCGATAAGGATCGATCAGTTTCGTCCTGAAAGCAGTGGGCATCGGCCGGTGGTACAATGCCGACTTCAGCACGATGGACAGGGATTCTACGGGCTCTTCTTGGTCCGGGACAACTACGTCCGCTGCGTCACGACCGAACATAACGGCAACGTCTGCCAAGATAGTTGCGTTGAGTTCTTCGTCGAGCCGCCCGGGGGAGAGGGATACCTGAATTTCGAATTCAACTGCGGGGGGACCATGTTGATCTATCACATCCGGGATTGCAGGAGGACGGAGGACGGGTTCAGGAATTTTTCGCCGATTACCGCTGGCGAGGCCGCGGCGGTGAGAGTCTTTGCCTCCATGCCCAGAATTGTTGACCCGGAGATTGCGGTAGAAACAACGTGGCGCTTGGGGTTCTCCCTCCCGTTTCTTCTCTTCGAATCAAGGTTCAAACACCTGAGCGTGATATCGGGACAGACTTGGCGGGGCAATTTCTACAAATGTGCCGACGGCACTTCGCACCCACACTGGGCTTCATGGAGTCCGGTTTCTACTCTGAATTTTCACTTACCGGAGTGCTTTGGCCGCATCGCGCTGGGCTGATTCACTTTTGCCGGAGCATGCCCTGCCGCGTTGCCCGATCGCTCGTCACTCGGGATTGGCAGAGGTGACCTAGTCTGCTGCGCCCCCGCGACGCTGGCCAGCGCACGTTTCTCAATGTTCACCGACCTCGATGCACGCCGGGTGAAGTTATCCCCGTACTCGGAGACGGACTCCGGGTGTCTCAATTTTATTACTTTACGTGCCAAATTAATAAGCATTCTCGAAGGATCTTTCCCGCGTAAAAGCGGGGGTGCCGACAGACCCGCTTCGCGAAAGCCATGCCATAATGCCTATTGTCGAAAAAGCCGCAGATTGTGCCGCCCGCGGGGAAGTCAAAACCAGCAAGACAGAGGCGTCTTCGGATCAAAGTTGGGCGGAGGAATCCAGAAGAGTAAGCCGAGCCAATGCCTCCGCCCGCAACAGCGGATTCCAAAAGCGACTTCCGCGGAGACTGTTTTCGACCGCATTCCCAAGTGGGTATGAGCTTGGTGGCGGCCGATTTCATTGTGGTGTCCCGAGCCGAAACAATAGCACTGCCGGCCGGGACAGGCCGGGGGCGATGCTCTACAATGTTTTTAAAATGCCTGCGTGGCCGCGACGCGGGCAGTTTCGGCATGCCAGCCCCAAGCTCGATTCACTCTCATTCCCTAACAGCAAATCAGCCCTATGCAGAAGGGCCGGGCGGCCCAACCATCCCGGTTCCCCGATTTTTTCCAGGTCGGCAGGTTAGTGTGCGGTTCGGTCTGTCCCCGCCAGCCAGCCACGCCATTCCGGAAACACGCGCACGCATTATTCTGCTTCTTGAAACCGCCAGTGCTGGCGGCGTCATCTACACGCCTCCTCTCCGGGACGTGGGCCCGGGGCACCTTCAACTACCCGGAGTGATCGTGCTCGCAGCCGGGGAGCCCGACGTCGCTGCGGTGCAGACCAATCAAGAAACAGTCACGTTTCTAGTTGAGCCACGGTTTCTTCGCGAAACTGTCTCATCCGAGGTCACCGGCGCAACTTCTGTCAACCTTTCGGAACTGGTTTACGAGGACGAGTTGATTGCTCCACTCGCCAATGTTTTCCGCAAGCTTTCCCAATCTGGGCAACGTCGTAACGCTCAGTATATCGAGGCGCTCGGGATGGTAATGGCCGAACACGTGCTGCAGTGTGTTTTCAGTGGTGAGGCACCTGCCGATCGACGAGGCGGCCTTCCGATTGAGGCAGAGCAACGCGTCGTGGCGTATATTGACGTTCACTACGCCGATGAATTCGACGTGGATGCGCTCGCGCGAGCTTCAGGCTACAGCCGAAATCACTTCCAACGCCTGTTTAAGAAATCGTTCAATCAAACGCCCCGCGACTACATCCGCGGGTGCCAGGTGCAACACGCGATCACCTTACTCCAGACAACCAGCTTGAAAGGTATGGATGTCGCATTGGCCTGTGGGTTTTGCGACGAGACCCAAATGGCACGCTGGTTCGGCAAATTGCGTGGGTGCCTGCCGAGCCAAGTGCGCGAGGCGACGAGATGGTGATGACTGCCGAAACTTTCGCACGGGTTGCCGGGACCGCAATTAGGGTCGCGTGATATTATCACGTGTTCCTTCCAAATCCGACCCGGCGCACGCATCCTCGGCCCGCGGTTGTTCACGAAAAATCGTTCCCTTTGTCGCGGCTCTAGGCTCCGGCAAGGATTTGACCGTCACGATACCATGAAACCCGTCTCCTCCAGCCAACATGAAATCGCCCACGATCTCTGTCTCGGTGAGCCGCGAACATTATCGCGTTTTTGCCGCTGCCGTCCGCCTGATCCGTAAGGAATGCGGTGCGGAGTCACCTACCGCATTTGCGTTGATTGAATTTCAACTGTCCAACCGCTCGGCCGTCGGCCTCGCCAAGGAATACTTGGACTGTCTCGGAGATTTCGGCGCGCGGCGGCGCATTCGATTCAAGGCGGCGCGCGGCACTTCACCCGTGACGAGACTTGGCGACCGCTCAACCGTGCTCCGCGCGATTTCTGATCCGAAAGATCCGAGTCGAAATTAGGACTGCAACACGGAGTCGAATACTCAACTCCATCGAATCCACGGATCCATGCCGACGCGGGAAGAAATTAGCGGTAAGATACGCCGAGACCTTGCCGAGCGTGGGGTCACGCCAGCCGATCCCATATATGAGTTTGTGCTAGAATCCATGGAGACGATGAACCGCGGTATGGCCGACCTTGACGACGAACTCGCCGACCTTGCCACGCGGCTCGACTGGCTGGCCAACACGCCGACTTGGATTAACCAGCGTAATATCGCCGAGTTCGATTGCTTCGTGGAGGCGAAGCTTGGCGAATGCGAAACGGCCTTGGCAGCGATCCGCCACAGATGGAAGAAACATCAGGGTGCCGACCGGATCGCCCCGAACATACCGCCATGAATCGGTTTGAATGTGATCGGCTGAATCCTCCTCGGATTTCTCGGCCTGCTTCGCGGCCGAGTGTGGAAGACCTCCTCAAAGACTGCGACGAGTTGGGACTCGTGGATGAGCTGCGCACCGCGCTTGCCCTCCCCCGAGAGAGCGAAGCCGCCACGACTCTTCTGGCTGTCCGCGATTTGATCTATGAATTGGCCTGCACCCGAAATCGGGATCTCGCGGTCGACGCCCTGATCCATGCAACGGGTATCGCCGAGTTTGGCCGCACCAGCCTGCGCAGTTACGCAAAGAAACACGGGATTACAGCTGAGGGCTTCCGCCTTCAGGTGAACGCCATGCAAAGCCGACTTCACCTGCCTCCGCGGGCGGCGCAGCAACACGATGCCAACTGAGTTGCTGCACCTTATCTCCGCGTTGCCAGCGAGGGCAGTCACCGGGGCGAGCCACCTAGGATTAGCCGTGGCATCCGATCTCGACGGGCAGGGCTGGCACGAACTCATCGGGCGTCTCGCTCAACTTGCTCAAACCTCCCACGGATCGCGGCAGACTCTCACTGCCTGGCTCGGCGACGTTCTCGCGCATGAGCGCGCCCCCCAACGTGGTCAGATCACGGAGTGCGCCTCGATCGCCGGACTCGATCCCGGCACATTGCGGAATGCGAAGCTGGTTTGCCGGCGAATCCCAATGTCTCGACGCCATGACGCACTGACCTGGAGTCACCACTGCGAAATTGCCCTGGCTTTTTCCGTTCCCGAGGAAATCGAAAAGTGGCTCGACCTCGCGGAGAAGGAAGGTCTCCCCACTGCCGAACTCCGGCAGCGCATTCGCCATCACTTGGCTGAGTCGCGGTCGGACGCACACAGCGGCGTCAGCACGATGCCATTTCGGCTGATGCGGGATCTGCGCACCGCCGCACGTACGGCCGAACAACTCCGTGGAGTGTGGCGACGGTGGCCGGCGTCGACGGCGGAACTGGCCTTGACCGAAATTCAAGGTCTTACAGGATTCATCGATGCCATTCGAAAACGGAGCGCCGCTCATCACGCACCACGCGGCAACCGATCATTCGGGCCATGCGACCCCAGCGTGAATTGAGTTCGCGGTATCACCCCCGAGCTGGAACTTTCAGCTTTGTGCGGATGTGCAGCGCCACTTCGGACGGATCGTAGTAGACGAAATGTCCTACCTTGTGGGAAGGAATCCGTCGGAGTTTCGTCCACTGCCGAAGGGTCCGAATAGACGGTTCGTTTCCAGGCGGAAAGACGCCGCTCTCGCGCAAACCCACGATGTTGGTCAGGTGGCCGGTCAATTTTGAAGCCGTATCTGTTTCGTTCATTCACCTAAGGAATGCGCGTCAAGCCGCCCTCGCCACGGCTACACTGCGACCCTAATTTCGACATCGCGTGGCAGCTCGACGATGTCGCCTTTCTCAGCAGCGACGTGTTCCCGCTGCGGCATAATGCCAAAGAATTCATCGGCGTCCGCAATCGACTTCAAATCGAGGTAGTGCCTCCGGATGATCGACTCGGAATTGCCCGCCTGGATAGCTGCTTCACCGATCGAGCGAAATTTTGCCACGAACATCGAAATGAACGTGTGGCGCAGCACATCGTGTGTGAGGTGAAACTGGTCGCGGAACTTCTCGCGACGCTTCTTGAAATTACCCACGACAATGGGAAATTTCGTAAGCGGATAGGCGCGCAGCCACGCGGCAAGATTTGGCTGGATAGTCACTTTGCGTGGCTCCCTGACTTTCGACACCTCCGCAGAAATGTGAATAATGCCGGTTTCTAGATTCACCGCATCGGGTTTGAGCTTCGAGATCTCACCGTAGGGCACGCAGGGACGAATTCCGGCAAAGAGGCAGAGCGCGAAATACGGCACCCATCGACCTTCCTGGAAGGTCTCGAAATGTTCCATGAGCGCGCGGGCATCCGCGGCAGAGAGCGTCTGCGCCACGCCACGACGGCGGCGAATGCGAAAATGCGGCACCTTCGGAATCGGGTTCTCGGCGATCCAGCCCCGCTGAAACGAGAACTTGAAAAAGGTGGAGAGAATGCCTCGCCGGTTGTTGTAGGTTTTCATCCCGGGCTGGCCCACCTCCAGAAACGTGACCAAGGCCGACGCGGTGATTTCAGCCACGGTCTTACGCTTGAAGTAAACCGCCAGCCGTTTCAGTTCCCACCCAATGCGGTCGAATTGCGGTTCAGAAATCTGGTCCTGCTCAAACTCCCGCTCCTTCGCTGCCACATATTCCGCGATGGCGTCGGCAAGCGGCTTCTGCTTTTCCGGCTCGCGGTAGTTCGCCAAAGCAAAATCGAGGTAGAACGAGAGAGTGCGGGAATTCTCCGCGAGTCGGCGGTAGGCCACTTCGGCGTCGCGCACCTGCTCAATCGACAGTGTGGTCGGGACTGACCGCATCCCGTGCGTGGTCTGAAGCGACTGAATTTCCAAGGCCGCCCTCTCAGCTGAAGCCTCCTCGCGAGTCTTGAAATTCTTCCTCACCCGCTCGCCATGTAGCCAGCCGATGACGCGGTAGGAGGTGGAGCCGTTGCGATTCTCGAAAGGAGCGACGGCGAGTTTTGTTGCCTGTTTCATGCTTAGGTTGCCACGACAACTGGCAACCTAGCATCCCGAAAAATTAACTCTCTGATGATCAGAGAGTTCCATGGCGTCCCCACGGGGATTCGAACCCCGGTTCTTACCGTGAAAGGGTAGTGTCCTAACCGGGCTAGACGATGGGGACTAACCGCGGAGCCGGGACGCTACGGCGCGACCCCGCCCGCGCAAGGCTAATTTCCATTCTCTTCGCCTGCTCGCCCCGCGCACCCGTCACGTGACACATTTTGTTCGCGACCTTTCGGCTCCGCTCACCAACACATTTCCCCGATGAACTTCGCCGCCATCTCCGCCGCGCTTCCCGCCACCGCCGTCACGGCTATCGAGGGTCTGCCTTTTCCCCGCCTTGCCTCCGGCAAAGTCCGCGAAATCTTCGACCTCGGCGATGCCCTCCTGCTCACCGCCACCGACCGCCTGTCCGCGTTCGACGTGATTTTGCCCGACGGCATTCCCGGCAAAGGCGCCATTCTCACGCAGATGAGCCACTGGTGGTTCGCCCAGACCGGCGCGCTGATCCAGAACCACCTGCTGCCCGACCAGCCCGGCGAGTTCGCCCGCCGCGGCATCACCGACCGCGACCTTCAGCTCCGCAGCATGATCGTGCGCAAACTGCAACCGCTCGCCATCGAGTGCGTCGCCCGCGGCTACCTCATTGGCAGCGGCTGGTCCTCCTACCAAAAAACCGGCGAGGTCTGCGGCCTCCGCCTGCCCGCCGGCCTGCGCCAGGCGGACCGCCTGCCCGAACCCATTTTCACCCCGACGACCAAAGCCCCCAAAGGCCAGCACGACGAGCCGATCAACGACGCCCAGGCCGCCGCCCTCATCGGCCCCGCACTCTACGAAAAAGTGAAAGCCACCAGCCTCGCGCTCTACCGGTTTGGCCACGACCGCGCGAGCCAGGCCGGCATGATTCTGGCCGACACCAAATTCGAATTCGGCACGGACGCCGCCGGCCACCTCTACCTCATCGACGAGGTCCTCACCCCCGACTCCTCGCGCTATTGGCCGGCCGCCGAATATCGCGCGGACTGCTCGCCCCCGAGTTTCGACAAACAATTCGTGCGCGACCACCTCGTCGCCCTGAAGTGGGACCAAAAACCACCCGCGCCCCGCCTGCCGGCCGACGTCATCGCGCGCACTCAGGAAAAATACCTGGCCGCCCTCCGCAGTCTCCTCGGCGCCTGAGCGAAGAGGTGCCCCGCCGCCGCCCGGGCAGGGACCGTTTCCCTTCTGTCGCGCGGCCCCGGTCGCACCCGTTCGCCGCGCCCCGCCTCACTGCATCACACCGCTGCGGCGTGCGGGCGTCTCGGCTCCGCTCGCCGCCCGCAGCAACTCCCGCCGCAGCCAATCGAGCGCGGCGTTCACCGTCCGGACTTTCACCGTCTCGCGCGGACCGGGATAATTGAGTTTCTTGGACCACACGCCGTGGGGCGCGTGGAGGGCCACAAAGATCGTCCCCACGGGATGCTGCGTCGTTCCCGTGCAGGGTCCGGCAAACCCGGTGACCGCGAGCGCGTAATCCGCACTCAGCGTTTCCGCCGCCCCGGTCGCGAGCGCGACCGCGCACTCGTCGCTCACCGCGCTGTGCTGGGCCAGGAGGCACTCCGGGACGTCGAGCAGCTGCATCTTCGCGTCGTTCGAGTAGCACACCACCCCGCCGGCGAAAAACTTGCACGCCCCGTGCACGCCGGTAAACGCGTTGGCCAGCAGGCCGCCCGTGGCGGTTTCGGCCACGGCGAGCGTCTTTTCCTGCGCGCGCAGCAAATCGCTCACCGTCTTCGCCAGCGTGTCGTGCCCGTAGCACATCAGGTCTTCGCCGAGCAGCGCGCCGCATTCGCGGGCGATGCCCTCGAGCTGCTCGTAGCTCAGCCGCCCGCTGGGCGAGCTCACCCGGCAATCCACGGCGCCCTGGTGCGCGCAAAACGCCACGCTCAGCGCGTCGCCATACGGGTTGAGAATCGGCTGGAGCCGCGTTTCGAGCATCGATTCGCCGACGCCCGCCGTGCGCAGCTGCACATAGGCTTCGCGTTCGAGCAGCAGCCCGCGCGCCGCCAGCCGCGGCACCACCTGCTCGAGAAACATCGGCTGCAATTCATTCGGCGGGCCGGGCAGCATCACCAGCACCTTGCCGTCCTGTTCCACCCAAAGCCCGGGCGCGGTACCGTTGCCGTTGGGCAGCACCTCGCCGCGCTCGAACCGGTCGGCCTGCTTGAGATTGTTGTCGGTCATCTTGCGGCCCAACCGCGTAAACCGGTCCGCAATCGACTGCACGATATCCGCGTCCCGCACGAGTTTCTGGCCCAGCACCTCCGCAATCGCCTCCCGCGTGCGGTCATCACACGTCGGCCCCAGCCCGCCCGTGGTGATCACCACGTCGGCCCGCGCCCAACTCTCGCGAAACTGCGCGACGATCACCTCGGCCTCGTCGGTGATGGTCACATTGCGCCCCAAGGTCACCCCGCGGCGCCCCAGTTGCGCGCCAATAAACGTCAGGTGGCCGTTGGCGGTCAGCCCGAGCAGCAACTCGTCCCCCAGGGTGAGCAGTTCGTAGCGGATTTGGGTCACCGGCTTGCGCGCGGCTGAACCCGGGGTGGCGGCGTTGTGAGAAGAGACCATACTTGCGAGATTGGAAAATAGGCGAACTATTCCAAAATGCCAGCGTCCGAACCGGTTAATCTCAAAGAGAAGGTACGCCACCTGCCCGACAAACCGGGGGTTTACCTGATGAAGGACCGGCTGGGCCGCATCATTTACGTCGGCAAGGCGAAATCCCTCAAGAAACGCGTCTCCTCCTATTTTCAGCGCGGCCGCGCCCGCACGGTCTCCCAACCGAAAATCCGCGCCCTGATCGAAATGATCGCCGATCTCGAGACCATCGAGGTCAAGTCCGAGCCCGAAGCGCTCCTGCTGGAGGGCAAACTCATCAAACAGTGGCGCCCGCGCTACAACACCGACTTCACCGACGACAAACGCTTCCTCCTCGTCCGCGTCGACCTCGGCGAGGAACTCCCCCGGTTCCGCCTCACGCGGCTGAAAAAAGAGGACCGCTCGCGCTACTTCGGCCCGTTCGCCCACAGCGGCCTCCTCCGCAAAACCCTCAACCAGATGCGCCGCCAGTTCGGCATCTTGCTCGCCGACGGCACGCCCGAAAAACTCCCCGACGGCACCTGGCGCCTCTACGACGATGTGCGCAGCGAACTCTACGGCGCCGCCACCGTCGTCTCCGCCGAAGCCTACCGGGGCCGCGCCGAAGCAGCCTGCACGTTTTTGGAGGGCAAATCGCGCGAATGGCTCGAAAGCCTCCGGAACGAAATGACCGCCGCCGCCGGCCGGCAGGAATTCGAAAAGGCCGCCGAGCTCCGCGACATCGTCTTCGCCCTCGAAAAAACCCTCGCGAAGACGCGCCATTTCGAACGCACCGACCCCACACGCCCCCTGCGCGACGACGAAGCCCTCGCCTCGCTCCAACTCGCGCTCCACCTGTCCGCCCCCCCGGCCACGATGGAGTGCTTCGACATCTCCCACATCTCCGGCACCTTCGTCGTCGCCTCAATGGTCCGCTTCGTCGACGGCCGGCCCGACAAGGACAACTACCGCCGTTTCCAGATCAAAAGCTTCATCGGCAACGACGACTACCGCGCCATGGAGGAAGTCGTCGGCCGCCGCTACCGGCGTCTGATCGGGGAAGGGAAACTCTTTCCCGACCTCGTGGTGATCGACGGCGGACGCGGCCAGATCGGCGCGGCCCTCAAGGCCTTCGTGTCCCTCGACGCGATGCCGCCCGCGATCATCGGCCTCGCGAAGAAGCACGAGACGATCATTTTTCCCGACGAGCGCCCGCCGCTGAACCTGCCGCTGAACCACACCGGCCTGAACATCCTGCAGCGCCTCCGCGACGAAGCCCACCGCTTCGCCAACACCTACAACGCCGACCTCCGCTCCCAGAAGATCCGCGAGAGCGTGCTCGACGATTTCGCGGGCCTCGGCGAAAAACGCCGCGCCGCCCTCCTCGCCCACTTCGGCAGCATCGAAAAACTCCGCGCCGCCGCCGCCACCGAGATCGCCGAAGTGGCCGGCTTCGGCGGGAAAATGGCGGAGGACCTGCGCGCCTTCCTCAACGACCCGGCTTGATTTCCTCCCCGGGCGGGCCCATCGGCCGGGCCCGCAACCATGTCGCCGCGCCCGCCCCGGGGCGTCTGTGCGCTTCCCGCCGGCCCGATTTTAGGTTTCAACCCTCCCATGATTCTCACTCGGGAAAGCCGCCGCACCTGGTGGCTCGTCATGTTGGGCGCCTGGGCGCTGGCGGCGGGGCTAGCCACCTGGCACACCCTCGCCTTCCGCGACTACGTCGGGTTGCTCGACCGGGCCGCCCCCCGCGTGCCCCCGCTGACCACCCCGATGCAGCACATCGTCCCGACGAACTACGCCGACGCGCAGACGTGGGTGCGCTACGCGCTCACCTTCGACGCGGGCGCCCGGTGGCAGGTGCGTTTCACGCCCAACGACAACGCCCCCGCCGGCCGCGAGGTGCACTGGAATTCCGCGTTCGCCCACCTCCTCGCCGCCGCCGGTCGGCTGCGCCAGGCGTTCACCGCCGAGCCGCTGGCCCTCGCCACCGAGCGCGTCCTCCCGTGGTTTAATCTCCCGCTGCTTCTCGCCGTCGTCGGCGGTTTTTCCGTCTGGGTCGGCCGGCACGCGGGAGCCGGCGCGGGCGCCCTCGTCGCCCTCGGCATCGTCGGCGTCGAGGCATTCTACAGCGGATTCTCGCCCACCTACGTCGACCATCACGGTTTGCTGACCGCCGCCACGTTCGGCCTGGTCCTCGGGGCCATTTTCATGGGCGGCGGCTGGTGGCGCGCGGGCCCAACCGGCACCGACTCCCTGCTTCCCGCCTCGCGGGCCGCCGCCCGCCGCGCCGCGCTGGTTTCCGCGGGATGCGGGGCCGTCGGGCTCTGGTTCAGCGCCGCCTCCACCATTCCGGCCATCGCCCTCACCGGCCTCGCCGGCCTCGTCGCGGCGTGGTCGCTCGGGCGCGCCGCCCGGTCCGAGGGCGCGGACTTCGACGCCGGGCTCTGGCGCTTGTGGGGCCGGGTTGGGGCGGCCGCGAGCGGGGCGTTCTACCTCCTCGAATACGCCCCGTCCCACTTCGGCCTGCGGCTGGAGGTCAACCATCCCTTCTACGCCCTGGCATGGTGGGGCGGCAGCGAACTCGTCGCCCAACTCGCCGAACGGCGGCTCGCCCCCGCAGGCCCTCCCGCCCCGGCCTGGTGGCGTGGGATCGCTCCCGGGCTCGCGCTGGCCGCGGCGCCGGTCACCATTTGGCTCGGCGGCACCGCCGTCTTCGTCGTCGGCGATCCGTTCGTTTCGGAAATCCCCAAAACCGTCGCGGAGGGCTTGTCCCTCGCCGCGACCACCCGCCACTTCGGGTGGCCCACCTTCTTCAGCTACGTCAACTGGAACGTCGCCCCCCTCGCCGTCGCCGCCGTGCTCCTGCTCCTCCGCCGGCAGCGGGACAAAAGCCTGGTCCTGTTCGCCTCCGTCGTGGCGCTGGGCTTCACGCTCCTGCTCGTCGCCCAAGTCCGTTGGTCCTTCGGGGCGAGCGGCCCGCTCCTCGCCCTGCTCGTCGTCGTGCTGGCCGCCCTGCTGCAGGGCCGCGGCGCGCGCCTCCGCTGGCTCGTCCTCCTCGCGGTCATCGGCGCCGGGTTGGTGCCCACCGCCGTCAGCCGCGTCCACCTCGTCCGCGCCCGCGTGGACGCCCGCTCGCCGGACCAGATGGACCTCCAGCAGTTGCTCTATCGCGATGTCGCGGCCGCCCTGCGGTCGTCCCAACCGACCGGCGACATCGTGCTGCTGGCCAGTCCGAACGGCTCGTGTGCCATCGGCTACTATGGCAACTTCCGGACCATCGGGACGCTCTACTGGGAAAACTACGAAGGCATGCGCGCCGCCGCGGAGATCTTCGGCGCACCATCCGCGGAAAAAGCCCGCGCGCTCATCCGCCGGCACGGCATCACCCACCTCGCGATGATTACCGAGGAAAGTTTCCTGGCCCAGTTTTTCTCCATTCTGCGGCCCACCGGCACCTCCGCCGACTTCCAAGCCTCGTTTGGCTACCGGCTCTTGGCGGACCAAATGATCCCGCCGTGGCTCCGCCCGCTCCCCTACCGGGCGCCCACCGATGTGTCGCTGCCCGATTTGCGCGTGCTGTTGCTACAGGTGGTGCCCGATCAGACCGACAGCGACGCGCTCTGGCACATCGCCCGGGCCCAACTCGCCCTCGGCCAGACCGCGGAAGCCACCCAAAGCTTCGAAGCCGCCGTCCTGCGCGCCCCCGCCGCCGAGCGCGTCGCGTTGTGTCAGACCGCCGGCAACCTCTGCTACCAAAACGCCGCGCACGCCGGAGCCGTCCGCCTCTATCGCGCGGTCCTGACCGCCGGGGAAAATCCCGCCGCGGCGGCCTTCCTCGCCTGGGTGCTCGCCACCAGCCGGGACGACGCCGTGCGCAACGGCGCCGAGGCCCTGGCCTTGGTGCAAGGCCTCACGCTGGACGACGCGACCGTCCTCAGTGCGCAGGCGGCCGCCCTGGCCGAAACCGGGCGTTTCGCCGAGGCCGTGACCGCCGCCACCCGGGCCCTTGAGCTCATGCGCCGCACCGGAAGCGAGCACGCCATCGCCCAGTTTGCCCTCCGGCTCGACGCCTATCGCGCCGGCCGACCGTGGCGGCAATAAACCGCCGCCCGCCCGCATGCGCCTGACGCTCGAACGCCCCCGCGCCCGCTGGACGATCATGGCGGCCACCTGGGCGCTGGTCGCCACCCTGCTCCTGCTGCACACGTTTGCCGTCCGCGATTACCTCGCGCTGGTCGACCTTCAGGGCCTGCGCGGCGCACCCGCGGCGACCACCCCGCTGAAGCGCACCCTCCCGATCGTCTATGCCGACGCGCAACTCTGGGTGCTCAACGCCCTCGACCTGCAGGCCCACGGCGGCGCCCGCGTGCGGTTCACCGCCACCGACAACGCACCCTTCGGCCGCGCAGTCCACTGGAGCTCGCCGCTCGTCTGGATCGTCGCCGGCGCCGGCCACCTCCGTCACCTGCTCACCGACGAACCGCTGACGCTCGCGACCGAACGCGCCGTCGGATGGATCAATTTCGCACTGCTCGGCACGCTCATCGTCGCGCTTTCCGCCTGGGCCGCGCACCGGGCCGGCGCCGGCGCCGGGCTCCTCATCGCCGTCGGGATGATCGGTCATCGCGATTTCTACGACGGATTTTCGCCCAACTACGTGGACCACCACGGCCTGATCACCGCCGCCGTGTTCGGTCTCGTGCTGGGCGCCGTGTTCATGGGTGGCGGCTGGTGGCGCGCAGACCCGGCCCACCGCCCCGTCCTGCTCCTGCCGAACTCCCGCGCGGATGTCCGCCGCGCCGCCGTGGTCTCGGCCTGGTGCGGCGCCGTCGGCCTGTGGCTCAGCGCGGCTTCGACCATTCCGGCCATCGCCCTCACGGCCGCGGCCGCACTCGCCGCCGTGGCGTGGCGCGGCCGCGCCGCCCAAACGCACGGCGCGGCGTTCGATGCCGCCGCCTGGCGCCTCTGGGGCCGCGTCGGGGCGCTGGCCTCGGTGTTTTTCTACCTGCTCGAGTATGCGCCCTCGCACTTCGGTCTGCGCCTCGAGGTCAACCATCCGCTCTACGCGCTCGCGTGGTGGGGCGGCGCCGAATTCGTCGCCCTGCTCGGCGAACGACACCTCGCCCCGGCAGCCGCCCGCCCGTTTCCATTGCGCCGCTGGTTCGTCCCCGCGCTCGCCGTCGCCGCGGCCCCGGGCGCGCTCCTCCTCGGCGGCACCGCCGTGTTCGCCGTCCTCGATCCCTTCGTCGGCCGCCTTTCCCGCCACGTCCTCGAAGGCATGTCCTTGCCGGCCCTTGTGCGCGCCACGGGCTGGGACATCTTCTTTCTCCACGTCAACGAGACCCTGCTACCGGCCCTGCTCGCCGCCGCGCTGCTGTGGGCCCGCGGCACGCGCGACCGGCTCGCCCTCACCTTCGCCGCCGTGGCGACCGCCGGATTTGTCGCCCTCGCCTGCTGGCAAATCCGTTTCTGGCAAAACTCCTCCGGCCCGCAGCTCTGCCTCACCCTCGTCGTCCTCGCCGCTCTCACGCAGGACTGGGGCGCCCGCGCCCGCTGGCTCCTCGTCCTCGGCACCACCGTCGGGCTCTTCGTGCCGCCGACGCTCACCCGCGTGCTCGCCCTGCGCGAAACCCTCGGGCAACGCACGGCGGGCCGCCTGGATCTCGCACCGGCGCTCCACCGCGACATGGCCGCCGCGCTGCGCGCGTCCCAGCCAGCCGGTGACCTCGTGCTCCTCGGCTGCCCGTCGACCTCGTCCGGCGTCGGCTACTATGGCCGCTTCAAAACCGTCGGAACCCTCTATTGGGAAAATGTCACGGGCCTGCGCGCCGCCGCGGAAATCTTCAGCGCCACCACCGAAGCCGAGGCCCGGACGCTCATGCGGGCCCGGCAGGTCACCCACGTCGCCCTCACCTCGGACGAAGATTTCTTGCGCGACTATTTCGTCCTCCTGCACCCCGGGGCGCCCCCGGCCGACTTCGAAAAAACCTTCGGCTATCAACTGTTCGTGCAGCAGCAGCTGCCCGTCTGGCTCCGCGTGCTGCCCTACGCCCCCGCCCCCGACCTGCGCCGCCCCGACACCCGCGTGCTCCTCCTCCAAGTCGTGCCCGACCAGAGCGACGCCGAGGCGCTCTACCACATCGCCGCCGCCCAGCTCGCCAGCGGCGACGCCCCGCGCGCCGAGCAAAATCTGCTCGCCGCGTTGGACCGCACGCCCGCCGCCGCCCGCGCCGAGTTCGGCCTCAACGCCGGCAATCTCTGCTACCAAGCCGGCGCCCGGGCCGCGGCCGCCCGCCTCTACCGCGCGGGCCTCGCCCATGGCGGCAACGCGACCCTCGCCACCAACCTGGCTTGGCTGCTCGCCACCGATCCCGCCGCCGCGGTCCGGCACGGCGCCGACGCGCTCGCCCTCGCCGAGCGGATCGCCGCCGCCCGCCCCGACGATTTTTCCTCCGCCAACGTCCTCGCCGCCGCGCTCGCCGAAAACGGCCGCTATCCCGAGGCCGTCGTCGCCGCCACCCGCGCGCTCGCCCTCGCCGCGGCCGCCCGCGATCCCGCCGTCACCGCCCCGTTGGCACGTCGTCTCGCCGCCTACCAGGCCGGCCGACCCTGGCGCCAGTAAACCGCGCCCGTTTTCACGCTCGGAAACGTCCCCACCCGCGCCAACCTCCGTTCGCCCGATGAAACTTCCCCTGCTGCTGTTGGCCCTCGCCGTCTCCGTCCTCCTCGCCGCCGGCGCCCGCGGCGACGTCACCCTGGCACCGCTCTTCACCGACCACGCCGTGCTGCAGCGCGACAAACCCGTCCCCGTCTGGGGCCGCGCCGACGCCGGCGAGCCGGTGCTCGTGAAATTTCGCGACCAATCCCGGCAGACCACCGCGGGCGCCGACGGACGCTGGATCGTCTACCTCGACGCGCTGCCCGCCAGCAGCGAGGGCGCCGAACTCGCCGTTACCGGAAAAAACACGCTCACGCTGCGCGACGTCGTCGTCGGCGAAGTCTGGCTCTGCGCCGGCCAGTCCAACATGGAGTTCACGGTCGATGCCCGCGCCGGCACCTGGCAGGCCCGGAGCCGCGTCGCGAACGCCCCCGCTGAAATCGCCGCCGCCCGTTTCCCCCTCCTCCGCCACGTGCGCATCGCGCCCACCGTCGCAGAGACACCCGCCGACACCGCGCCCACCGACGGCTGGCAGCCCACCACGCCGCAAACCGTGGGCGGCTTCACCGCGGTGGGATACTTTTTCGCCCGCGATATTTTTCAAAAACTCGGCGTGCCCGTCGGCCTCGTCCACAGTTCGTGGGGCGGCACGCCGGTCGAGTCATGGATGAGCCCGGCCGCCCTCGCCAGCCAGCCGGACTTCGCCGTCGTCACCGCCCGCTGGCGCCAAGCCCTCGCCGACTACCCGGCTCACCAATCCGCCTACGAGGCCGCCCTCGCCGCGTGGACAAAAGCCGAAGCCACGGCGAAACGCGACGCCACCGCCACCGGGGCGAAGACGAAGCCCAAAAGCGACGGCCAAAAAATCTACGCTGCTTGGCTGCAAAAGAATCCCCGCCCCCGCGCACCCCGCGGCCCCGGCGACTCGTGGACTCCCGCCGGCCTTTTCAACGGCATGATCAACCCGCTGCTCCCCTATGCGCTCCGCGGCGCGCTGTGGTATCAGGGCGAGAGCAACGCCGACCGCGCCGCCGAGTACCCCGCCCTGTTCGGCGCGATGATCACGGCTTGGCGCGCACATTTCGGC
Organism: Opitutaceae bacterium; assembly: GCA_044358025.1. Lineage (GTDB taxonomy): Bacteria > Verrucomicrobiota > Verrucomicrobiia > Opitutales > Opitutaceae > GAS368. Next base: position 38,918 of record JBIKOK010000023.1, read on the forward strand.
CAGGGCGATTTCCCGTTCTACTGGGTGAATCTCGCGAACTACAAGGTCCCGGCCGACCCCACGGCCGCCGCCTGGGCGTTTCTCCGCGAAGCGCAGACCCAAACCCTCGCCTTGCCCAACACCGGCCAGGCCCTCGCCATCGATCTCGGCAACCCGACCGACATCCATCCCACCAACAAACAGGACGTCGGCCGCCGTCTCGCCTTCCTCGCGAAAAACCGCGTCTACGGCGTCACCGTCGACGACACCGGGCCGACCTTCGCCGACGCCGTGCGCGAAGGCACCGCGCTGCGCGTGCGGTTCACCCACGCGAGCGGACTCAACTCCCGCGACAAACCCACGCAGTCCCTCGAACTCGCCGGTGCGGATAAAGTTTTTCACCCCGCCGCGGCAAAAATGGAGCGCGAGAGCCTGCTCGTCTCCTCGCCCGCCGTGAAGGACCCCGTCGCCGTCCGCTACGCGTGGCGCAACGCCCCCGCGGCCAATCTCTTCAACGGCGCCGGTCTGCCCGCTGTCCCGTTTCGGTCGGACCGTTGGTGACCGGGCAAATTCTCCGCGCGTTCTCCACGCCCTATCCCGCGCGCCGTGGCGCCGCCGCTCCGGCTCATACCAACGTCCTTTGGTTTTCCAGACGGTAGACCCGGCCGGTGGCCGGGTTTCCCTCCCACCGAGCGGATCTACAACGGAAAAATCTGCAGGGTAAGAGACCTTGGTCTCACTCCTTCTCCTCGTCCTCGTCTTTCGCGTGGGCCTTGTAGAACGCGGCGCGCACGGGCGCGGGCATCGGCGAATCCGCCCCGCGCACGCTGCGCCAGACAATCTCGTTCAGCTGGATGTCGTCCGCCTTGTCGGGGCCGGTGAAATCCATCTTCTGCGACGCGCCTGCGCCCCACGCCAGCTTCGCGTTGCGCGCCTCGAGATCGACCTGCGCCGGCCGCGCCACAAAGGGCGTGAGGTCGGCCCGGTCGGCAAACGCCGCCCACAGCGGCAGCGCCGCCGCGTCAAACTGCGACATCGGCTGCAAACCGAGGATCAGCTCCATCGTGCGCAGCATGCTCGTCGTCGAATAGAGCGAGGAATCCACCGCGCCGCGCTTCGACCACGCGCTGATGACGAGCGCCGGCATGCGGTGCGCGTCCACGTGGTCCGGTCCGTTCTGCGCATCGTCCTCGAGCACAAAAATCGCCGTCTCGCCCCAGAACTTCGAGCGCGACACCGCCTCGACCAGCAGGCCGAGCGCCCGATCGTTGTCGGCGACCATCGCGGTCGGCGTGCGGCTGCCGGGATTGGTGCCCGACGTATGGTCGTTGCCCAGACGCAGCACCTGCAGCCGCGGCATCGTGCCTTCGGCCTCGAACCGGCGGATCTCGGCGGCGAAACGCTCGGCGCGCTTCACGTCGGGATACTCCATGTCCCACGCCCGGTAATAGGGGTCGACGTGACCGACGAGGATCGGCAACGACGGCACGGACAGCAGCGGACCGTTCTTCGGCGTGTCGCAGAACTCGCCGTAACTCCGGTAGCTCACGCCGGCCTCGGCGGCCCGGTTCCAAAGATAGCCGTTGGCGGGAAACGCGACCGGGTAGTGCCCCTCGGACGGATAGTCGTATTTCTTCTTCGCGTTGTGGCCGTAGCTGAGCGGCCACATTTTTTCGACGAAGTCCGTCGCCTGCGCGCCCATCGTCCACTCGTGCCCGTCGGCGCTCACCTCGCCGTCGGCATAAAAATTGTCGAACAACCCGAATTCCCGCGCGAGCGCGTGCGCGTTCGGCGTGACCCGCTCGGGAAACAGACACAGCCGCGCATCGCCGTTGCCCTCGGCGATGTCGCCGAAGACCTGGTCGTAGGTGCGGTTTTCGCGGATCACGTAAATCGCGTAGTTGATCGGCGAGGGATCGCCGACCTTCGCGGGAATCGGACTGCCCGCCGGTCGTGCCCCCGCGCCGCGCGCCGTCGCCCCCGCATCGAGCGGGCTGCACGCAAACGCCGTCTGGCTCCACGCCCCAAACTGTTCGGCCCGCTTTTTCTCCACCGGCAGCTCGATGAGCGAGACCGTCCCCCGCATCAGCCCGCCGACATATTCCTGGAGGTTGCGCGGCACCGGCGATCCCGGAAACGGCCCGCGCGGATTCGCCGCCGAGCTGAACCCTTTACCGTTGGCGACGACGAGGGTCTTGCCGTCGCTCGTCACGCGCACGCTCGTCGGAAACCAGCCGACCGGGATGAACCCGAGCGACCTCGCCTTGCCCGCCGTCTCCACGTCAAACACCGCGACGTTGTTGTTGTTGGCGTTGGCCACGAAGAGCAGTTCCCCGTCGGGCGAAAGCGCGAGACTGTTGGGCATCGAGCCGGGCGGCGCGTTCGGAAACAACGACGCCGTGAGCCGCTCGGTCACGCGCCCCGTCGCAGTGTCGATCACACTGACGGAGTTGAGATTCGCTTCCGCCACAAACAGGCGCCCGTCGGCGGCGAGCAGCATCTCGTTGGGATGCGGGCCGACCGGCCAACGCGCGACGTCCGCGCCCGTCGTCGCGTCGAGCACCAGCACGGCGGACTGCGCCCAGAGGCTGACGAACACCCGGCCGTGCTTTTCGTCGACCACGCACGTGTAGGGAAACGGGGCCTTCGGGTCCGACGCGGGCTTGAGCCGCGCGCCTTCGTGCTCCGTCGTCGCCGCTCCTTCCGCCGCCGCGAAGCTCCGCTTCCAGAGCGCCCGACCGTCGGCGGTGGAAATCTTTTCGACCCGCTGCCCCCAACTCTCGGCCACGTAGAGCGCGGCGTTGTCCGCGGAAACCGCAAGCCCGCCCGGGATGCCCTGGTCCTTCGCGGGCCGCAGCACGAGCTCGCGATGGGCCGAGAGGTAGCCGTCTTTGAATTCGAACGCGTGAATCACCTCCGCGCCGCCCCCGCTCGCGAACAGCCGCTCGCCGTCCGAGGACCACGCGAGCCCGTAGAAGGACTCCTCGATCGCCGCCTGCGACACGGCGCGACCGGTTTTTACCTCGAGGATCCGCACCTCGTGCTGGCCATACCCGCTATGGAGCACCGCGGCGAACCGCCCACCCGGGTGCAGCGCCACATTGATCGGAAAGTCTCCGACCGGAATTTGTTTTCCCACCGGCCGCAGCGACCATTGGTTGGGCAGGAGCACCGAACCATCGCGCTGGAGACCGGGCAAAGTCGCGGCCGGTTTCGCCGCCAGTGCAGCGCCGAGCAGAAGCAAGACCGCCGCCAACACGCCGCGCAGATGGGTTCTCATAGGCCGCGAACTTGGGCGACGAACTCCGCCGCGGCGAGCCCCGCTTCACCCGTCACTGAACTGTGACTCAATCCCGCTTGCTCTCGAGCAACTCGATCTCGAACACGAGCGCCGCGTTGCGCCCGATCTTCGGCGGCTGCCCGCGCGTGCCGTAGGCCAACTCCGCCGGAATCACGACCAGGCGCTTTTCGCCGACCTTCATCAGCGGCAGGACCTGGTCCCACCCCTGGATGACCTGCTCGCGGGCCACGCGGAACGTAAACGCCTTGTCCTTCTCCGTCGCCTGGTCGAACACCGTGCCGTTCAGCAGGCGGCCCACGTAGAGCACCGCCACCTTGTCGCCGGGCTTGGGCATTTCCCCGCTGCCGGGCTGCAGGATAATGTAGCGGATGCCGGTGTTGGTTTTCTTCGCGTCGGGCCAGGTCTTCTCGACGAAGGCGAGCTCTTCGGGCGACAGTTTTTCGCGCTGCGCGACTGCGGCGAGCGGCATCACCGCGGAGAAGAGACCAAGACAGAGGAGAAATTTGATCACGGATTTCACAGGAGACACGGATAGGGCTTTCGCTATCCGTGCCATCCGTGTAATCGGTGGTCAAAGAGTTTCGCCATGACCCAACCCCTCGTCGTCATCGTCTGCCCCAAGGAATTTCGCTTCACCGACACCGCCGCCACGGTGGAAACGCCCTTCCTCTCGGACGTCGCCGACCTTCGGACCGTGTGGCTGGATTTCAACGCACCGATTCCCGACGAGGTGCTCGCCGCCCACGCCATCATCCTCTGGCACGGCCCGCTGATCGGCGCCGCCGTCATCGCCCGCCTGAAAAATTGCCGCGTGATCATCCGCAACGGCGTCGGCTTCGACACCGTGGACATCGCCGCCGCCGCCCGGGCCGGCATCCCCGTTTGCAACGTCCCCGACTACGGTACCGAAGAGGTCGCCGACCACGCCATCGCGCTCACGCTCGCCCTCTACCGCCAGCTCTTTCCCCTCGACGCCGAGGCCAAACGCCTGGGCTGGAAAATCGAAACCGCCGCGAAGATGCGCCGCCTGAGCACGCAGACCTTCGGTATCCTCGGTCTCGGCCGCATCGGCACCGCCGCGGCCCTGCGCGCCAAGGCGATGGGTTTCCGCACCATCTTCTTCGACCCCTACGTCCCGAGCGGCACCCACAAGGCCATCGGCGTGGAGCGCGTGTCCTCCCTCGACGAACTCCTCCGCCGCGCCGACACGCTGTCCGTTCACTGTCCGCTCACGGCCGAGACCCGCGGGATCATCGGCGGGCCGGAAATCGCGTTGATGAAACCGGGCTCCTACATCGTGAACACCGCCCGCGGCGACATCGTGCAAAAAGCCCCCGTCTTCGCCGCGCTCCGCAGCGGCCACCTCGCCGGCGCCGGCCTCGACGTCGTCGAGGCCGAACCTCTCCGCACCCCCGAGGAAGCCGCGACGCCGAACCTGATCGTCACCTGCCACGCCGCCTTCTGCTCCCCCGAAGGCATGGTCGAAATGCGCAGCACCTCCGCGAAAATCGCGCGCGCCGCCGTGCTGGGCGAGACGGTGTGGAATCGGGTGAATTGACGTCGGGCAGATCTCTGACCCGCCCTACGGCTTCACCGCCTCGTGCTCCGCCACCAACCCCAGTGCCTGTCCCAGCAGCGTTTTTCCGGGTTCCATGCGATGCCACGGTGAAGCACCCGACGGATGCGGCAGGGGAATACAGTCGGTCGCTTGTCCGCGATAGGTGATCCGAAATCTCTGCCCGATCGTCCCGACGGTCGCTCGCCGAGGAATTGCCCGATGGCCAGTTTGCCGACCGGCAGCACCAGTACCGGGCGCAACAGCTCAAACTCCCGCTCCAACCCGCCCGAGCAATTCGCGATTTCGTCCGGCGCGGGCACGCGGTCGCCGCCGGTCGGACGCTTGCCCGGGAAGCAGCGACACACCGCCGCAAGGTAGATCCGGTCCCGCGCCTCCTCCTCCGTCCAACCGAGCGCATCGTGAAACCACCCAAACAGCGTGCGGCCCGCCGTCCACGCAAACGGTCGGCCAAGCTTCGGCTCTTTGCCACCGGGTGCCTGACCGACGAGCAAAATGCGGCTGACAGCCGCGCGCCCGACGATGGCGGGCCGGTGCAGGCGCGGACACCGATCACACGCGCGCAGGGCGGCGAGATGGCTTTCGAGGTCGGCACGGGGGCCGAGCGTGGGCATAAAAAAGCGCGAGCCTTTCGGACCGCGCTCGAGCGTGTCAGGAGAAACACGGGCTGGAAAGCCCGCGCCACCTCGTCTTCAAAACTCAGCGCCGACCGCGGAAGCGGTTGAAGCTGCCCTTATGGCGGATCTGCCCCGGGAGGCTGCCCCGACCGCGCTGCTGTTGCGGTTCCTCCGTGCGCGCGACGAACGCGCGATACGGGAAATCTTCGAGGCGGAGCTCCGGAATCTTCGCGCCGATGAAGCGCTGGATGTCGCGGATGTCGTTCGCATTCTCGGGCGTGACGAGCGTGAACGCGTCGCCGACGGCCTGCGCCCGTCCGGTGCGGCCGATGCGGTGCACGTAGTCCTCGGGCTTTTCCGGGACGTCGTAGTTGATCACGTGCGAGACCCCGGCGACATCGATACCGCGGGCGGCGATGTCGGTGGCGACCATCACCTCATATTTGCCGCTCTTGAAGCCCGCCAGCGCCTCGATGCGCTGGTTCTGCGAGCGGTTCGCGTGCAGCACGGCGACGGAGTGATTCGCGGCTTTGAGCCGGCGCGCGATCTTGTCGGCGCCGTGTTTCGTGCGGGAGAACACCAGCACGCTGTCGAAATCGGTCTTCGCGAGCAGCGCTTCGAGGAGTTCAAACTTCTGGTCGGCGGCCACGGGATAGAGCGCGTGGTTGACCGACGCGTTCACCGAGCGGGCGACGCCGCACTCGACGCGCGCCGGATTGCGCAACGCAAACGAAGCGACGGCGGCGATCTCCGGCGGAACCGTGGCGGAGAAAAACAGCGTCTGGCGCTCCTTCGGGCAGCGCGCGATGATGTCTTTCACGACGGGCAGAAAACCCATGTCGAGCATGCGGTCCACCTCGTCGAGGATCAGAATCGTGATGTCGCGCAGGTTGATCTCGCCGGTTTTGAGATAGTCCACGAGACGCCCGGGAGTGGCGACAATGATGTCGACGCCCCGTTTGAGCTCGGAGCGCTGGGCGCCGTAACCGACACCGCCGAACACGGCGACCGTGCGGAGATCGGTGAAGCGGGCGAAGTCGCGGAAAGCGGTTTCGACCTGGGCGGCGAGCTCGCGCGTGGGCTCGAGGACGAGAACGCGGGCGCGGCCGTGGTGACCGAGGCGGGTGAGGACGGGCAGCGCGAAGGCCGCGGTTTTACCCGTGCCGGTTTGCGCCGAAGCGATGAGATCGCCGCCACCGAGGACGACGGGGATCGCGCGCAACTGGATGGGCGTGGGATCGGTGTAACCGGCGGCTTGGACGCCGCGGAGAACGTTTTCGGAGAGATTGAGTGCTTTGAAGGCCATGACTGAAGGATGCGAGTAACCGCGAAAATGGCACGCTCGCTTGCCCGTGGTTGCCTGAGCGAAACGGGTCGCGCCATGTTGCGCGCAAACGCGCAACCGACCGCCGGACCATCCGGACGGTGTAAAAGTGAAAAAAGAAAAAGGGACGGAGCCCCAAAGGAGCTCCGTCCCTCGAAAATTCAGTTCGTTTGAACGAATCGATTAGTAACGGCGCTCGCCGCGATCGCGATCGCCACCGCGACCACCGCCGCCGCCGCCGAAGCCGCCGCGACCACCGCCGCCGCCGCCGAAGCCGCGACCACCGCCGCCGCCGCCGAAGCCGCCGCCGCCGGAACGCTCTTCCTTCGGACGGGCTTCATTGACGGTGAGTTGGCGGCCACCGAGATCGGTACCGTTAAGTTTTTCAGCCGCGGACTTGGCTTCGTCGCCAGTGCCCATGGTGACGAACGCGAAGCCACGGGGGCGACCGGTCATCTTGTCCATCGCGACGTAAACGTCGGTGACAGCGCCGAATTGGCCGAAAGCGGCGCGGAGTTCGTCTTCAGTGGTCTTAAACGACAGATTGCCGACGTATAGTTTGGAGTTGCTCATGTGATGTCTCGTAGATCCTTCGTCCTGCTGCCAGTCCGTTCCCAACTTGGGTTTCGAAATCATCACTTAAGCCAAACGCTCAGCCAACGACTCACCAGATACTGTCGCCTAACGCTATCACTAACGATCGAGCCGCTAAGAGACACGGGAAGATCGGTAACGCAAGGGAATTCGCGCCACGCCGTCGATGGGCGACTGCCCACCCCATCCCGCTCAGATCGAATACTTGACCCGGACGTCCTCCGGAATCGGCGTCGCCCGCCCCGTCGCCAACGTCACCAGCACGTAGTCGCAATACCCGTCGCACACCCGTTTGCCGGTCGGGTTCTTTTCGATTTCAAACGCCACCCGGCAACCCGCCTCCGTAAAATTTTCAATCCAGCAGCGCACCGTCATCCGGTCGCCCCAGCCGAGCGGGCGTTTGTAATGGATGTTCGCCGTCGTCATCCACCAGCCCAGCCCGCGGTCCGCGAACGCCTGCATCGACATGCCGTAGTTTTTTTCCATCTGCTCGAACCGCGCCGCCAGCACGTAGTCGAGGTAACGCGTCGAGTGCACGTGCTGGTAGAGGTCGATGTCGTCCGGGCGGACCGAGAGCTCGGTTTCGAATTTGGAAAAAACGTTCATGCAATATTTCGGCCGCGACGGCCACAGCCTAGCCAAAGAACCCGTCGATTTCCCGCCGGTCCCGCTTCGTCGGCCGCCCGCTGCCTTTTTCCCGCGCCAGCACCTGCTGCACGCTGCGCTCGCGGAGCTTCTCGAATTCTTCCGGCGGAGTCAGGTCGACACAGAATTCCGGCACCAACTTTGCCCCGACGCGCGAGCGCGGCACACCCACGACCCGCAGCGTCCGCGTGAACAACCCCAACCGCACCACCACCACTTCGCCCGCATGCACCTCGCGCGCCGGCTTGGCGACCAATTGGTTGATCTCCACGCTCCCGGCCCGGCAGGCGTCGGTCGCCAGCGGCCGCGTCTTGAAGACCCGCATCGCCCAAAGCCATTTGTCGAGGCGGGCGGCGGAACGGTCGGCTTCGGAAGGAGGATTCACGCGGGGAAAAACAGCACGGCCGCGAGTCTGGGCAGACACGCGGCCGCGGGTAAATCCGTTTCGTCCGGGAAATAGCTCAGTTCTTCTTCGCGCTGTGGAACTCGGCACTCAGCCAATCGTCGAGCAGCGCCTTTTCGTGGCGCAGCGGGTCATCGCGAAAGCCCATCGTGAGCTTCATCATGAACGCCATGTCCCGCAGGTCGCGCTTCCCTTCTTTAACGACCGCGCCGTCGGCATCGGTCAGGCGGAACGCGAGGCTGATGCGCGGCGGATAGATATCCTTCACGATGCGCACGTCACCCCACTGCCCCCCGCGCCACGGCTCGAAGTCACCCGCCAGATCGACGTCGGTGAAGGTGATGGCGAGCTTCTGGCCCGGCAGGAGGCCGCGCACCCCGCGCGTCGTCAGATATTCCTTCAGCAGCTCCAGCGTCGAGTCGCGCCCCTTGTCCGAGCCCATATACGAGTCCTTCACGTCGGTAAATTTCTCCGGCTCGAAGAACACGACCTCAACGCGCGACGGACCTTTCACAGGATCGAGCGCCAGGACGGTCCCGGCACCGGCGAAGGCCAACGCGGCGAACAGCACAAAAGGTTTCGTTTTCATGGTAGTGGCTAAGATCGACGATAGCACAAAAAAGTTCCCCGGCGAGCACCGGGCGCGGTTCATTTCTTCGCCGCCGCGATCGTCACCACCACATATTTGCTCGTCGGCGTGTTGCTCTTCGCCGCGACACTGCCGATCGGCACGAGGACGTTCGCCTCGGGAAAATACGTCGCCACACAGCCGCGCGGAATCCGATACGGCGCGACCATGAACGCCGGCGCCACGCGCTCCACCCCGCCAAACCGGTTCGTGAGATCCACCCGCTGCCCCTGCACCAGCCCCGCCGCGCGGATATCTTCCTCGTGCATGAACACCACGCGCCGCCCGCCAAACACCCCCCGGTAGCGGTCATCGAGCCCGTAGACCGTCGTGTTGAACTGGTCGTGCGTGCGGATCGTCATCATCACGAACTCGCCCGCCGCCAATTCCCGCCGCCGGATCGGCGCCACCGTGAAATTCGCGCGCTTCGACCGCGTGCGCCACTCCCGGGAGTCGCGCGGCGCGTTCGGCAAATGAAACACACCCGCCCGGATGCGCCGGTTGTAGTCTTCGAAACCGGGCACCACCCGCGCGATGCGCTCGCGGATCAGATCGTAGTTGCCCGCAAAGGCCTCCCAATCGGGCCGGTCTCCGACCGGACCCGCCCCCAACACCGCCCGCGCGATCCCGCCCACAATCGCCACCTCGCTCCGCAACTGCGCCGCAGCCGGCGCGAGCCGCCCGCGCGAGGAATTGATCACCCCCATCGAATCCTCGACCGTGACAAACTGCTCGCCCCCCACCTGCCGGTCCCGCTCGGTGCGCCCGAGACACGGCAAAATCAGCGCCGTCCGCCCCGTCACGAGGTGGGAACGGTTGAGCTTCGTCGCCACGTGCGCGGTCAACGCACACTTTCTGAGCGCCGCCGCCGTGAACTCCGTGTCGGGTGTCGCCGACAAAAAATTTCCGCCCATCGCCAGAAACACCGTCACGCGCCCGTCGGCCATCGCCCGAATCGTCTCGACGGTGTCGAGCCCGTGCACCCGCGGCGACTTCATGCCAAACTCCGCATCGAGCCGGTCGAGCCACCAGTCCGGCATCCGCTCGAAAATTCCCATCGTGCGGTCGCCCTGCACATTCGAGTGTCCGCGCACCGGACACGGGCCCGCCCCCGGCCGCCCGATGTCGCCGCGCAGGAGGAGAAAATTCACGATCGTCTGAATTGTCTCCACCGCGTCGGGCTGCTGCGTGAGCCCCATCGCCCAACAGGCAATCGTCGCCCGCGACTTCATCGCGATCTGCGCTGCCCGCCTGATTGCCTCCCGCCCCACCCCGCTCGCCGCGACCACGTCGTCCCACGCCGTGGCGCGCAAATCCGCCACCAGTGCCTCGTAGCCGTGCGTGTGGGCCGCGATGAACGCATGATCGAACACCGCCCCCGGGACCGGCGCGGCCTCTTCCGCCGCGAGCATTTCCTTCATGATGCCCTTAAACAGCGCGAGGTCCCCGCCGATCCGCGGCTGCAGCCACAGGTCCGCCAGCCGGGCGCCGTCGCCGAGCAGCGTCGACCAGGCTTTCAACGGGTGCATGAAATCCTGCGGATTCTTAAACCGCTCCGTGCCCACCTCGGGCAGCGGATTGACCGACACGATGGTCGCGCCCCGGGCCTTCGCCGCCTCGAGTGAGGTCAGCATCCGCGGATGGTTTGTCCCCGGATTTTGCCCGATCACAAAAATCGCCTCCGCCTTTTCGAAATCCTCCAGCGTCACCGTGCCCTTGCCGATCCCGATGGTCTCGCCGAGCGCCACGCCGCTCGACTCGTGGCACATGTTCGAGCAGTCCGGCAAATTGTTCGTCCCCCATTGCCGCACGAAAAGCTGCCACAGAAATGCCGCCTCGTTGCTGGTGCGGCCCGAGGTATAAAACGCCGCCGCATCCGGCGTTGGCAGCGCCCGCAACTCGGCCGCGATGAGCGCGAACGCCTCGTCCCACCCGATCGGCGCATAGTGCGTCGCGCCCGCGCGCAACACCATCGGCTCCGCCAACCGCCCCTGCGCGTTGAGCCAGTGGTCGCTTTGCGCCGCGAGTTCGGCCACCGCATGGTGCGCGAAAAACTCCGCGGTGATCCGCTTCGGCGTCGCCTCGTCCGCCACGGCCTTCGCCCCGTTCTCGCAAAACTCAAACGTGTGCCGGTCGCCGTCCGGACTCGGCCACGCGCAGCTCTGGCAGTCGAAGCCGTCCTTCTGGTTCACCTGGAGCAACAGCTTCGCCCCGCGCACCGCCCCCATCTCGCCCAGCGCGATCTGCGTCGTGATGCGCACCGCCGTGAGCCCGGCCGCGGCCGAACTCGGCGCGCCCAGCGTGGGTCCGGCGAGTTCGACGGGCGGTTGGGCAGAAGGAACGGCGGGCTTGGCCATGCGCGCAACCATGCGGGTGGCCCTGCGCAGTTCAACTCCCGGGCTTCTGCCACCCGCGCTTTTCTTTTTTCCGATCCCACATAGGGTCCCGCGCTCCCATGTTCGCCAACCTCCTCCAGCTCATCGTGCGCCGCCCCCACCCCGACGTCGCGCGCGGTGCGTTCATCTCCGCCGTCGTGGTGCACGAACGCGACCCGCGCAACCCCCGCGCCGAGCGCCTCATCTTCGCCTGCTGGGTCCTCATCGCCGTCAAACACGTTGGCATCATCTGGGCCTGCCACCACTACCCGATTCCGTTTCACCAGCTCTGGGTTAACTTTCCCACCTGGCTCCTCGGCGCCCTCGCCACCGGAATCTACCTCTGGCGGGTGCGGCGGAAATAACGCCGGCCCCGGCCTCCCCCCTCCGGCCGGCGCTCGCCCCCCCGCACCCTGCGCGTTTTGTGTTTCGACCGCGGAGTTTTTGCTGTCAGCTCCCGCCCTATGCCCAACGTCCCCGGTCTCCGCAGCCCCTACGCCAAAGTCGGCCGTCTCGTCTACTTCGGCCGGATGCTCGACAAGCTCCGCCTGCACGCCGCCGGCCAACTCCCGCCCGATTACGTGCCCAACCTCGGCAAGGGCTTCGACAGCCGCTGCTGCACCTTTCTCCGCGTCGGCTACGACGACCTGCAAGCCCACGTCCTGGCCCACCTCGCGGCCGACGATACCGCGGTCCTCGCCTGGGCCGAGCAGCGCGGCGGACCCCGCTCCGACGACGAATGCGAGATCTGGAACAATTTCCTCTCCAAGCGCGGCTGGCGCGACGACGCCGCCGCAATCCTCGCGAAGCGCCTCAAGGAAAGCGGCCTCGCGGGCACGCCCGCCCTGACGATGTTCGACTACCTCGACTTCGACGAGGGTCGCGATCCGGTCGCCGCCCGCGC
>JBIKOK010000361.1:0-4686 GCA_044358025.1 Opitutaceae bacterium
CTAAAGACCTGTGCCTCCGGGAGCTACGCTCCCTCCCACCTGCCTTATCTCGTAGGGAGGTGTAATTGACGTTCAAAAGGAAGTGCTTTTGTCGTTGCCCGAGCGGGCGCTCGCCGTCCACGGCGCGCCGGAAATCTTCAACACCGACCAAGGCTGCCAGTTCACCTCCGCCGAGTTCACCCAGCCGCTGCTGGCCCGCGGCGTGAAACTCTCGATGGATGGCAAGGGTCGATGCCTCGACAACGTGTTCGTCGAACGGCTTTTGCGCAGCGTGAAATACAAGGAGATTTACTTGAAGAGCTACCGTTCGCTCGTCGACGCCCACGCCCAACTCGACACCTACGTCCGCTTCTACAACGAGCGCCGTCCGCACTCCGTCTTGAACGGCGCCACGCCCGGCGAAATCTACCGCGCGACGCTCCCGCTCGCGATCAACCCATGAACCGGCGCCCCGCGATCAGCCCGTGTGTGGTCTTGACCCTCGTCCTGTCGTCCAACTCTGCCCTCCCAGGGGAAGGTGGGGAGCTGCGCTCCCTTGCACCCCTCCCTGATCTTTTTGATCTTTCCCCAATCCCAACCAGCCCATAGCTAACTTTCATTTCCCGACTGTCTAACCGTTGGGGGCCACCGCAGCCCGCCTCTCGCGTTCAGTTCGCCTAGCTAGTTGATGGGGCGCCGACTCATTCTCTCATTTACCGAGACCAAAACAGCCCCCATTCCCATCCATTACCTAGGTCCTGCTCAGTTTTTGATACGCGTTCAGGAGAGAAATATCGTCGACCGTGCAATGCGTGTCCCAGACCACGAGATCGGATTCCGCGACCCGGCGTGCTGCCACGGAAACATCAATGAACCAAGCCATTTGCCACCACCGGTCGGACACTGTGAAAAGGGTGCGCGCTCGAGACGACCGGCAGTGGCACACGCAGACCAACTATCGGCAGTATGGCTTCTGGAAAACGGGATAAGAGGGGCTGAATTTCGTTCGTAAATTCTAAATGGTTTTGAGCGTTTCGACCGACGGGGCGTCTCTCCGGGTACCCCCAGAACAGCAGTTGCTTCTTACCCCCAACAAATGCCCCCCTCCAATCTTGCGGCCGTCGCCACATGGCGTGACGAAGCCGTCGCGCTCGCGGTCCACGAAGTTCAGTGCGAATTTCCGGACGTGGGCGCTGAAACCGTGATGACCGAGGCCAAGCGCTGCCGGGTTGAAGTGCCTGTGACCAAGGGCCTGGCTCTGCTACGCCACCGCATCCGTCAACGGGTGCTGGGGATCGGATTGCTGACGAGGCCTTGATTTCGGTTGTTCTCTGGCTGGCGATTTTAATTCACTCGGTCAGGTGGTAACCTGCTGTCCTTGATTTTTGCCCGTTCCAAGAATCAACGTCAGCGAACCAACCGGTCCGCTCAAAACTAGATCAACGACTTCGGTGGCCACGATTTTCGCTCAAGTCGTTGAACGCGGTTTCAGGCCGGAAGCGGTTGTGTGGGGACGCGCATCGCGATCAGCACATCTTCTGGCAATTTTTAGGCCCCCCCTCGATTTTAATATCCGAAGCACGACCGACGCAGTACCATGCCCGGTGGCTCTCCTTTACCCCGGCTAGGCCAACACCCATGGAAACCCTAAAAGATGCGTTCTGCCGCAAATTTTCCTGCGCTCCTGAGGAGTTTGAACACCGGGCTTTGATGGTGGCGCTTTACCCGCACGCCCGCATTTTTTCGTCGTTTGGGGGCCATCGGGGCGACCGGTTTGCCGTCGACCGCGCGGTGGTGAATTACTGCGGCCGCCTACGCTCGCGCGTCGAAATCAGCCGGGAGCTCGGGGAATACGCGCAGTTACCTGAAAATCGTAAGTTCTCCCTCCGCTTTTTGCGGATTCGGGTGTCCGGTCGGCGTCTCCAGCGGCTGGCGTCATTGTGCTGGGCGCAAGAGCAGCTGGCAGTCCAACCGCACCTCGCACCTCGCGCAATTCTGGCACATCTTTCGCTGCACCCCGCTTCTCTCGTTCTCGTTCTTGTTCAGCGTAAACCCCGTCTACGATCTCCCCGTCCTTCCGTCTTTCTGTCTCTCTCCGTCCATCCCCCCCCAAAAAAAACACCATGCCCAAAGCCACCGTTATCTCCCTGCTCAACATGAAAGGCGGCGTCGGTAAAACCACCGTCGCCGTCAACCTCGCCGCCTACCTCGCGCGCGATCACGGAAAAAAAGTCCTGCTCGTCGACCTCGATCCGCAGTCCAACGCCTCGCTCAGCCTCATGCCCGAGGCCTCGTGGATGAAGTGGGCCGACGAACGCGGCACCATGGCCGACGTCTTCGAACTCGACGCCCGCCGCAAGCGCGACGCCGATCCCGCGAAACTCGCCGACTGCATCGTGCACGACGTCGTGCCGGAAATCCCCGGCCTCGATCTCGTGCCGAGTCACCTGCGCCTCACCTTTCTCGACCTCGATCTTGCCGCGCGCCCCGGCCGCGAACGCCTCTTCTCGCGCAAACTCGCAAAGGTGATCGAAGACTACGACTACATCCTTTGTGACTGCCCGCCCAACCTCCAGACCGCCACCCAAAATGCCCTCTACGCGAGCGACTTTTTCCTCGTGCCGATGCAGCCCGACTTCCTCTCGTCGGTCGGTCTCTCGCTTCTCCTAGACCGCCTCGACTACCTGAAGGAAGAACTCGAATTCAAGATCCGCTGCCTCGGCGTCGTTTTCACTCGCGTCCGCGGCCACGTGAATTTCCACCAGGAAACCATGAAGCGGCTCCCTTCCGAAAAGGAATTTCGCCGCCTGCATTTTTTCCCGACCGTGATTCCGGAAAACATCAGCCTCAGCGAAGCGCCGATGGAGGCGAAACCGATCGCGCTCTACAACGCCTCCGCGACGGGCGCCGAAGCCTTCAGCGCCCTCACGCGTGAAGTCCTCGCTCGCCGCGGGTAAATTGATTCCGTGGGCCGGCCGCGCCAAACCCTCCGAGGTGGAGCGCGTTGACCTCAACGCGCTTCCTCCACGCCGCGCTGTAGCGGCGTGCACCAGCCAGCCGATCCTCCGCTGCGCGCCCTTGCTGCATCCCGTTCAGCGGTCCTTCGGACCGCCGCCTTTTTTCCCGCCGCCCTTATCGCCGCCGGCACCGTCTATCGCCTCGCCATCGACAGCATGACAATAGCACCGGCTCCATCGCCCTCGCGCTCTCCCTCACCGCGCCCGCGCCCGGACGCCCCACCAACGATAACTTCTCCGCCGCCACCGCTCTCACTGGCGCCACGGCCGCCACCACCACCCACAACACCACTGCCAAGGCCGAACCCAGCGAACACGCACACGGCGACACCCCCGCCCGGGCAACGACAAAAGCACTTCCTTTTCGGTAGCGATGGCTGTCGTCAGGGGGTATGTCAGCCGAGGCATTAGGAATGTGAACGATCATCTGGTTGAATTGAGTAAATATTCCTAGGCCGACGCGGTGGTCGTTTTATTGGTCGGCGCTTTCTGGCTCCCCGGCTTGATTCGGGTCTTTCCCGCGAGCTTTCTTAGAGTCGATGAACGGGCGCCAGCGCCGATCATGCTCAATAAGCAGCCCTGCGAGCTGATCTCGCGTAAATGGCAATTCACCCAAATCATCTGCGTCGTCGCACAAATCCCCCTTGTCTTCGCCCGATTCATTTGTCGCTTCGAAAAGTCCATTAAACGTTGTAGACCTTCTCTTCTCTGGAATAAATATTTCCGGTGAGTTGTCTGAATCGCTAAAGAGACGCGCCGTCCAACCCTCACTATCAAAGTCCAGTTCCAGTCCATCGATACAGTCGCCCCATGAATTGTTAGGTGAGGGTATCGCCGGTATCCGATGGCTGCCGTGCAGGATTATCCACTCCTCGCGGAGCTGAGCCAAGTCCCCTTTATCGTAGAGCGACCTCTTTTCCGCTTTCAAGTATGCGGAGATACCCAGCTCATTGTATTCCTCGAATTCCATTTTGATCGCAGCCAGCAACTTTTTTGGGCTCGCCTGCGTCGTCTTTGCTAGCTGCATCAGCAAATTGCCGAGGGTTTCGGACAAATTGCTCCAAATTTCAGTCTCAGGCCAATAGCCTAATTCGCCAAAGAGATCGTCCCGCGACCACTTACCGTGCTTTTTGGTGATTTGGAATGGCGCACTCAAGGATGCCCTGCTTCGAGCCCCGCGCACTAGAGCGCACGCGCGGCTATCGCCGGGCGCTATCTGTTCAACTTCGGGAGATGAGTCCCTGCCGCGAAATCCCGCTGCAGGTCGTGTCCAGCCTCAGCTGACGCCACA
Source organism: Opitutaceae bacterium (assembly GCA_044358025.1). Classification (GTDB taxonomy): domain Bacteria; phylum Verrucomicrobiota; class Verrucomicrobiia; order Opitutales; family Opitutaceae; genus GAS368. The sequence continues at coordinate 4,288 of JBIKOK010000361.1, forward strand.
TGCACTCGACGGCCTGGGCAAGAGCTGACAAATAGCCTCGCGCATCGTGGCGGCGGTTTTGGAACGCCGTCACCTGCGTGCGGGTGAGGACGGCGTCGAGGCCGTGGCTGGTTCCCCGCGTCGTGCCGAAGAGCCGCTTCGAAAAGGCGATCGAATCGATCAGGGCGAACGGCCGGGAGTTGAGTTGCTTCTGTTCGTACGCCGCGGCCAGAAACTTTGCGACGAACCTGTTTCCGTTGTTCGCGGTCAACTCAGCATCGCCGACAAAGTCGGAAAACATGTGAAGTTTTTTCAGGGCAGCAGTTCTGGTCCGAGCCAACGATCTTGCCATCTGCCCAGATCGGTCGAATCGCCGTTGCGTGAATCCACCAGCGAGATGCGATCACTCTCGATCCAAAA
>JBIKOK010000151.1:0-15752 GCA_044358025.1 Opitutaceae bacterium
AGCGCGTTGACCCAACGCACTTCCGCACACTCCGAGGTGGAGCGCGTTGCCCCCAACGCGCTTCCTTCCCGCACACTCCGAGGTGGAGCGCGTTGCCCCCAACGCGCTTCCTTCCCGCACACTCCGCCTCCAAATCCCGCTTGTCATTGCGAGCCCGGCTCGGCGGGCGCGGCCATCCAGCTGAAGGCCACCGCGTAGCCTCGGCGAAGGCGCCTCACCCCTGCCCGAGAAAGCCCACATCCAGCGCGCACGTCGCGCGTTTCCCGCTCGCGGCCACCAACTCCACCCCGTCCCCGGCCGCGCGGATCTCCGCCACGCGGTCGAACCCCGGCGGAATCGCCGCCACCGCCATGATCGTATTCACCGTCGTCGGCTTTTTCGGATACAGCGTGAGCGTCGTCGGAAAGCCCGCCCGGCTGAGCGCGTTCGCTTTCGCCGACTCCGCGAGGCCGAAGTGAAAATAACTCGTCACGTCCTCCAGCCCCAGCACCGCCGTGTGCCGGCCATTCCACGGCGCATAATGCCGCCCGCCGTTCGACATCCAGAAAATCGTGTGCCGCAGCACGCGCGGATCGCGCAACGCGAACCACACATGCCCCTCCGCCGCAAACGTCACCGCGTTCCACGCGAACGGCCGCTTCGCGTCCGCCGTCATCATCACAAGATCGTCGTAGCCCTTCCGCGCCGGATACCCGGTGAGATCGGCCTGGCCCCCCGCCGCCAGCGGCACACCCGCCAGCGACCGAAACGTCGCGCCCGGCTTCAACGCCGAATACCCATAATTCTCCGGCTGCTCGAACGGCACCGGCAACACCTGCCCGCGCACGAACCGGCTCGTACTCACCGCGCCGCTGCCCGGCCGCTCCGGCAATTTCAACATCGCATGGTGCCCGAGACTCATCGGGCCGCGCATCCCCGACAGCACGTGCCGCGAGTAAACCGCCGTGTGCCCGTCCACCAGCGAAATGAATTTGTCCACCCGCCCCCGGCGCACCGTCGTCGCCAGACTCGCATGCAGCGTCACGCGCTGCCCCGTCTTCTCGAACGCGTCCAACACCCACTTCGCATTCGCCGTCTCGCCATGCGGCGGATGGCTTTCCCCGCGCCACGCCGTGCCGTTGCCACCAAACGGCGCGCAGAAAAAATCCCCGCGCAACGCGTGCAACAACGGCGGCAACCCCGGCCCCAGTTTCTCCGTCGCCCACGGCGCCACCGAATAGGGCGACACCGTTTTCTTCCCCACCCGAAACTCCACCGGCCCGAGGTGCCCGCCCACCTTGGTCAAATGGGCCGTGACCAGACTGGAGTGAAACGACCAGGACGGTTGGCCGTGGATCGTGTGCAGGGTGGGCGCGCTCATCCCGCGAGGAAACCCGACGCCGGCAACCGGAAGCAAGCCCGCAGCGCGGCCGACCGTAACTTCACCTCACTTCACCGCTTCCACATACTCGCACAGCGTCCGCATATTTTCGACAAACACCTCCATCCGAATCGCCGCCCCGCCCTTCCCGCCGACGATCCACCGCCCTTGGGCATCGAGCGCATTGATCGCCGTCCGCACCCGCGGCTCCAGCGCCTTCGCCCGCGCCGCGCGCTGTTTCGCGGTGGGGGCCGCGTCCGCCTTTTTCTTCGCCACGATCGCTTCCCTTCCCACCCGCCCGACCTCCTCGTAGAACGCGATCACCGCCGGCACACCGTAGCTCCCCTTCCACGAATATCCCGTCTGCCGCTCCGGCGAGAGATCCTCGACGCGATAATGGTATTTTCCGTCGCGGTCGCCATAGATGGGTTGGTTGGTGCCGAGCTCATACATCCGCGCCCACGTGCCCGGCGCAATTTCCGAGCGCCGATACCACGCGATCGCCCGCGGCAACGGTTCGAGAAACTTTTTCTCGCCCGTCTCCAGATACAAATCCACGAGGAGCCGCATCGCCCCCGCGCCTTCGTTGGAACACACACTCGGCGGCTCAAACGCCCGCGCCCACGCCGGCTCCATCTGCGGATTGTATTGCTGCGCCCAGCCCGGTTGCGGCTCCGGCAACTGCGCCGCGATCAGGAAATCCCCGCCCCGCAACGCCGCCGCCCGATACGCCGGTTGACCGAGCCGTTTCGCCGCATCGAGCAGCGTGATCACGCAGTCGCGGTGCGTGTTGTCGTTCAGGGTGGAGTGCCCGTAGTAATTTTCCTTGGGGTGCGTGCGCGCCCACTCTTTCGGAAAACTCGCCGCCTTCACCGGATGGGTCTTCGGATCCGCCGGCACGCCCGCCCACCGCTGCGGCCAGCCACCGTTGGGCAACTGCGCCGCCATCAGCTTCGCCAGCCCGTAGTCCCGCGCCTCGCGGATGCGCCCGTCCCGCGCCTCGCTCGAACCCTTGCTCGCGTCCGCCACCGCCAGCAGCAACCGCAGCGCACTCTGCGTGTTGTCGTCGTCAAACGTCGAAATATTCCGCCGCTTCGCCGCGTCCGCCGCGGAGAGCTTGCCCCCATCGCTCCGCCGATACCAGCGCAGGCTCTGCTGCGGATCAAAATCCACGAGGTAATCCCACCCGCCCGACTCCAACTGCCCCACCGCCAGCGCATCCGCCGCCGCCTTCGCCGCCTCAAGGTAACGCGCCTCGTTGGTCACCTCATAGGCCCGCAAAAACGCCAGGCCCATCGACGGCGTGCCCGGCGGCTGCACCCAAATCTGCGTCGCGGTCGCGGTGTTCTCACCCGCCCGCTCCTGCAAATCGGCCGAGTAGCGCCACAAATATCCCCCCTCGGTCGCAATCGACCGCATAAACGTGGTCGCCTTCTCCATCGTCGCCCGCGCCTCCGCCGCCAGCGGCTCCGCCGCCTGCAGCGCACGGCCTGCCGTCACCGCGATGCCAAGCCCCACCGCCATCAGCGAAAAAAGTTTCATGGTCCCGTCAGCCTTGTTTTGCATCGCCCGAAAGCAACCAATCGCCACGCTCCTTCGTCCTCCCCCATCCGTCCTCCCTCCCCCATGAAACGACTCGCCCTCCTCCTCACCGCGCTCTGCGCGTTCGCCCCCGCCGCCTCCGCCCAAGACTGGGCCAAAGCCCGCCTCGAAAAATCTCCGCGCCACCTCGAGTGGGTCACGCTGAAACACGGCTCCCGCGAAGTGAAGGCCTTCGTCGGCTTCCCCGAGGTCAAAACCAAGGCCACCGCCGTCGTCCTCATCCACGAAATCTTCGGCCTCTCCGATTGGATGCGCAGCATGGTCGATCAGTTCGCCGAAGCCGGCTACATCGTCATCGCCCCCGACTTCCTCTCCGGCACCGGGCCCAATGGCGGCGGGACCGACTCCCTCGGCGGCGGTGACAACGTCCGTGGAAAAATCCAGGGCCTCGACCAAAAGCAAATCAACGCCGACCTCGACGCCGCCGTCGCCTACGTGAAGAAACTCGACGCCTGCAACGGCAAGGTCGTTGTCGGCGGCTTCTGCTGGGGTGGCGCGAAAACCTTCCTCTACGCCACGCACAATCCCTCCCTTCAGGCCGGCCTCGTCTTCTACGGTTCGTCCGCGAACCCCGAAGACATGGGCAAAATCAAAGCCCCGCTCTACGGCTTCTACGCCAGCAACGACGCCCGCATCAACACCGGCCTTCCCGCCACCATCGCGGGCATGAAAACGGCCGGCAAGACCTTCGACCCCGTCACCTACGAGGGCGCCGGTCACGGCTTCATGCGCGCCGGCGAAGACCCCGCCGGCAGCCCCGAAAACAAAAAAGCCCGCGCCGACGCCTGGGTCCGCCTCAAAGCGATCCTCGCCAAACTCTGATCCCCAGTGGGGCGGGTCTCCGACCCGCCCTTTTTTTGCGTCCGCTTCCGCCCCCTGCCTTGATTCACCGCTCAGGTGAATCCTCCGGGATCGAACAATCAGCGAAGATTAGCGGTTCAACTCCGCTGGCTTCATCCGCGTCTTCCGCGAAATCCGCGGTCAAAAACAACTCCCCCATGCGCCTCGTCCCCGCCCTCACTTTCACGCTCACTTCCCTTTTCACTCTCTCGCTCCCTTTCCCGTCCCACGCCCAAACCCCGCCGCCCGCCTCCCCGGCCCCCCAACCCGTCCCGAAAAAAATCCCCGCCCCGGGCCTTTCCCTCACCACCGCCGACCGCGCCGAACTCACCGCGGGCACCGCCGCCCTCCGCGCCGAGCTCGACGCTCTCGCCCGCGAACTCGCTTCGCCCGCCGACGCCCGTCTCCTCGCCCTCCTCCCCGACGTCGAAATCTTCCCCAAAGCCGTCGCCTGGGCCCTCGCCGACGACACGTTCTACTCGCCCAAAGAAATCGCCTTCGCGAAACACCTCCTCGCCGAAGGCCGCGAGCGAGCCGCCCACCTCCGCGCGAAAAATGCCCCATGGCTCCAAGCCCGCGGCCTCATCGTCCGCGGCTACCGCTCGAAACTCGACGGCTCCGTCCAACCCTACGGCCTCGTCATCAATCTCGACGTCGACCCGTCGGTCCCCACGCCGCTGATGGTTTGGCTGCTGGGCCGCGGCGAGAAACGCACCGAGCTCGCCTTCCTCGCCGAGCGCGACGCCGGCCCGCCCCAGCTCACCCCGAAGGCCACGATGACGCTCGTCCCCTACGGCCGTTTCTGTAACGCCACCAAGTTCGCCGGCGAAGTCGACGTGATGGAGGCCCTCGCCGCCGTCCGCGCCCACTACGCCATCGACCCGCTCCGCATCGCCGTCGCCGGTTTTTCCATGGGCGGCGGCAGCACGTGGCACCTCGCGCCCCACTACTCCGGCCTCTGGTGCGCCGCTTCGCCCGGCGCGGGTTTCGCGGAAACCCCCCTCTTCACGAAGGCCCTCGCCCCCGGCAAAGAAACGCGTCCCGCGTGGGAGCAACTCCTCTGGCGCCACTACGAGGCCACCGGCATCACCGCCAATTTCTTCAACGTCCCCACCCTCGCCTACACCGGCGACAAAGACGGCCAGAAAGAAGCCTCCGATCTCATGGCCGCCGCCTTCGCCCGAGAGGGCCTGAAACTGGAACGCTTCATCGGCCCCGACACCGCCCACAAATACCACGACGCCACCAAAGCCGCCCTCACCACGCGCTTCGAAGCCCTCATCGCCCAAGGCCGCGACCCCAGCCCCCGCGAAGTTTGGCTGCAAACCTATACCCTCCGCTACCCCGAATCCGCGTGGGTCCGCATCGAGGGCCTGACGGAGCATTGGCAACTCGCCGAGGTCCGCGCCACGCAACACGACAGCCTCCGCCTCGAAGCGCACACGAAAAACGTCACCGCCGTTTCCTTCCCCGGCATCAACGCCACCACCGTCGTGCTCGACGGCCAGACCGTCCCCGCCGCCGATGCCTCGCTCCACTTTCATCGCACCGGCGACACGTGGCGCGCCGGCCGCGCAGTCGGCCTCCGCAAATCCCCCGGCCTCACCGGCCCCGTGAACGACGCCTTCTTCGAACCTTTCGTTTTCGTCCGCCCCTCCGGCAAACCCCTCAACCCCGAGCTCGGCACGTGGGTCGAAAGCGAGCTCACCGCCGCCCGCCACCTCTGGCGCGACGTCTTCCGCGGCGACCCGCCCGTCCTCGCCGACACCGCGCTCACCGACGCCGACCTCACCTCCAAAAACCTGATCCTCTGGGGCGACCCCACTTCAAACAAGGTCCTCGCGAAACTCCTCGCCACGGGAAAACTCCCGCTCGCCTGGGACGCGAAGTCGCTCACCTTCCGCGGCCAGACCTACCTTTCCGCCCACCACGCCCCGATTTTCATTTTCCCCAATCCACTCAACCCCGCCCGCTACGTCGTCCTCAACAGCGGCATCGATTTCCGCACCGAAGGCTACGGCAACAACGCCCACCAAACCCCCAAGCTCCCCGACTGGGCCGTCGTCGATCTCCGCACGCCCCCCGGCCCCCGCTGGCCCGGCAAAATCGTCCACGCCGGCTTCTTCGACGAAGAATGGAAGTAAGCTAAACCAAACCCCGTCACAGAGACCACGGAGACCCCACCCGAGTTCACGGAGGTTTCCTCTGTGGCCTCCGTGCCTCCTCCGTGACCTCTGTGTCTCGTTTGGCGAGCGTTCGAATCAATTTTTATTTCACCATGCCTGCCTCCCGCCCACTTATCCTTCTCGCCTCCGTCCTCTTCTCCGCCCTGACCCCACTCGCGGCGTCCGCCGCCACCCTCCGCACCGTCGCCGGCACCGGCCTCAAGGGCTTCTCCGGCGACGCCGGCCCCGCCACCGCCGCGCAGCTCAACAACCCCTTCGGCGTCGTCCGCGGCCCCGACGGCCATCTCTGGTTCTGCGAATACGGCGGCCAGCGCATCCGCGCCATCTCTCCTTCCGGCGTCATCCGCACCGTCGTCGGCCACGGCACCACCGGCTACGCCGGCGACGGCGGCCCCGCCCTCGCCGCCTCGCTCAATCTCCCGCACGAGATCCGCTTCGACCGCGCCGGCGACCTCTACTTCGTCGACATGCAGAACCACGCCGTCCGCAAAGTCACCCTCTCCACCGGGATCATCACCACCCTCGCCGGCACCGGTAAACCCGGCTACTCCGGCGACGGCGGCCCCGCCACCGCGGCCCAGCTCAACCAACCCCACAGCCTCCAATTCGACCCCGCCGGCGACCTCTACATCTGCGACATCCGCAACCACGTCATCCGCAAAATCACCACCAAGACCGGCGTCATCACGACCTTTGCCGGCACCGGCAAACCCGGCGACACCCCCGACAACGCTCCCATCGCCGGCACTCCGCTCCGCGGCCCGCGCACCCTCGACTTCGATGCCGCCGGCCACCTCTGGCTCGCCACGCGCGAAGGCAACCAAGTCTTCAAGTTCGACCTCGCCACCGGCCGCATTTCCCACATCGCCGGCACCGGCAAAAAGGGTTTCACCGGCGACGGCGGCCCCGCGAAACTCGCCACCCTCGCCGGACCCAAAGGTCTCACCCTCGGCCCTGACGGCACCGTCTATCTCGTCGACACCGAGAACCACGCCATCCGCGCCATCGACCCGCGCACGCACCTCATCTCCACCCTCGTCGGCATGGGCAAACCCGCCGACGGGCCCGACGGCGACAGCCCCCTCACCGCCGGCCTCGCCCGCCCGCATGGCATCTGGGTCGACCCCGACGGCACCGTCCTCATCGGCGACTCCGAAAACCACCGCCTCCGCGCCCTGAAGTAAGGCGGACTTCAGTCCGCCCCTCGCCCAGAAAACCAGTCATGACCGATACCACGGATCAATCCTGCCTCACCTTTGCCTTTATCCGTTAGATCCGCGCCATCCGTCGTCAACTTCCCGCCCCATGCGCCTCCCCGCCGCCCTCCCTTTCCCGCTCACGTTCCTTCTCACTTTCACTCTCACGCTCACGCTCCCTTTCACTACCCGCGCCCAAACACCCCCGCCCCCCGCCAAACGTCTCCCGCCCGCCGGCATCGCGATTCCCGATACGGCCCGCACCGAGCTCACCGCCGCCACGGCCGCGCTCGCCACGGAAATCTCCGCCCTCCGCACCGCACTCGCCGCCGCAAGCAACGCCCGCCTCCTCACCCTGCTCCCCGACGTCGAAATCTTCCACAAAGCCGTCGATTGGGCCCTCCGCTACGACGAACTTTTCTCCCTCAAAGAAATCGCCACCGCGCGCCACTTTCTCGCCCTCGGCCGCGAACGCGCCGCGCACCTCCGCGCCGGCCGTACCCCTTGGCTCGACGCCACCGGCCTCGTCGTCCGCGGCTACCGCTCGAACCTCGACGACTCTCTCCAGCCCTACGGCCTCGTCGTCCCTGCCGATTGGCAAAGCACCGCGTCCGGCCGCCTCCAGGTCTGGCTCCTCGGCCGCGGCGAGAAACGCACCGAACTCGCCTTCCTCGCCGAGCGCGAAGCCAAGCCGCCCGAGATCGTCCCCGCGCACACCCTCGTCCTCATCCCCTACGGTCGCTTCTGCAACGCCACGAAATTCGCCGGCGAAGTCGACGTGTTCGAAGCCATGGCCGCCGTGCGCCGCGAACACGCCATCGATCCCCTCCGCACCTCCGTCGCCGGTTTTTCCATGGGCGGCGCGAGCACCTGGCACCTCGCCACGCACCACCCCGGCCTCTGGAGTTCCGCCTCGCCCGGCGCCGGCTTCGCCGAAGTCGCCCACTACCAGCGCGCCTACCTCGCCAAGGAACCACCCACCTGGTGGGAGCAGAAACTCTGGAACTGGTATAGCGCCACCCCCTCCGCCGGAAACCTCTTCAACGTTCCCACCATCGCCTACAGCGGCGAACTCGACCCGCAAAAAGCCTCCGCCGATCTCATGGAGCAGGCCATGGCCGCCGAGGGCCTGAAACTCGAACGCCTCATCGGCCCCAAGACCGAACACAAATACGAGCCCGCGACAAAAAAAGAACTCATCGCCCGCCTCGAAAAAATCGCCGACCCCGGCCGCGAAGCCATTCCCCGCGAAATCCGCTTCACGACCTACACCCTGCGCTACCCCGTTGCCGCATGGGTGAGCATCTCCGGCCTCGCCCATCACTGGGAACGCGCCGACATCCACGCCCGCACCACCGGCGACGGCGCCGCCACCGTCACCACCAAAAACGTCACGGCCCTCAGCATCACACTCCCGCGCCTCCGCACCGTCACGCTCGATGGCCAGGCACTCGCTGTTCCCGCTTCGTCTCCTTCGCCCCTTCCGTCCCACTTCTCCCGCGACAACGCCGGCCAGTGGGTCCTGCGCACCAAAGCCGACCCGACCCTCCGCAAACGTCCCGGCCTCACCGGCCCCATCGACGACGCTTTCATGGAGCCCTTCGTCTTCGTGCGTCCCACGGGCCAACCGCTCAACGCCCGCCTCGGCACGTGGACGACCGGCGAACTCGCCCACGCCACCAAGCTGTGGCGCGACCTCTTCCGCGGCGACGCGCCCGTGACCGACGACACCGCGCTCACCGACACCGACCTCGCCGCCAAAAATCTCGTCCTCTGGGGCGACCCCACCTCCAACCGCGTCCTCGCGCGCCTCCTCGCCACCGGCAAACTCCCGCTCACGTGGGACGGCCAATCCCTCACCTTCCGCGGCCAGACCTACGACTCCGCCCACCACGCCCCGATTTTGATCTTCCCGAACCCGCTCAATCCTGCGCGCTACGTCGTGCTCAACAGCGGCATTGATTTCCGCGAACACGCCTACGGCTCCAATTCGCTCCAGCTCCCGAAACTCCCCGACTACGCCATCATCGACCTTCGCGAAGCTCCCGGCCCCCGTTGGCCGGGCAAAATCACCACCGCCGGTTTCTTCGACGAGTCGTGGAAGTAAACTCGCCGATTTCGTCACCGCGATCACGGAGGCCCCGCCCGAGTTCACCACGTAGTTCTCCCCAGCCTATGTTCTCTGTAACCGCGGCCGTTAGGATGCGGTCTCCCGCTTCGCCCGCTCGCCCTGAGTTTTTCCGTTCTCCTCCTCCGTGGCCTCTGTGCCCCCTCCGTGACCTCTGGGTCAAAAATTCCGTCCGTCCATGACCCCTCCTCTCGACCTCACCCTCACCCCCGTCACCGACCCGCTCTCCGTCTACCGCTACCGCGACGGCCTCTACGCGGCCGATCTCCTCACCGCCGCGATCACCGAGTTCGATCTCTTCACCTGGCTCGCCGCGCACCCGTCGGACCTCGCCACCCTCTGCCATCACTTCGGCCTCACCGCGCGTCCGACCGACGTGATGCTCACCCTCTTCGTCGCCAATAACTTTCTCCACCGCTCCGACGCCACCGCGTCCGCCGTCTTCCACGCCACCGCCCTCGCCCGCGAACACCTCGTCAGCACCTCGCCGTTTTTTCTCGGCCCCTACTACGCCTCCACGAAAGAGCGTCCCGTCGTGAAGGACTTCATCACGATCCTCCGCACCGACCGACCGGCCAATTGGGCGAGCTACAAAGACGAAAAAACCTGGACCGAAGCGATGCTCACCGACGCGTTCGCGACCACGTTCACCGCCGCGATGGACTGCCGCGGCTTCACGCTCGGCCCCGCGCTCGCGAAAAAAATCCCCACCGCCGGCCGCACGCGCCTCCTCGATATCGCCGGCGGCTCCGGCATCTACGCCTGCACCATCGCCGCGCACCATCCCCACCTCACCGCCACCGTCTTCGAACGCCCGCCCGTCGACCGCATCGCCCGCCGCATGATTGAAAAACGCGGCTACACTGCCCGCGTCGCCGTCGTCGCCGGCGACATGTTCACCGACCCACTCCCGCGCGACCACGACATCCACCTTTTCTCCAACGTCCTTCACGACTGGGACGTCGCCAAAGTGCGCTCCCTCCTCGCCGCCAGTTTCGCCGCGCTCCCGCCCGGCGGCCTCCTCGTGATCCACGACGCCCATCTCAACGCCGACAAAACCGGCCCGCTCCCCGTCGCCGCCTACTCCGCCCTCCTGATGAGCGTCACCGAAGGCAAATGCTACGCGACCTCCGAGCTGGAAACCCTCCTCACCGAAGCCGGCTTCCGCGATTTCACTTTCGCCGAAACCCTCGCCGATCGCAGTGTGCTGACCGCGCTCAAACCGCTACGCTTCTGAAGCCGCCGTAAGATCACGGTCGCAGCGGGAACCGGCCCTTGAAACGAAGTCCGGAATGTCCGAGGAATCTCCGTTGATATGAACATGTGATTACGACTTCCTCCCCGGATGAATCTCAGGGCGATTGCTAAGCACAGCGACCATTACGTCTAAAAGCCTCGCCCGGTAACGACGGTAACCGACGACACGCGTCTTTTTCGCCCCGCCCCTGAACAATGACAGATTCAACGCACGTTGCGGCTGCGATTCTGTCGTCTTTGGCTGCCCGACCCTTTTCAACGGACGAGCTCCATGCGATGCCGTCAGTTCGTGCTGCGAGTGGCAGCAATATAGCAAAAGTCGCGCAAGAGCTCGGTGCGCTCCAGCAGCGTGGGCTCGTGGGACGACAATCCCGAATCCCTCCTCAATTCCTCCGTGCCTCCGCGTTCTCCGCGTTTCATACCAACGTCATTTGAGTTTTTGACTACCGGTAGCCGCGAGCGTGAGCGAGTGGTGTTTCGACTATCGTCCAAATATCATGAGACGTGGGTATCAAACTGCTTTTCCCGCCATCTCCGTTTTTGTACCGGCTGGTGTTTTTGTAGCCATCCCCGCTCCGCCATCCCGAAATCACCAGCAGCGTCAGCCGCTGGCGGCTGCGGCAGTCGCCGCGTTTCTCAACCGCCTTTTTTGGCTTGGCGCTGGGACGGTGGGGAAACCGCCGCTCCTTTCTCCGCCCGTTCGACTCCCACTCCGCAGACGCCCCGCGCGCCACCCCCTCCATCCGCCGTGCGGGCGCGCAATCGGGCAGCCCAAGCCGAACACCCGGCCACCGGCCGGGCCTACAACCACCGGCCGGGCCTACAACCACGGGCCGGGCCTCACCCCTCTATCGCGGGCGTGCCGCCTGTTGGCGCAGACGCTCGGCTTCATCGAGGTGCTCGGCCGCCTCCAAATTCTTGCCTAACGAGCGAAGAATTTGCCCGAGATTGTTGTGCGCTTCGCCGAACGCAGGCCGCAGGCGGATGGCCTCCTTCAACGCCACCACCGCTTCCGGGAGCCGGCCCAGCGTGCCGAGGGCGACCCCGACATTGGCGTGCAACTCCGCATCGTCCGGCGCGAGCCGCAGCGCATCCTTGAAGCGCATGAGCGCTTCTTCCCACCGCCCCGCCGCCGCCAACGCATTCCCGAGCACCGCGTGCGACGCGGGTTGCGCGGGAGCGAGGCGGGCGACGTGCTCGAATTGCCCGATCGCCTCCGGCAGGCGGCCGGCGCGGCCCAGCGCGGCGCCCAGATCGCGGCGATACTTCGCGGAATCGGGCTTGAGGCGAACTGCGGCCTCGAAGCTCGCGATGGCCTCGGGCAGGCGCCCCTTCAACACCAGTTCGCACCCGAGGTTGTTATGCGCCTCGGCGTGCGTGGGTTTGAATTTCACCGCGCGTGCGTAGTGGGCGATCGCCTCGTCGCCTCGGCCGACCCGGCTGAGGGCGTTGCCGAGGTTGTTGTGCGCATCGCCGAAGCCGGACCGGTGTTGCAGCGCCCGCTCGAGGAACGGAATCGCTTCGGCCGAACGTTCCAGCAAAACGAGCGAGCAGCCGAGGTCGTTGAGCACGGGCGCATCTTGCGGGCGGAGCTGGAGGGCGCGGCGAAACGCAAGAATCGCCTCGGGGTGACGATCTTTCTCAGCGAGCGTCGCGCCGAGATTGGCCCACGCCATGAAGGCTTCGGGATTTCGCGCGAGCGTCGTGCGCCACAGCGCTTCCTTGTTCAAATACTGCCCGGTCTCCCGCCAAGTCATCCCGCCGAGCGCGCCCAACACCACTACCGGCACGATCCCTCTCAGGGTGTAGACCCGGCCGCCGGCCGGGCTCATGCGCTCACACCAGACCGTCAATCCCGCCCCGGCCAACCCCAGCGGTCCCATGCTCGCGAGGTATTGAAAATGATCCCCGACGAAGGAATACCGAAAGAAATACACGCTGAAAAAACCGAGCACCGGAAAGAGCAGCGCTCCGAAAAAAATCACGGTGACAAACACCGGCCGCAGCACGGTGTGGCGGCGCCACCACAGGAAACTGAGCGTGGCTAAGGCGGCAGCGAGCGGCGCGAAGGCGAGCACGCGGGTGGCGTCGCTCGACCAACGCGGATAGATAAACATCAGCTCGGCCGGCCAAACGAGTTTCCCCAGGTAGAACCAGACCACGCGGCCCGCGATGACGAACCGCTCGGGCCACGTCTGCGCCCACTCCGCGCCCTCGGCACCGGAGTTCACGCGCTGCTCCCAGATCGTCCACGCGGCGGCGGCGCCCGAGAGCGCGAGGAACGGCAGCAGCGGAACCAGATCGCGCCAGGTGAGGCGACGGTGCACCCACCACGTGAGCAGGCCGAGCACGACGGGCAACATGACGGTCGAGGGCTTGCTGAGGATCGCGAGCAAGGCGAAGCAGAGGGCCCAGCCGTAGGAGCGCCGCCGGTTTGAAGTCAGGCACGGCTTCCGCCCGCCTTCCAGAATTCCCGCGTCTCCCCCTGGCGGGCTGAAGCCTACGCCTACCCCGATCCACTTCAGCCAACACCCGATCGCCAAAAGAAAAAACACCGCCGACTGCGTGTTCTTCAGCTCGCAGATCCACGCCACCGACTCGACCTGCACCGGATGCAGCGCCCACAGCGCCGCGCCCAGCCACGCGCCGGGCACGCGCAATTGCAGCAGCACCCGCCAGAGCAGCAGCGCCGCCAGTGCGTGACACGCGAGCGTCACGAGGCGATAGCCCAGCGGATCGAGCCCCCACAGCGCGTGCTGCACCCAGAAATTTGTCAGCACGAGCGGAAAATAATTCGCCCGCGCCGTCGTCCAGATCTCCGTCAACCCGAGCGGGCCGATGATCGTCGGATTCGCGGTGATGTGCAGGTCGTCGTCCCACAAAAATTCGCCCCGCAGTGAGACCCCGTAGGCGGCGACGAGCGTGATCACCAGCACGGCACCGAGCACGAATCCACGGCGCGGATCGGGGCGGGAGTTCGAGGGTTCAGACACGACGGAACGCATGCGCTTCGAAGTGGAGCGCACTCAAAAAAAAGCGCCAGCCCGAAGGCTGGCGCGGAAAGAGCGGACGAACGCCTCAGGTGCTAGAAGCGCCCCGCGACCCCGAAGACCCAGTTGCCGCCGTATTCCTGCATGATCCGGATGGCGGCATCTTTGCCTTCCTTCACCCCAGCGGGCGACTCCATCCAGATGTCCGGCTTGCCGGTCAAATTACGCGCCTGCACGTAGAGACGGTAGCGCGGATTGATGGTCCAACCGAGCGAGAGGTCGAACTGGGTGAGCTCGCGGCGGTAGCGGCCGTAGATGCCGTCGGGGCGATCATCGATCCAGACCATGCCGACATTCCCGCTGAATTTCTGGTAGGTGTAGCTGAGGCGGGAGGAGATGCGGTGCGGGGCGAGGCCGTTGCGCCGCGCGGTCATGTAGGAGCGGTTGTAGGAGACGTTGAAGCTCGTTCCGTTGAGCGGTTTGGGGAGGAAGCCGAGCTTCTGCGAGTAGGCCAGAGCGAGATTGTAGTTGCGACGCAGGGCGGTGCTGTTGCGGGTGGAGCGGAAGGTGTAGTCCTCGAACTCGGGATCATCGACGCCGAAATCCTGGGCGGTGTAGTCAAAGGTCTCGCGGAGATTCGTGGTGTTAACCTGGGTGGCGGTGACGGTGGCCTGACCGGGCGACTGGCCGCCGAAATAATAGGCGAGGCGGGCGTCGTAGCGCTCGATCGCTTCGGGGAGGAGGTTGCCGTTCGGGGCGTCGACCCGGCGGACGGTTCCTTCCGCATTTTCGACGACGTTCCACACGCCCGTGAGATTGTCGACCGGCGGGCGGCCGATGGCCTTGGTGTAGCCGGCCTGAAAATCAAAATTGCTGAGGAGGTTGTATTTCAAACTCACGTTCGGGAAGAGGTTGTCATACTCGGAGGCGCGCTTCACCGGCGGCTGGCTGCGGAACTGATAGTCGAGACCGGCGAACGTCGTGGCGCGGCCGTTGGCATCGACCGGGTGCCCGGCGGCGACGACTTCATCGCGCTGGCGGGGATTGAGTTCGTTGAACTCGTTCTGCGTGCGCTCCCAACGGAGTCCGCCGACGACGGTGAACTTGCTGGTCAGTCGAGTCTGGACCTGACCAAAACCGGCGGAGACGGTCTGGCGGACATCGCGGCTGGCGACGAGCGTCGTGGCGTAGTTGGCCGGCGTGCCGATGTTGGCGAACTGCGCGGGGTTCGAGCGGAAGAGCTCGGCGACTTGGTTCGCGTTCACGCGGGGAATCTCACCGCGCACACCGGACGCGTTGTAAAGATTGAGCGCGTTGCTGGAGCCGAGATCGAAGGGCTGGCGGGCGAGGAAGCCGAGATTAGCCCACGAGGAGCCCACCGAGGTGGCGGTGGGCGTGCCGGCCGCGTTATAGGTGACGGCATCGCCGCCGGAGCCGGTGTAGCGCCACACAGCCATCGCGTCATCGCTGCGGTTGTCGCGGTTTTCTTCGGTCCACTTGCCGCCGAATTTCACGACGGTGGGAAACTTCTGCATAAAGGAAGGGGTCCAGCGGGCGTTCAACGCGCCGGACCAGATATCGGTGATCCAGGTGCGGTCGATATTGGTGAGGCGGGTGCCGCCGGACCAGTTGGCGAGATTGAACCAATCGGGGCCCGAAGTCTGGCGGATCGTCCACTCGTAGGATTCGGAGCTGGGGCGGGTGGCGCTCCAACCGCTGGGGAGCGAAAGGGCATCGCCCCCGGCGAAGCCCCGCTCCAGGCCGTCGTAATTATTGACCGAACGGGAATTGGAGGCGACGCCGTCGATGAGCCAGTTCTGGTGCTTGTATTCAAACTTCGGAGAATAGGTGCGCGTGTAGGTGAGTTTGTCCCCGGGACCGTTGGCCATGGCGACGGTGGCGGCATTGTTCACGCCGGCCCGGTTGGCGGTGATATCGGTGAGCGAACCGAGGATGGAGGGGCGGCCGTTGTTCACGTTGGCGTTGTCGTTGGCGGCGGTGAACGTGAGGGTGCGGTTCCAAAATTCGGAGTCGGCGTAGGTGTAGATGCCGGTGAGCGAAAGCGCGAGGCGGGGCGAGACCTTAAAGTCCACGGTGACGGTGGCGGACTCCTTCAGCACGGTGAGCGGACCGTCTTTGAACGCGATCGCGCGGACGACGAGCGGGCGGGTATCCGTCGCGGTGCTGGCGCGG
>JBIKOK010000152.1:0-15737 GCA_044358025.1 Opitutaceae bacterium
TCCTGCCCCTCAACTCCACCGTGCTCCCCGCCGCCCTCCGCCGTCACCTCCGCGCCGGCCAGGTTATCCCTGCGCTCCCGCTCGCCCTCCACCGCAATCGCCGTTGGGACGAACCCCGCCAGCGCGCCCTCGTCCGCTACTATCTTGATGCCGGCGCGGGCGGCCTCGCCGTCGGGGTCCACTCGACGCAGTTCGCCATCCGCGATCCGAATATCGCGCTCTACACGCCCGTCCTCCGTCTCGCCGCCGCGAGCGCCACCGCCTGGCTCGCCTCCAACCCGCCCGCCCGTTCGCCCACGCCCGCGCGACCTTTCGCCCTCATCGCCGGCCTCTGCGGACGCACGCCGCAGGCGCTCGCCGAAGCCCGCACCGCCCGCGACCTCGGCTATCACGCCGGCCTCCTCAGCCTTGGCGCGTGGCACTCGTCCGCCGATACCGAAAAGAACATCCTCGCCCACTGCCGCACGGTCGCCCGCGCGATCCCGCTCATCGGTTTTTACCTTCAACCCGCCGTCGGCGGCCGCGTGTTCAGCTACGCTTTTTGGCGCGCGTTCGCCGACCTCCCCGAACTCGTCGCCATCAAGATCGCCCCGTTCAACCGCTACCGCACTCTCGACGTCGTCCGCGCCGTGCTGGAGTCCGGGCGCGACGACGTCGCCCTCTACACCGGCAACGACGACAACATCCTCGCCGACCTCCTCACGCCTTTCACGTTCGGCGGCCGCACGCGCCACATCGACGGCGGGCTCCTCGGCCAGTGGGGCGTCGGCACGCACGCCGCCGTCCGCCTCTTCGCCGACGTCAAGCGCGCCCGCGCCCGCCCCCGCTTCGACGCCGCCTGGCTCGACCGCAACGCCGCGCTCACCGACATGAATGCCGCCGTCTTCGACGCCGCGCACAACTTTGCCGGCTGCCTCCCCGGCATCCACGAAGTCCTCCGCCGCCAGGGCCTCCTCGCGACCAACGCCTGTCTCGACCCCCACGAAAGCCTTTCCCCGGGCCAGGCCGCCGAACTCACCCGTGTCGCCCGCGCCTACCCTTGGCTCACCGACGACGAATTTGTGGCAGTCAACGTCCACCGATGGCTTGCTTGAGCGGGTCTTTCCCTGCACGTCTCATCGCCCTTTCATGCCCCCCAGCGGCCTCTTCGATTTTCAAGTCAACGGCTTCGGCGGAGTCGATTTCCAACGCGACGGACTCACCCGCGCGCAATTCGACCACGCCATCGCCGCCCTCCGCCGCCACCGCACCGCCGGCCTCTTTGTCACGCTTATCACCGACGACGTCGACGCCCTCGCCCGCCGTTTCGCCGCCTTCGAGCAGCTCTGCGCCGCCTCGCCCGCCTCCGCCACCGCGGTGCTCGGCTATCACCTGGAAGGCCCGTGGCTGTGCCCCGAACCCGGTTACCGCGGCGCCCATCCCGCCGCGCCGATGCACGCGCCCTCGCTCGCCGAATTCGCGCGCCTGCAAGCCGCCGCCCACGGCCGCATTCGCCTCGTCACCCTCGCGCCCGAATGGCCGGGCAGCGCCGAGTTCATCGCCGCCCTCACCGCCGCCGGCGTCCATGTTTCGCTGGGACACACCCAGGCCACCGACGCCCAGATCGACGGCGCCATCCGGGCCGGCGCCCGCTTCGCCACCCACGTTGGCAACGGTTGTCCGCTCCAACTCCACCGCCACGACAACATCGTGCAACGCCTCCTCGCCCGCGACGAACTCACCGCTTGCTTCATCCCCGACGGCGTCCACCTCCCGCCGTCCGTTCTGCGGAATTTTTTCCGCGCCAAACCCCCCGGCCGCGCGCTCTTCACCACCGACGCCATGGCCGGCGCCGGCGCGGGTCCCGGCCGCTACACCATCGGCCCGCACGAGATCGAAGTCGGCCCGGACCGCATCGCCCGCCAACCCGGTGCACAAAATTTCGCCGGCTCCACGCTCACCCCTGACGAAGGCGTCCGAAACATCGCCGCCTACCTCGGCCTCTCACCCGACACCGCCCACGCCCTTTGGTCGTCCACCCCCGCCGCCGCCTTCGGCGTCCGTCTCCCCGCTCTCGACCTGAGCCATTAGTCGCTCGTCTCCCGTCGTTCCTCCTCACCTCCCATGCCCGTCTCCGCCCCGCACTACACGACCGCCGGCCGTCTCGCTGTCGAAGTCCACGCCGACCGCCCTGCCCTTGGTCGTGCCGCCGCCCGCGCCGTCGCGGCCCACCTGCACGGCGTCCTCGCCCGTCAGGGCGAGGCCCGCGTCATCTTCGCCTGCGCCCCGTCGCAGGACGAATTTCTCGCCGCCCTCGTCCACGAGGCCCGATCCCTCTCGCTCGACTGGTCGCGCATCACGGCGTTTCACATGGACGACTACGTCGGCCTCGACGCCGCGCACCCGCAGAGCTTTCGCCACTACCTTCAGCACCATCTCCTCCGCCACGTTCCCCTCGGCCGCTTCCATCCCCTGCCCGCCGAACAGCCCGACGCGGACGCCGTCGCCGCCCGCTATTCTGCCCTCCTCCGCGAAAAACCCATCGATCTTATCTGCATGGGCATTGGGGAAAACGGCCACATCGCCTTCAACGACCCGCCCGTCGCCGACTTCGCCGACCCGCTCCTCGTCAAGATCGTCGAACTCGACCTCACCTGCCGCCAACAGCAGGTGAACGACGGTTGCTTCCCGACGCTCGCCGCCGTTCCCCTCCACGCGTTCACGCTCACCGTCTCCGTTTTCCGCCAGGCGAAACGCCTCAGCATTCACGTCCCGGGTCCCCGCAAGGCCGCGGCCGTGGGCGCCACCGTCCAAGGCCCGGTCACCACCGCGTGCCCCGCCTCGATCCTCCGCCTCCATCCCGACGCCACGCTCTACATCGACCCCGCCGCCGCCGCCCTCCTCTCCGCCTGATCCCCCGCCTCACCGTTTCCCTCCTCCCCATGTTCCGCCTCTGCTCCCTCCTCGCCGTCCTCGCCCTTCTCCCCCTCCGCTCCGCCGAACCCGCCCCGCTCCGGCTCGGTCTCATCGGACTTGATACGTCTCACGTCATCGCGTTCACCAAAACCTACAACGACCCCGCCGCCCCCAACCACGTCCCCGGCGGCAAGGTGGTCGCCGCCTTCAAAGGCGGCAGCCCCGACATCGAGTCGAGCGCCTCCCGCGTCGAAGGTTTCACGAAGGAGCTGGTCGAAAAATACGGCGTCACACTCTACGACTCCATCGAGGCGCTCGCCCAGAACGTCGATGCGATCTTGATCGAGAGCGTCGACGGACGTCCGCACCTCGACCAGTTCCGCCGCACCCTCGCCGCGAAGAAACCCGTCTTCATGGACAAGCCCCTCGCCGGCTCGCTCAAGGACGCCGTCGAAATCGTCCGCCTCGCCCGCGAACACAAGATCCCCCTCTTCAGCTCCTCCTCGCTCCGTTACCCGCCGGAATCGTTCGTCGCCAAGTTCGCCAAGATCGGCGACATCACGTCCGTTTACTCCATCGGCCCCGCCGAGTATGAGCCCCACCACCCCGATTTCTTCTGGTACGGCATCCACTGCGTCGAGGCCCTCTATACCGTTCTCGGCCCCGGCTGCGTCTCGGTCCAACGTACCCACTCCGCCAACACCGACGTCATCACCGGCGTCTGGTCCGACGGCCGCGTCGGCATCGCCCAGGGCAACCGCAAAACCTTCAAGGGCTACGGCGTGACCGCCGTCGGCACCAAGGGCGTCGCCACCGCCGGCGAAAAACAGAACTACCACGGCCTCACCGTCGAAATCATGAAGTTCCTCCAAACCGGCCTCTCGCCCGTCGCCCCCGAAACCACCCTCGAGCTGATCGCCTTCATGGAGGCCGCCGACGAAAGCAAACGCCGCGGCGGCGCTCCCGTCACGATCGCCGAAGTCCTCAAAAAAGCCGGCGCGAAATAACCGTCCCCGCCTTTTCCCCGTTCGCACTCAGCGCACCTCGCCCCGTCTCTTTCCGTCCATGAAATTTCCCGACCACCTCACCATCATCTCCGACGAAGTCTCCCAAGACCTCCCCGTCATCCGGACTTTCCTCCGCGAGTTCAAACTCCCCGGGATCGAACTCCGCAGCCTCAACGGCCGCGCCTTCAAAGACCTCACCCGCGCCGACGTCGCCGAAGTCGCGGCCGCGTCACGCGCCGACGGCTGGCGTGTCGTCGGCTGCGCGACGCCCGTCTTCAAGTGCGACCTCGACGACCCCGCCGCCATCGCCGCCCACCGCGACATCTTCAAGCGCAGCCTCGACGTCGCCCGCGAACTCAGCGCCGACCTCCTCCGCGTCTTCACCTTTCTCCGCACGCCGAATCCCGCCGACCCTGCGAAACAGGCCCGCGTCGTCGAACACCTCGCCGGCCTCCTCGACCTCGCGGCCGGCTCGGGCATCCGCCTCGGCGTCGAAAACGAACACTCCTGCCTCGCGGCCACCGCCGACGAAACCCTTGCCCTCCTCGCCCCGCTCCCCGCCGACCGCGCCGGTGCGATCTGGGATCCGTGCAACGTCCTCTACGTGCCCGGCGCCGCCCCCGCCACGCCGGCCGACCTCGTCCGCCTCGCGCCGCGCCTCTTTCACCTCCACGTCAAGGATGCCGTCCGCCTCGCCGCCGTCGCCGCCGGTGCCGCCCACATCGCGGCCGGCGTGCCGGTGGGCCTCGGCGAGGTCGATTGGCGCGCGCACCTCCGCGCGCTCCGGACCACGGACTACCGCGGTCTCCTTTCGCTGGAGACGCACTGGCGCCTCGAAAAAATCGACGAGTCGCTGCTGCACCTCCCCGCCGGCCACGCCTTCTCCCACGGCGGCGAAGTCGCCAGCCGCACCTGTCTCCACAATCTCAAGTCGATCCTCGAAACACTCTGAGCGTGCTCGCGGGCGGATCCGCTCCCCCGCGCTTGCCGCACCGCCGCCACCCGGGCGCGCCGCGCTACCGCCGCGCAATCCCCTCGAACACCAGCGCGAGCACCTGCTTCAAGCCCTGCTGCTTCACCTCCGCCTGGCCGAGATCCAGATTCAAGCTCTGCGACAGTGAGAACCGGTTCGAGTGATAGATGAAGCACAAGCCGATGAAGTGAATCAGCAGGTGCGCCACGTTCAGTTCCGCGCGAAATTCACCCGAGGCCATCCCCTCCTGCACGATGGCCTGAAACCGCTCAAAAAACGGATTCTTCGTCAACCGGTGGTTCGCCTTCGTCAGGTGCCGCCCCTTTTCGAGATTCTCCCACTGCAGCAACCGCGTGAACTCCGGCTCCTCGTCGAGGAACTCAAAGTAGCTCTCCAACAGCCGCGCCAGTTTTTCGGTCGGACTGCGCCCGAGCTCCACCGCATGAAACTCGATCGACTCGATGCGGCCATACACTTCGACGAGCGCCGCCTCAAACAGGGCATCCTTGCTGCCAAAATAGTGGTAAACCATCCGCTTGTTCACCTTCGCGAGGTCGACGATCTCGTCCACCGACACCGCGTGAAACCCCTGCTTCGCGAAAAGCTTGATCGCCGCCTGCAGGAGGCGGCGGCGCGTGCGGTCGGGGTTGCGCTGAGCCGGCGTGGAGGTGGCCATGGGGGTAGCCGGACCGTGGCAGAACGAAAATCCCGACGGAAGCGCAATCCATGTCCCCCCCGTCCGTCCGGCCTCCGGCGCATGGCGGCTTCCGGTCTGCGCTAACCCAGATATTTCGCACTCAAATTGATTAAAAGTTTGGCCCAGAGGGTACGGAGCCAAGCCCACACAGCCCACAGAGCGGACAAACTGTTTGGCTCGTGTCCTCGGTTCGGGCCTCGGTGCGCTCTGTAACAAACAATTTCTTCCGGAAAGTGCGGTCGATGCAGGCTAGGCTCCCCGCATGAACCGCCCGAACGCCGCGGCCCCCGCCCGCAACTCCCGCTCCACGATGAACTCATTCTTCGTATGCGCCTGCCGGATGCTGCCCGGCCCGAACGCCACCGCCGGTGTTCCGTGCGCGGCAAAAATATTCGCGTCGCAAAACCAGTCCGCCGCCGCCCATCCCCGCCCCGCCCTCCGCAGCCGCTTCGCCCACGGCCCGCCCTTTTCGGTCACAAACGCCGGTCCTTCGCGGTGCAAACTCAGTTTCGCCCGCGGCGCGTGCCGCGCGATCAACGCCGCCAGCCGCCGCCGCACCTCCGCCGCCGCGCACCCCGGGTGCACGCGGATATCCAGCCCGATGCGACACTGCGCCGGCACCAGATTCAATTCCCCGCCGCCCTGCAATACCCCGAGATTCAAACTGCACCCGCCCAACACCGGATGCCGTTGCGCCGCGAGCCACGGCGCCAACTCCGCCTGGATCGCCTGCACCAGCGGCAGCGCGCGGTAGACCGCATTGTCGCCGCGCTCCGGCTTCGCCCCGTGCGCCGCGCGTCCCGGCACCGTGATCCACACGCGCAGCACGCCCTTCGCCGCATAGACGACCTTCAGATCCGTCGGCTCCAGCGCCACCGCAAAGTCCGCCCGCAACCCCGCCTTCACGAGCGCCTGGGCGCCCAGACTCCCCTGTTCCTCCCCCGCCGTCGCCGCGACCACCCAGCGGACCGCCGACGTGCGCCGCTCCGCCGACCGCACCCACGCCCCCACCGCCGCCAGCATCGCCGCCGTCGGCCCCTTCGTATCGCACGCCCCCCGCCCGTGCAGCCGCCCGTCACTTTCCGTGAGCTTGAACGCCGGCACCGTCATCCCGCGCACACCCACGGTGTCGAGATGCGGCGCAAACACCACCGTCGCCCGCGCCTTCCGCGCCGGCTCAAACACCCCCACCACACTCGGCCGCCCCGGCGCAATCAACGACGTCGTCACCGCCCCGCCCAAGGACCGCAAATGATCCGCCATCCAGGCCGCCATCGCCGCCTCGCCCGGGATCGTCCCCATCGCGTCCGCTTCCGGATGCACGCTGGGCAACGCGACCAACTCGCGCAGAATTTTCTTCGGATCGGGGGTGGGAACGGCCATCGCACCCGCACCCTGGCCCCGGCCGCCCCCCGGGTCACGCCCGATCTCCCGCATCTTCATGCTCGCACCGCACCGCGCCCGCATGCCACGTTCTCTCCGCCCTCGTTTTCCCCACCCTCTCCGTCTTCGCTTCGTCCCCGTCTCTTCTACCCATGTCCTCCCCCGAATCCTCCCCGAAAGGCCGCCTGTTCTTCATGATGGTGCTCGAATTTTTCATCTGGGGCGCGTGGCTCCCGCTGATCTTCGGCTACCTCCCCAGCCTCGGGTTCACCCCCGGCCAACAATCGCTGATTCTGAACGCCTTTCCGGTCGCCTCGATCGTCGGCATGTTCTTCAGCAACCAGTGGGCCGACCGCAAATTCAACCCCGAGAAATTCCTCGCGTTCTCCCACCTCGTCGGCGGCCTCGCCATCCTCGGCTGCGGCTTCACCAAGGAGTTCCTCCCTTTCTTCCTCCTCATGCTCGTGCACTGCCTGCTCTACGTGCCCACGATTTCGATCACCAATTCCATCGCCTTCGCCAACATGAAGAACCCCGAAAAGGAATTCGGCCTCGTCCGCATGGGCGGCACCATCGGCTGGATCCTCGCCGCCTGGCCCTTCACCTTCATCTTCGTCAACTGGGCCGCCGTCGATGCCGCCCACCCCGTCGGCCTCGTCGACTGGTTTGGCAAAGCCCTCGCCAACCCCCTCACCGGTGACGCCGCCAAAGCCGCCACCAAGTGGACCTTCATCGTCGCCGGCCTCGCCTCCCTCGCCCTCGCCGCGTTCAGCCTCACGCTCCCGCGCACCGCGAAGAAGCCCGCCGTGGCCGCGGGCACCGTCGAAAAACTCGCCTGGCTCGAGGCCCTCAAACTCCTCAAACACCCGTTCATTCTCGTCCTCTGGCTCGTCACCCTCGCCGATTCCTTCGTCCACAACTGCTACTTCAGTTGGACCGGCGTCTTCCTCAACACCGCGAAGGAAGCCGGCGGCGTCGGCATCGCCTCCAACTGGATCGCTCCCATCATGAGCATCGGTCAAGTCGCCGAAATCCTCACGATGTTCGTCCTCGGCGCGACCCTGAAGAAGTTCGGTTGGCGCACCACGATGATCGTCGGCATCCTCGGCCACGCCGCCCGTTTCGGCGTCTACGCCTTCTTCCCCCAGAGCGCGCTCGCCATTATCCTCATCCAAGTCCTCCACGGCATCTGCTACGCCTTCTTCTTCGCGACCGTCTACATCTTTGTCGACGCCTACTTCCCGAAAGACATCCGCTCTAGCGCGCAGGGCCTCTTCAACCTCCAGATCCTTGGCCTCGGCGCCCTCCTCGCCTTCTCGATCTGCCCGTGGCTCATGCAGGATATCTATACCAAGGCCAACATCGTCGACTTCAAGGGCCTCTTCCTGGTCCCCTTCGCCGTCGCCTCGACGGCCGCGATTGCCCTCGCCTTGTTCTTCCGCCCGCCCACCTCCGGTCCCGGCGCGGCCCTCCCCGCCGGCGCCGCCCCGCACTGAGCCCCGCGCAACCGCCCTTCCGTTTTTCCGATGCACCCCAAACTTCGCATTCTCGTCGTCGGCTGCGGCCACATGGGCGTCTCGCACGCCCGGGCCTACCACACAATGGCCGACGATTTCACCATCGTCGGCCTCGTCTCGCGCGGCCCCCTTTCGCGCGAGAAACTCAACGTCGAGTTCGGCAGCCGCTACGCCGAATTTTCCGACTACGCCGACGCCCTCGCCCGCACCAAGCCCGACGCCGTCTGCATCAGCACCTACGCCGAGACGCATGCCGAATACGCGATCGCCGCGATGGAAGCCGGCGCCCACGTCTTCCTCGAAAAACCCGTCGCCGACAATCTCGCCGATTGCGAACGCGTGATCGCCGCCGCCCGGCGCCTCCACAAAAAACTCCTCGTCGGCTACATCCTCCACGTCCACCCGTCGTGGCAGAAATTCACCGAGCTCGCCCGCACCCTCGGCAAGCCCCTCGTCATGCGGATGAACCTCAACCAGCAAAGCTCCGGCCCCAACTGGGAGACCCACAAGAACCTCCTCCGCACCACCTCCCCCATCGTCGACTGCGGCGTGCACTACGTCGACGTCATGTGCCGCATGACCGGCTCCCGCCCCGTGAGCGTCAACAGCATCGGCGCCCGCCTCTCCGACGAGATCGCCGCGAACCAGATCAACTACGGCCACCTCCAGGTCACCTTCGCCGACGGTTCCGTCGGCTGGTATGAGGCCGGCTGGGGCCCGATGATGAGCGAGACGGCGTTCTTCGTGAAGGACGTGATCGGCCCGCGCGGCTGCGTCAGCATCGTCGCCGCCACCGCCGCCGCCGCCGGCAAATCTGCCGACATCGATTCCCACTCGAAGACCGAGTCGATCCGCCTCCACCACGCCCTGCGCGGCACCGACGGTCAGTTCTCCAAACGCGACGAAATCATCGACGTCAACGACGAGCCCAACCACGACGAACTCTGCCGGCGCGAACAGGAAGTCTTCCTCCGCGCGATCCGCGAGGACACCGACCTCTCCGAGCATTGGCAGAGCGCCATCGACAGCCTCCGCATCGTCCTCGCCGCCGACCTCTCCTTCCGCGAGGGCCGCACCGTCAAACTGTAGGGCCGGATTCCACCCGCCGCCCTCCGCGCGTCCGATCCGGCGACCGGCCCTCCCGCCCGACCCTAGAAAAAGCCCGGGCCACTGCGCCCGGGCCCGTGGCTCATCGCGCAGGGGCGGGAGCGCTCAGAGCGGTCCGTTTACCGGGCCGCCTTGGCTGCTGTTGTAGGCGTCGAACCAGTCTTTGGCCCGGATGAGGTCGGCGCTCGAATATTTGCCGGAATGCGCCAACACATACTCGCCCCACCACAGAAACGCCATCGTGAGGGTCTTGTTGCCGCCGATGTAGGCCGCGTTCTGGTAGTTGTACTCCGCGGCGATCAGGTGCTTCGCAAGCAGGGACGTGGGATTTGTGCCGCTGTAGCCCATCATCGCCGCCGCGGTCTTCAGGGTAACGTGGTCGAAAGACTTGAGGGCAAAGTGCGCAATCTTGCGCGTGGAGCGCTCCAGGGCGGCTTTGCTCCCGGGCGTGCCCGGCGTCTTGCCGCCAATCGCCTTGTCCAGAGTGTGCTTCCAATCGGCGGTGGTGTCGCCGTCGGCCTTCATCGTGCGCATCGCCGCAAAATCCAGACTGAATCCGATCCGCGGCACACTGACATTCGCGCCGGCCACCGTGACCGTGCGCTCGCCGACCGTGCTGGCCTTCAGGCCCGCAGAGGCCGTCGCGACCACGCGATACGTGCCGGGAGCGACATTGCAGAACGCATAGTCCCCGCTGCTGTCCGTCACATCGCCGCCGACCAGCACGTTGGCCGCAGTGTAGAGCTTCACCGTGACCGTCGAGAGGTCGAAATCCTCGGCGTCGCAGCGTCCATCGCCATCGACATCGAAGAAGCTCGCTCCGTAGACCGTGCGCGGTTGCACCACGACCACGGCGAAGGTGCGCGTGGCGCTCGCCGTGCCGTAGGCGTCGATCGCCGTGACCGTGAGGGTGTGGGTGCCGGCCGAGCTGACCGACATCGTCGCCGCACCGTGGGCGACCCGCTGGCCCAGCGTCGTCGAGGCCACCGGCAGCGCCGTGCAGTCCACGGTGGCCTTGAGTTGCGTGATCGCCCCGTTGGTCGGCAGGCTCGTCCCCGTAAACGTGAGCGGAATGCTCACCGCCGGCCCCCCGGCAACCCGGGTGAACGTGGCACCCGCCGCGGGCGTGTGGATGACGACGGTCGGCGGCGGCAGCGTCGACGCGACCGTAAAGGTCGTCGACGTCGTGACCGAAATGCCAGAACTGATCGCCGTCGCGACCAGGGCGTGCGTCCCGGCCGTCACCCCCGTGAGTGTGCCCGTGCCCGTCGCGGTCGCGGTCCCGAGACCGGAAGTGCCGCCCATGACGACGGGGGCGCCGTCGAGCGAAAGGTGCACCCTGTCGACGAAGGAGCCGTTGTTCGACGTCGCCGAAAAGGCATCGCCTGCATCAATCACACTTTCCTGAAGAAATTATTTTTCACAGCGCACCGAGGCCCGAACCGAGGACAGGGCGCAAAACACCTTGTCTGCTCTGTGTGCTTGGCTCCGTGCCCTCTGGGCCAAACTTTTAATGAATCTGAGTGTGAAGTATCCGGCAGAGGGGACGTTGACCGTCGTCGATCCGCCGGGCGACGCGAACGTCACCCCCGCCGGGGGCTGGTTGATCACGACCGTCGGTATCGGCGCCGTGACAGCGACGGTAAAACTCGAGTCCGCCGTCACTGGGCCGTTTTTTGTCCATCGTCGTCACACTCACCGTGTGAGTGTCCGCCGTCCCGAAAGGAAGATTGATCAGCCGCGACGCCGTCAGCGCCCTCAGCATCGCCGGCGGCGGCACGGTCGTTGCCCACTACGACTCCGGCAGCTCGCCCGTCTTCTCCGGGGCCCTCCTCGACCGCACCGGCACGACACCGGAAAACCAAATCACCTTTGCCGGCTTCTCCCACCACAGCACCGCGTGGATCAACCAATCCAGCTCCGGTAACTTTAATCAGAACGAAATCCGCCCCGTCCCCGAATCCGCCACCTCCGGCGCGCTTTTCATTACCGACGGCTTCGGTCTGCGCGCCTTCCGCCGCTACCGCCGCTATCGCCTCGCCGGCCGGGCCGCGTAAGCCCGCCGCCACCGCGCGCCGCGGGATCGCGCAATCTTCGCGCGGCTCCCGTTCCCGCCACAATTGACTCGCGGCGCGTCGCCGTACCCGGCACAACCGCGCCCAGAGAGTCAGACCCACCCCGGTCAGTTTAACGGTCAGCTTCTTCCCCCGAAATCCCCATGCTCTTCCGCACCTCCCTGAAGTCGGGCGCCCCTGCGTTGGCCGCCCTCGCCTCCCTCCTCGCCCCCGCCGCCGCCCGCGCCAACGAGGCCGACATCAAGATCCCCGATCTCAGCACCGTCTCCTTCCTCGGCGGCGCCCTCTCCGGCACCGCGGTCCTGATGATCGGCCTCGTCGTCTGCGTCGCCGGCGTCCTCTACGGCTGGCTCCAATACCTCCAGACGAAAAACCTCCCCGTCCACGCCTCCATGAGCGCCGTCTCCCAGATCATCTGGGAAACCTGCAAAACTTACCTCTGGCAGCAGGGCCGGTTCCTCGCGCTGCTCTGGGCGCTCATCGCGATCTGCATGACCTACTATTTCGGCGTGCTCTCCGACAACTCCCTCGGCCACGTCGCCCTCATCCTCGCCGCCTCCGTCCTCGGCATCCTCGGCAGCTACGGCGTCGCCTGGTTCGGCATCCGCATCAACACCGTCGCCAACTCCCGCGCCGCCTTCTCCGCCCTCCGCGGCAACCCCCTTGCCACCCTCTGCATCCCGCTCAAATCCGGCATGAGCGTCGGCCTCCTCCTCGTCGCCACCGAACTGTTCTTCATGATCTGCATCTTGCAGTTCCTCCCCCAGGACCTCGCCGGCCCCTGCTTCATCGGCTTCGCCATCGGCGAATCCCTCGGCGCCTCCGCCCTCCGCATCTGCGGCGGCATCTTCACCAAAATCGCCGACATCGGCGCCGACCTCATGAAAATCGTCTTCAATCTCCCCGAAGACGACCCCCGCAACCCCGGCGTGATCGCCGACTGCACCGGCGACAACGCCGGCGACTCCGTCGGCCCCACCGCCGACGGCTTCGAGACCTACGGGGTCACCGGCGTCGCCCTCATCGCCTTCCTCGCCCTCGCGCTCGCCGCCGCCCCCGCCCTCTGCGCCACCCTCATCGTCTGGCTCTTCGCCATGCGTATCCTGATGGTCATCACCTCCCTCGCCAGCTACCTCGTCAACGAGATCACGAGCAAGATGCTCTACGGCGGCTCCAAGGACTTCAACCTCGAGCAACCGCTCACGAATCTCGTCTGGGTGACCTCCTTCGTTTCGATTCTCGTCACCTACGCCGCCAGCTACGCCCTCCTCCACGACCTCGCCGGCCATCCCGACCTCTGGTGGGTCCTCTCCACCATCATTTCGCTCGGCACGATCGCCGGCGCCCTCATCCCCGAGTTCACCAAGGCCTTCACCTCGACCGAATCCCGCCACGTCAAAGAGGTCGTCACCTCCTCCCGCCAGGGCGGCGCCTCCCTCAACATCCTCAGCGGCCTTGTCGCCGGCAACTTCTCCGCCTTCTGGACCGGCCTCTGCATCCTCACCCTGATGTTCGGTGCGTATCATTTTTCCCAAAACGCCGCCCTCCAGGCGATGATGCCCGCCGAATTCCGCTTCGCCGCCCCCATCTTCGCCTTCGGCCTCGTCGCCTTCGGCTTCCTCGGCATGGGCCCCGTCACCATCGCCGTCGACTCCTTCGGGCCCGTCACCGACAACGCCCAGTCCGTCTACGAACTGTCCCGGATCGAGCAAACGCCCGGCATCGTCGCGGAAATCGAACGCGACTTCGGCTTCACCCCCGATTTCGAAAACGCCAAGCACCAGCTCGAAAAAGGCGACGGCGCCGGCAACACCTTCAAGGCCACCGCCAAACCCGTCCTGATCGGCACCGCCGTCGTCGGCGCGACCACCATGGTCTTCGGCATTATCATGATGTTGAAAGGCATTTTCCCCGACACCATCGAAAAGCTCTCCCTCGTCCACCCCGAGCCGATCATGGGCCTCCTCATGGGCGGCGCCGTCGTCTACTGGTTCACCGGCGCCAGCACGCAGGCCGTCGTCACCGGCGCCTATCGCGCCGTCGTCTACATCAAGGACCACATGAAACTCGACGCCGCCATCGCGTCCATCGAGGCCTCCAAGGAGGTCGTCCGCATCTGCACCCAGTATGCCCAACGCGGGATGATCAATATCTTCATCGTCGTGTTCTGCTTCAGCCTCTCGCTCGCCTTCTTCGACCCGTTCTTCTTCATCGGCTATCTCATCGGCATGGCCTTCTTCGGACTCTACCAGGCCATCTTCATGGCCAACGCCGGGGGCGCCTGGGACAACGCCAAAAAAATCGTCGAGGTCGAACTCAAGATGAAGAACACCCCGCTCCACGCCGCCACCGTCGTCGGCGACACCGTGGGCGACCCCTTCAAGGACACGTCCTCCGTCTCCCTCAATCCCGTGATCAAGTTCACCACCCTCTTCGGCCTCCTCGCCGTCGAGATCGCCGTGAAAATGCCCGCCGGCCTCAAACACACCCTCGGCGCCGCCATCTTCGTCGTCGGCCTCCTCTTCGTCTACCGCAGCTTCTACGCCATGCGCATCCCCGTCGACGAACAGGACGCCGAGGTCGTGAAACACCAGATGAAGGAGGGCTGAGCTCCGCGTCGCCTGTTCTCACCGGGCGGAGCCACCCCGGCTCCACTCTTTTTTCGCCGTCACCCAAGAATTGCCGTTGTGCGCCGCCGGCGCCCCCGCAAACGTCCCGCCCGCACGTTTCATGGCGACGCTCACCTCCCCTTCCGGCTCCTCTTCCACCGGCCGCGACGCCCCTTTCCGCGTCGCGACGCGGGAGGTCTCGTTGGACTTTTCCACCGTGGGCCCCGACCAGTCTCCGAACGAACTCGGCGCCATGAACGACGCCGCGTTCCGCGCGCTCCTCGAAAAATTCGCCGGCATTCCGCCCGTCAAACTCATCGACGGCGATCCCCAGCTCGTCGTCTCCGCCAAACGCGGCCGCTTCATTCTGCTGCCCTCCAACGGCAAACTCCTGCTGCGGCCCGCCAACGACCCCCAGCAGCCCTACGTCAAATTCATCCCCAACGACGTCCCCGGCTTTCTCGACGAGACCGACCAACCGGGCCAA
Organism: Opitutaceae bacterium; assembly: GCA_044358025.1. Lineage (GTDB taxonomy): Bacteria > Verrucomicrobiota > Verrucomicrobiia > Opitutales > Opitutaceae > GAS368. Next base: position 14,751 of record JBIKOK010000152.1, read on the forward strand.
GCGCCGGCCCAGACGCCGGTGCCCCCCAAGAAGTTTTCCACCCTGATCGGTTCCGCGGCCGCCGTCGTGGCCTCCGACTCGGCCGCGATTTCTCCCCGGCCTGCCGCCCCCATCTACGGCGCCTTTCCCGACAAACCCGGCCCTTCCGCCACCACCGAGGCCTCCGCCACCACCGCCGGGTCGCCCAAGCGGACCGGCGCGGCCCCGGCGAAATTTCGCCGCCGACGCGTCTTCTCCCTCGCGGCCCTGCTGCTCGTCGTCGCCGGCGGTATCCTCTGGGTCTTCTACGCCCCCGCCCCCGCCGAGCCACCGCCGCCGCCCGCGCCGCGATCCGAGTTCGAACCCATCGCCGCGACCGATCTTCTCGCCAGCCTCAAGCAGCGCTTTGTCGGAGCCTATGCGACCAGCGGCGAGACCGGGGAACGGCTCCTCGAAATCCGCGCCGACGGCACGTTTCACTACCAAGAGTTTGGCACCGGCGTTGCGCTCACGGCCAACCGCAGCGGCACCTACCTCTTCGCCTTCCGCCAAGCCACCAAAACTCCGCTGATCCGCGCCAGCTCCCTCGGCACCATCGAACTGCGCGACGAAAAAAGCGTCGTCTGCGAGGGCGCGGTTTTCACCCGCCTGCCCTGACCGCCGGCGGCTCGGTCCGCCCGCGGGCCTCCGCCAGTCGCGCCCCAATCCGCGGCCCCCGCGTCGCCCAGCATCGCCTCAAACGTCGCGAGCACCCTCCGCGGCACCGCCGCCCCGGCGTAGTCCACCGCCACCTCCGGCCGCAACACCGCGCACCCGCTCCGCCAACGGCCGCCACGCGAGATCGCCCGCCAGCTGGCGCACCCGCGCCTGCAACAACCGCTCCTCCGCCAACCCCACGCTCGCCCGGTCGAGCTCTCCGTCCCACCACAGTTGCGGGACCAACCCGCACGCCCGCAGCGCGACATCGCCCGGGGCCACCACCCTGTCTGGACCTGCTCACGTCAAGAA
>JBIKOK010000362.1:0-4675 GCA_044358025.1 Opitutaceae bacterium
CGGCGTCCATCCGAACGCCGTCTCGCACGAGGTCGTGACGGAAGTATTTCTGGGCATGAGCGTGCTCGGTCGGTCCGTATTCTTCTGGCCAGACCGTGATTTGCCAGAGGTACCCGTAATCCCACATATACTTGCCGGTACGTTCCAGTCGGCAGTCCGTCACCTGGATACCTTTCGCGTAGGTCAGGACTTCCTTGTCCGTGCCTTTCTTCTCGGCGCCGAGCACCGTGATGGCCGCGCCGGCTAGACCGTTGGACTGAATCTTCTCGAAGCGGAGGTTCTCGGTGAGGCCCCCGACGGAGGTCGTGATGAGGATGCCGCGGGTATTCACGTTCGGCTCCCAGGTGTTGTCGGAGCGTGACTGGTCGAAGACGTGACCGACGAAGCGGCCGCCCCGCCACGTCAGGTTGCGCACGTTCTCTCCCTGAAAGATCACCGCTCGGGCTTTGTCGCCCATGCGTTCAGGGAGGAGGAAGGTCGCGCCATCGGCGATGACCGTCAGGTCGGATTTCAGCGGGATCGGTACCTTGCCGTCCAAGGCGTAGTCACCCGGCGGAATGACGAGCGTAGCGCCCGGCTTGGCGGTCGCGAAGGCATGGCGCAGGGCGGCGACATCGCCGGCCCGTCCGACCACGCAGCCGGTGAGCCAGAGTACCAGCGTGAGTGAGAGGGCAAATGACCTCATCGTTTTAGCCCCAGGATTGCGCGGTCTTGCGCTTACTGCCAAGGGACTGGATTTCCAGGGGGGGCGGGTCCGGGAGGGGTGTTTCACGGCCCCGGATTGAACCCATCGTCCGTGCCGGCCTGCGTCGTGAGGCCACCGCCGGCCGGATCGTCCCAGCGGGCCACGAAACCGCCTGTCTCGGCGCACGATTCGACTAAAAAGGTGATTTCCACGGCGGCAAGGTAGCACTCCGCCGTCGTCCGTCAACGCGCAGGGCGCCCGCGGACGAGGTGCCGTGGCAGGGCGGACCGCGTGGGCCCTTTCGCCCCGCCCACCGGACCAGCCTCCGATCCATCAGGGCCTGTGAGGGCATCCGTCGTTCTCGGTTCTTTCATTTTTCGCCGGCGCGGAAAGCGGGTTGGAGGGAACTCCGGGTAAAAGGCCGTTCCGGCGCTCGGTTTCCGGCCACCGTCCCCTCCGCTCGCGCTCGCCACGAAATCGACGCGCTCCCGCAATGGAGCGGCGGTTTTCCAACCGCCGATCTGCCGGCTCGCCCCCCTCGCCCGGGCCGCCGGCCTAGTCTGACCGCGCTTCCGCCGCCCCAACGTCCTCGAACCGTCCTCGAATCGTCCTCGAACCGTCCTCGAATCGTCCCCGAACCGTCCCCGAACCGTCCCGCCAGCTTCCCGCCAGCTTCCCGGAAGCTTCCCGGAAGGATCCCGGAAGGATCCGGGCAGCGTCGCCCACCGGGCGCGCTCGCCGCGAAATCCACGCGCTCCCGTCACGGAGCGGCGGTTTTCCAACCGCCAAGGTGCCCGCCGGCCCGCCCTCGCCCGGGCCGCCGGCGCGGTCTGACGGCGCTTCCGCCGCCCCGACGTCCCCGAACCGTCCCGCCAGCTTCCCGGAAGGATCCCGGAAGGTTCCCGGAAGGATCCCGCCAGCTTCCCGGAAGGATCTCGCCCAGGTCCCCACCGGGCGCGCTCGCCCCTCGCCCGGCTCGTCCCCCATCGCCCCCCTCCCTGATCCTCGCTCACCTCGTCAGCGAAAAAACCCTCCCGCACCGCCTCGCGGCCCTTTCCGCCCCGCCAAACGAACGATCGCCCTGGTCCTGCGCGGCCTCAATTTTTCCGCCCCCTCACTCGGTCCACCGGTTTGACATCAAGCCGCCATCTCCATCATTTTTACATCGTGATCAAAACCCAAATCCAGCTCCCGGACGACCTCTATCGCTCCCTCAAGCGGGTCGCGGCGGAGAAAGAGTGGTCGCTCGCGGAGACGCTCCGCCGCGGCGCGGAGCAACTCCTCCAACAATTCCCGGAACCCCCGCCCGGCGCACCGCCCCGCGTTCCGCTGACTTGGCAGCCGCCCTCCTCCCAGACCTGCGGCTGGCGCGGCCTGAGCGCTGAACAACTCAAGGAGGCGCTCTGGCAAGACGTCGAACCGCGCCTGCCCGCGTCCTGATGCCCCGCCGCGGTCCGACCGCGCCCCGCTCCGATGATCTCCCTCGATACCAACCTGCTCCTCTATGCCTACAGTGCCGCGGCACCCGAGCATCCCGCGGCCCACGCCTTTTTGACCAGTCTCGCGCCGCGCGACGACGTCGCTCTCAGCGAATTCATTTTGGCCGAATTCTATCTCCAGCTGCGCCACCCCGCCATTTTCCCCGAGCCCCTGGCCGCTGCACCCGCCGCGCAAGTCATTCAAGCCTACCGCCACCACCCCCGCTGGCGCATCCTCGGCTACCCGGCCGATTCCCTCGCCGCCCACGAAGCCTTGTGGCAACACGCCGCCCAGCCGCAGTTCGCCCGCCGCCGCCTCTTCGATGCGCGCACCGCCCTCAGCCTCCGCCAGCACGGCGTCACCGAATTCGCGACCGCCAACGTCAAAGACTTCGAGGGCTTCGGCTTCACCCGCGTCTGGAACCCCCTGACCTCGGGCTGAAACCCTGCCCAGCCGCCCCGCGCCTGCTCCGGCCCCTCTTCCGCGCCGGCCGTGTCTCAGTCGGTGGCTCCGCCGAACCGGGGCACGGCGGGCCACCCGTCTCCGCGGAGGGTGGCCAAAACCTCGCGGCCGTCGTATCCGACTCTACGGGACCTGACCGGGCGACCCTCGCCCTCGCCGCCCCCGCACGGGCCACCGCTGGGTTGGCCGGCCCATCACCCACCCATTGACGCTGCCGCACAATCGTCGGACAATCCGCCCTGTGAGCATCGCCTTCATCACCACCCGGGAACTTTCCCAGCAACCCGCCCGCGTCCTCGCCCGCGTCAAAAATTCCGGCCCCCAGATCATCACCGTCAACGGCCGGCCCACCGCCTACCTCGTCGGGGCCTCCCCCCTCGGCATCGACGCCGATATCGACACCCTGCGCGGCCTCCGCCTCCGCCAAGCCCTCGCCGCCGCCCAAGCCGAAGCCCTCCGCGCCGGCACCGCCGATCTCGACCTGGCCGCCATTGAGGCCGAGATCGCCGCCACTCGCGCCGCCCGACCGTCCCCGGCCGCCAAGCCCGCTCGATCGTCCCGCAAGCCCACCGCATGAAACCGCGCTGGGTGCTCGAGACCAACGTCCTCCTCGCCGCCGCCCTCACCCGCGGCGGCACCGGCGAGTCGCGACAATGACCGCGCCCGCTTCATCTCCCTCGGGGCCTCTCAGCGCCTTGACCCTCGCTGCCCTCCAACTTAGACATTGTGACCGCTATGCCCTCCACCCTGTCGAAAACACCCTCCGCACCTTTGGCGCCCTCCTCGGCTCTCCAAGTGAGGAAAGCCACCGTGGCCTCGATTTCCGGTCAGCCGAAGGTGTCTACCGCGCAGGCGCTCAGGGGCTACCACTACCTCAAATCCCGCAGCTCCCGCAGTCAGTCGTCGAACTGACGCGGCTGCGCTCCCACGATCTGGAGGCGCGGCGCCATCTTCGGCTCTGGGCCGAGGCGCACGCCGCGACGTTCGATGACGCCGCCTTTCAAGCCCGGTGGGAGGCCGAGGGTCGCCTCGGCGGCGCGGAGCATCACGTTTACCACGACGAAGAGTCCGGCCGGTGGTTCAAACGCCTCTACAAGGGCATCAACGAAAGCACGCTCGGTGACTACTTCGTCCGCCTGCGGCTCCATGCTGTCCTTTTTCCCGAGACGGCCTACCGCCTCGAGGGCTTCGCCATTCAGCCCAAGAGCAAAGCCCTCACCCCGATCGTCTCGCAGCCCCACGTCGAGGTGGACAGCGAGCAACCGCTCGTCGCCAAGGCCGAGGTCGCGACCCTGATGGCCGCGCTGGGGTTCGTGTCCGTTCAACTGATTTTCGATGGCGTGGTGGATGATGGCTACTACGCCTACTACCACGCGGACACCGGGGTGCTGGCGCACGACCTCCATGACGAAAATGTCGTGCGCATGCAGGCCACCGGCGAGCTGGCCGTGATCGATCCGCATATTTCGCTCGCGCGTCGCGGCACGTGGGCGGCCATGAAACTCGCCGAAGTGCACCTCCCGTTCCCGCCCGACGATCCGCTCCCATCGCCCGAGAGCCACTCCGCCTGAGTTCGCTCTACCTCCCCGCGATGTCCACCCCCGCGACCAAAGACCCCGTCCTCGCCGACCGTCTCGCGTGGCTCGGTTACGTCAAGCCCGAGGGCCTCGTGGTTTCCGCACCGGCGTGGCTGGATTCTCAGGTCGTCGTTGATCGCGGTGCGCTGCCCGACCTTCAGCGCCCCCGCGCCGAGCACGTCGCCCGCCTCGCGATCACCGACAGCGACACGGGCGACATGGCGGCCGGTGCGGCCGGCCGGCCCCGCTTCCTCACTGAATCCCCCGGTTGGCCCGCTGACCTACTCGTCGGCTAGGACCTCGATCGCCGCTCGCCCGGCTCCGCCCCATCGCCCAGTCGCCGGCCTGGTCTGACCGCGCTTCCCCCGCCAAGCAGCCCTCGAACCGTCCTCGAATCGTCCTCGAATCGTCCCCGAACCGTCCCGCCAGCTTCCCGGAAGGTTCCCGGATGGATCCCGCCAGCTTCCCGGCA